>CAYLTW010000044.1:0-20700 GCA_964386735.1 uncultured Woeseiaceae bacterium
AATTCAGCAGTTGAGTGCGCAACCAATTCGCCGCTCGCAGCAAATGTGACCCGCGCCTCAGCATAGGCAATCGTTGCGCCGAACTTTAGTACCTCTGCGTCAATTCTAAGGTCGTCGCCGGCAGCGCGGCGCAAAAACTGCGTATTCTGACTCGCAGTGCCTTTCGATGGTTTTTCGCCCGTGTGAATGGCTAAGGATACGATCGTATCCACGGCAGACATGATCGCCTGACCACAAATAGCACCGTTCGCCCACTGAAGCTCACCGTTTTGAGGAAGAATCGCGGTTGCCCTGCCGTTCCCGGCTTGGATATCCGTAAGGCCCATTGCTTTTACCCAGGGCGCAAATATGTATTCATAAATGTCATGGACATTGTCATCGTTGATCGATTCAAACGAGACTGACTTACTCATGCGGACTCCAAATATTTGGGATTATTTAAAGGCGGGAAATACGGGCTTATGAACGGCAAAGGATCAACAGCCGTCATGCTAACGCATTTCATTCGTACGAAGTTTGGACGGGTTCGCATCTGAGAGTGTATTCAACGAACCGTTAAATAGTCTTTGTTTGACGCTTGGCCGCGAAATGGCCCCACACCGACATGCCCAGATATACCCCAACCTGAGCCAGCATTTTCGGAAGTGCGTCAAGAGCATTTCCCAGAATTGCGGCCGAAGCAAACTCCCCGATCGAACTGAGAGCAAACCCCAAGAACACAAAGTAGAGTGCAACGATATGTTTGGAAAAATGCGGCAACGAGTACAGTACAAAGAGGCCGATTGCCGTCCACATCCCGGCTAAAATGCGAACCTGCACATCTACCGCAGTGGAAACCTGAGTATCTAATAACTGAACTCCGTAAAACTTCTCAACAACGTCCGAAGCAAGAATTGAGTTGAGGGCTCCGGCATAAAGTGCCGATAGGCCAATTACGGCTAACGCGCCACGATACAAGTTCAGCATGGATACTTATGGGTTCTATTCTGTTGAAAAGGAGAGAAACGTACGTTCAACTCATTTTCTATTCGTTTTCCGGGTCGGCTACCGGAATTCGATAGATATCGACTGAAACGTCAGACTCTCGCTTAAATATTCGATCGACGTAATCGGCAAACTCCGAGTGTAAGTAGCTCCTTCTTTGTCGCCAATAGCGTTTCGTGCCTGGCAGGTCTTTCACCCCGAGAACTACGCTAGTTAAGCCCTCACGAAGTTCAATGTCTATTGTGCCTTCCTCAGCCAGCAAATAACTGTTCTGTAGTGCCAGGAAAATCCCATGAAACATCATCAAAAACTGAAATTCTTCCTGGTTTGAGAGAGCTTCTTCGCTTGTCAACGCATTATAAAAGAGTTCACTGGTCTGCTGGTCTGACCCTATTTCCTGATACCAACTCTGCACCGCTACATTGGCATCATTTGCGGCAGCAGACCGGACGGCGCCGGTACTATCGTTAACCTGAATGCCTACATAGACAAGTGAGATCACCACGGCGAAGGCACCAACGATTTCGGCAATGCTGGCCAATTCAGAAAGTTTGAATGTCATAAGGATGAAAGCTTATTCAATCAAGCAGAAATCTTAGCCGCTCATCGGCCTTCGATGGCGTGATTTCAAGAATTTCCGCGCTTACGACATTTTCTGCCACAAACGGATCACCGTTCACCCTGCTTTGAAGATCTGATAGCGACGTATCATGTGCCACAATCCCACCGCCCGAATTAGGCTGAAGGCTGCCGGCCAATAAAAATACGCCGTCATCAAATCCGCGTCTAATCCATTCTTTGTGGCCGTCCATGAATTGGCTAGCCTGGCCTTTGTTGGCAGAAAATTTAAGAAGTACGATAAACATAGGATCTGTTCTCTTATTTTTGCCAATCATTACAGGCTTCGGACTTTATATCTAGAAGCTTCGCTTTGCCTCCACCAACAACTGAACATTTTTGATGCTGCCATCACCATCCAATGGAAATGCCAAATCTATGTGCATTACACGCCCATTGCCTGAGCGGGTGCTACCTATTCGTAGTCCAACTCCAACATCCCTTAGCGTTCCGAGGCTTTTACTATTTAACGCATCGCTGCCCCAGGTTCGTCCAACATCAAAAAAAACGGCACCGCCAACGTTGAACAGATGGAACGGATACCAATCGCTGAAAAAGCGTTGTTCAATGGTGAACAGCAGCCTCTTGTCGCCACTTTGGTAACGCAATGGATAACCACGCAAACCGTTGTCACCGCCGAGCAAGATCTGCCTGTCCACATCCAGATTGCGCCCAAACGTCCCGGCAAGCCCAATGTACAAGAGTCGCTTCGCGGACTGTCGACTGTAGTATTTTGCGCTGCCATCTAGAATGAGGTTCCGCGCGCCATTATTCTCTAGTCTCGTGGCAAAATTGCTCTCCAGAAACAGGGACTTTGCGTTCAAATTACCGAATCCCTGCTGCGCACTTGCTGACAAAAGCCAGGCGTCATTAGTGGACCCGAACGAACTGCTGGCGAAACCCACCTTCGCCCTGAATCGTCTGCCCAGGAACCGGTCCTCTGTACGGTTCATTTGGTCCTGATTTTTTGTTGCCTGGTATCTGTCCTGAATAATTTCGAGGCCTATGAACGGATAAACAAATTTCCTATTGTCTGGAATGACCAACGACGGCACATCGCTATTCATTGTGGCCGAAAACAGATCCTCGTTATAACCGACGCCGGCAGTGTATCGGCGTGTCCAGCCATCGCGCATACCGCTGGACCATCCGCCGTAGGACTCATATGACTTTATTTGGTGCCTGAACTCGGAAGCTACTTCACCACTCTCATAGAGCGGATCGACACGATCGTCATCGACCAGGGCGACACCCCCGGCTCGTCGGGAATCAAGGGAGAAGAAAGGCCGATCCACGCCAATAGCGCGGGTGCGTCCATCGCTGTTGTTCGCGTACGCCAACTTCAGCCCAACCCAGCTCGACCCCAGATGCTGATCCCGGAAGAAAAAACTCTTCGAGTCACGATCGACTCCCGATTTGTAACTCGCGCCGACCTCGATCCCGGTACCAAACAGGTTGCCCTCCTTAATCCCTACTCCACCGGTGTTCGCGCCGCCTTTTCGACCAAAGGAAATCGACGGGTTCAACGTCCAGACGTCATTCGTCAGAACCCGGACATCGACCACCCCATCTTCATAGCGGATCGGTTCGATCATCGCCTCCTGAATATATCGATTGCTGCGCAAAATACGTTCGGACTCATCGACAAGCTGTTGCGAATAGGTATCGCCAGGCTTGAGTAAGATCTGCTGACGAACCAGGTTCGGCCGCGTTTTTATGTGGGCTTTGTTTGCGAATCGATAAAAAAGCGAATTTTCCGCTGAATCTGTCAGGTCGAAAATGTTTTCATTGTCTATAAATACCTTACCAATCGTCGCTCCTTGCGCCTCAATTAACGAGGTATCCAGTGCCTCCTCGTCAGTCGTCTCCGGACGTATTTCCGATTCTTTGCCATCAGGATTTTGGCCGGCCCACACCAATTGTGAAAATAGAACAAACAATACCGACCATACCCATCGCACTACTCGAATTCTGCACTGCCTGTTCAGAATTCCTTTTAGTTCGAACATGCTAATCCTCGCCCTTCGAGCGTACAGTTTTACTGCTGATCGGAAGCAGGTGTGTTTCTGATGCCAATCGGATTGGTCGGTTTCATACCACAGGCCGTACTCGTTGTTCAGGTTAGAGCCGATCGCGATGGTAATCCTTCGCTGCTCACGGCCACCCAAGGCCCTCACCATTCAGGGCAGCGGTGACTTAACGGGGAAATTTTTACTGCGGATAAAATCCCTCGGCCGAGGGATTAGTGATCAGATTGGCAAGTTCGCCGGCGATTTCACCGATATTGGCATCGACACCGCCATCAAGTATGTCTTGTGCCCGATTACCGCAGCTCGGCGCGGCACATTGCTTACGATGTATCGGCTCTTTTCGGCGCCAGATATCCGAGTACCACGGCGACGAATAACAATGCCGGTACATCTCCGACCAGATGGCCATATTCGCTCGGATCACGGATTGCTTGCGTTGCCATGACCAACGCATGGACGGCACTCGACCAAACGGTAAAGGAAATCAGACTTCGGTGCGCTTTCGGATTGTTTGCGGCAATGACTAGGAATATTCCAAGAACGGCGTAAACACCCACGATCATCTGAAAATAATAGACGCCTTCACCTCCATGCCAGACCCAACCGGATGGCCAAATCATGCTTAGCGGGTACACGAGCAAGAATATGGCGCCGAAGAGACAAAGCGCCATTACTTGAATAGCCGCTATCCGCGTGAAAGGCGGACTTTCGCGTGGTTCGACTGGCCCACTGCAACGCCCTTGCCTGCCCTGGCTCAACAAACGGCATTCAAATTGCGTTGAATAGCCGGGGAATATAGGGAAAACTATGGCCGCCTCAACCACGCGGCGCTGACCTCGGGACAAGCAGAGCAATAATGAAAGTAAATAGCATGCGTTTTTTGGACCGCTGGGTAGGCTCGGCGATGTCCGCGGTTTTGACGATTTTTCGCAAATCAGCCGATGTCCTGCGCCGCAAACCTGCCGGCCCGCCGCGACGCATTCTTGTCGTCAAACTCGTTGAACAAGGCGCTACCGTAATCGCGGAACCCGCGCTGCGGCGAGCCACCGAAATGGTCGGCCGAGACAACGTTTTCATGGCCGTATTCGCGGAAAACCGTTTCATTCTAAGCATCCTCGACGTACTTCCGGCGAACAACATAATTACAATCAGGAGCGGCAATATTTTTGTTATCGCGCTGGACACAATCCGTGCAATCTGGCGGATGCGGCGGGAAAAAATCGATACCGCAGTCGACTTCGAATTCTTCTCCCGGTTTTCGGGCGCCCTGACGTATTTGAGTGGCGCGAAGCGACGTATCGGGTTTCATTCCTTCGCCGGCGAGGCGGGATACCGCGGTGATCTGATGACGCACAGAATCGCGTACAACCTCACCCTGCACGCGAGCCAGATTTATCGGGTACTTATCGAGGCCTCGGCGATCGATGCCGACGAATTGCCCGCGATGGACTTCAAGCCCGATTGGAAGGCGGCTGAAGCCGCGTTTATACCGCAGGCGGTTGAAACCGCTGAGGTCGAGGGCCTGCTAAAGAAGCTGCTGCGCAAAGACGTTGTACCGCCGCTGATCCTGATGAACGCCAACTCCGGCGATCTTTTGCCATTGCGGCGATGGTCTGCGGACCGATACGTTGAGATGGCGAAAAAACTACTCGATCGATACCCGGATATCTATGTCGCATTCACCGGATCACCCGAAGAGCGAATGGAAGCCGAGTACCTGGCCGCACAGGTCGATTCAGAACGTTGCGTAAGTCTCGGCGGACACACCACGCTGCGCCAGCTTTTTGTTCTATATGATCTCGCCGAGATCCTGGTCACCAACGACAGCGGGCCTGCACATTATGCGAGTTTGACATCAATTGATGTCGTCACGCTGTTCGGTCCGGAAACGCCGGCGATCTTTGGCGCGCAAACTCCGCGAAGCCATATTATCTGGGCAGGTCTTGCGTGCAGCCCGTGTGTAAATGCGTTTAATCAGCGCGTAACGACATGCACGAATAATCTCTGCATGCAGCACATCGCGGTCGATGAAGTGTTCGATACTGTCTGCCGCGTTTTTGAGCAACGCCGAACGGTGGAGCAGGCTCAGATTATTTGAAGTTGTTCGCGCAAACCCGACAAGCGCTCAAGATCTTCAGCGCGATATAGCGAAGAGAATCGCAGGTAGCTTTGCTGCGGCGTATCCCAGGGAACAACAGCGAGATCAAACTCATCCATTAGTCGAGTGGCTGCGTCTTCAGCGGAGTTGACAGTTTCGCCCGCAATTTTCGGCGGAAGTTTGCAAAGCGTGTAGATACCCGCCGGCGCCGGGTATGGTTGAAAGCCAATTTCGCCGAGTACCCGACTCAAATTCTCAAGCTGCTCCGGAAAAAATGCCCGCAACTCCTGCATCCGTGCAGAATCATTCAGGCACATCGTCGTCGCTTTGAGCTGCAGTTTGCTCGGGGGCGACCAGGCGAATTCGCTGTACGTTGAAACGCTTCGCATGCTCTCATCGGATCCCGCAAGGAATGAAAGCGCGATAGGTCCGAGCGGAAATAACTTTCCAACCGAGTGCAGCTCTACGCGCTCGAGTTGCGAACCTTCAAATGCGCCGTCACTCATCAATGATTTTGGTTTCCTATCGTAAACAAGCGGGCCATAAGTGGCGTCATTGAATACGATCGTTCTGGCGCCGGCGACGTCGCGAACCGCGGCTACCGTAGCCGACGTGAGCGTTGCGCCAGTCGGATTGTTGGGATAATTCAGCGCAATGACCCGGGGCGGTTCCTTTTCACCGTCCAGCGCTGCAGAAAAATCCGGTACGAAATCGCGGTCGGCGTTGAGGACCGCCTCGTGAACTTTCGCGTGCCGGTGCGCTGCCAGGCGAGCAAATGCCGGGTATCCGGGTTCGGTGACCATGACCGATTCTCCCGGCTCAAGTGCACAGGCGACGAAGGCGCTCATCGCGGCGCGACCGCCAGGCGCAGGCAGAATATTTGATGCCGCGATATTTACGCCGTACTCGCGCAGCAGGAGAGCCGACGCGGCGGACTTGAATTCCTCAACCTCGACCCGGCCGCCCGGTCGCAACGCAAAGTCCGCATGCTGTCGCACCCAGCTATCGACCTCGTCCGGAAGCGGGATCTGCCGGGAACCGATCGCAAAATCCAGCGCCTGGCCGTGCCGGGCGGCAAGCTTCTCCTTGATCAACGTGAACGGGTAGCGCTTTGTCATTTCATCAATTCGCTTTCCGAGATTCTGGCCGCAGATTCGGGCGTGACTGGACGCGATATGCGGCGGTTCACTATCGCGAGCGCCAGCCAGCCAATCGGAATCCACATCCAGAACGTTATTAGTCGAAAAGCGGCAATCGCAATTGCGAGATGTTCCATTGGGACTCTGCGCAAACTCAGTGTCGCACCAATGATGCCCTCGGTGGCGCCGAGCCCACCGGGCAATCCCGTGCTGACGCCGAGTACCGCGGACCCTGGCGCAACGAACAGGGAATCCCACAGCGTCATGTCGCCCGGCATGTCGACGACAACAACATGCAACGCCAGGCCATGCGCAATCCACCCGCCCATATTGATACCGATGATGAAAATCGTCGGCCAGGCCCACCAGAATGCGGCGGGCATATTCATGCGCGTGTGGGTCAGCATCCCGGCGATTCGATTTCCGAGAAACACTGCGATTCCGATCCCGGCAATCGCGGCAGGCACTGCTGCCAATGGGAATATCTTGTAAACGAATAAGGCGCCGAGCAGGGCAACAACGGATATCGCGTCCAGCACGAATACCACAGCTTCCGCTTTCAGGCAGTCGGCAAGGGGCGCACGCTTCAATTTAGCCATGGCATCCGGACGAATAAGGCGCCCCAGCTGTGCAGGCAGAAGCAGGCCCGCCCGACCCGACATATAGACTGCAAAGCCACCGCGGTCGAGTGCCCGGATCTGGAATCGATGATAGACCCACATCCAGCCAATTGACTCCATGACCACATCCAGCAACGAGAATCCGATCAGCAGCGGGATAATCGCTATATTGTCCCGCCAATAGCTGATCACGGTCGACCAGTCGCCCGTCACAAAGCTATAGATGCCGTACAAGGTAACGACCGCAAGCAGAACGAAGGCCGTCAGCCTGGTGTATTTTATTATTCTTGCTCGCATTGTCCGGGGTTTGGCGGTATCAGCTTGTCTCGGTGGGAATTCGGAAACCCCGCAAACAGCTGCTCGGGGTGACCACTGAACGAACTAGGCGGCGAATCCTAATGACTGGGTATGGATGGTGTCAAACCCGGGTGCAAACAATACGACAGGGAGCGATTGCATGCTCGGCGCCGATTGCATACATTGCGCCCAAGCAACCTGCCCCACCCATGGAGCGCACCGACAGTGGCCGTACCCAGACAACGCATCCGACTACCAAAAACCGCCTGGCTCAGCGCGATCAAAGGCTTGTTGCAAGGGACTCTCTGGGAAGGCCCGAAAATCGCTCGTTTCGAAAAAGCGTTTGCAGAGGCCATCGGCGCCGCAGATGCGGTCGCCGTGCCATCGGGACGCGCCGGTTTTCGCTTCTTGTTCGGAGGGCTGAACCTCGAGGCTGGCGGTGAAGTAATTTGTTCTGCATTCGGCTACCCGATCGTTCCATTCCTTGTGAAATCATTGGGCTATGACCTGAAGTTCGTCGATTGCGAGATGCAGACGCTTGGCATGGACCCGGACGCACTGGCGGCATCGATATCCGAACGTACGCAGGCAGTCATTGCCACCCACTTGTACGGTGTTCCCTGTCAGATTCAGGCAATCGCTGAGACCAGCAAGGCGAATTCGGCCGCGCTGATCGAGGATTGTGCGCATTGTTTCGGTGCGTCGGTCGGCGCACAAAAGGTTGGTACATTCGGCGATGCCGGTTGCTTCAGTTTCGAAACCTCCAAGGTGATCAACACGATGGGGGGCGGCATGGTCACGGTTCAGGACACCGAACTCGGCAATCGTGTGCGCGAAGCGGGCAGCCAGGAGCCGCGAAACGGCATGCGCTGGCTTGCGAAGCGTTTGCTAAAGACGAGTTTCGAGGCGGCGGTAACCAATCCGCTGCTATTTAACCTTGGCGTATACCCGGCACTTCGCCTGGCGCCGAAAGGTCGGGATGGAGACGATCGGTTTGCCTCCGGCTACCATGGCGACGAAGTTTCGATGGCCGGCAAGATGGGGCGCTACACGAACTTTCAGGCGCACCTGGGCTTGATTCAGATGCAGGATGCCGGAGATCTGAACGACCGCCGAAAATCGAACGCGCAACGCCTTGTTGGCCAGCTTCGCGATCGCGTGGATTTTCAGGAACCCGCCGGACCGGATGTTGAAGCAAATTACATGCTGGTCACGGCGCTGATGCCGGACATTCGAGACGTGGCCGCGAAACTTTTGAGAAAAGGCGTCGATACAAAGCATCTCTACATGCGCGACTGCAGTCGCATGTTTGAAAGTGGCGGAGAGTTTCCAAATGCGGCGCGAGCCGAACGCGAAGCACTGCACTTGCCAGCCCATCCCGGAATGTCAGGCAGGCAAATTGATGTGGTGGCCGCGAAAGTCGCGTCGGTCATCGAATAATTGGACGCGGCTCAGACTACCTAAGTCGACGACCCCGTTGATTCCGATTCCGAATTCGCCGAGCCGCGAATTAGCCGCCGATACATGTCAGATTGAAACAGCTCATGTGGATCGAGGCGCCGTTTAATCAGTAGAAATTCGACGTATTTCGGAAAAAGCCTCCGAAACTGGTCGCGGTTCAGTATGTGATCTTTTGCCAGATGCACCTTGCCCCCGTGCCGGATGACGCACTCAATGAGGTCATCGACAAAAATGCTCATTCGCTTTACATGCCGTTTTTTCGGATGCAGCTCCAAATTCAGGCTATAGCCATCTTCTGAAAACGAAATCAGGTGATCGTCCTGGCGGTGAATGCGCATGATCAATTTCGCCGGCAAACACGGGGCTGCCTGGCACAGTTTCACTACCTCGGTAATTGCCTCTCGCGCTTTAGTTCGCGGAAACGTCAATTGAATGGTGTAACCGCGGGGTCCACAGACCACGTTCGCGGATGGAATAATGAAACTCGCGTCGAACGTGTAGCGCAAGAAGCCCTCGACATTGTCTGCCGAACGTAAACGATGCCGAAGCCGGCTGTAAGAGAAGTAGAGGTCGTTGAACAGACGCACCGAGATTTTCTGAATGTGCAGCATCAACCTGACAATGATTGCTGTTATCGGGCTCAACAATTTCGCCTGCCGGAGGCGTACCTCCAGTCTTCCAAGACTCGCCGCGACCTGGTCTCGGAGTTCATCCGTCGTGGCATCGCGCTCGACCCATTTAGTCGCATGTACAACGGCACGACCTAGTTTGGCCCCGCTTGCGCAGGTATCCAGCCACACCACCGCGAAATCGCTATTCGCCTCCACCCATTCCAGATGCTCAAGTAATTCATCCACGTTTCGAACCGGCACCCTTGAAATCTCCAGGAAGGGCGAAGGAATTCTGCGTAGCTGTAGAGTCGCTTCGACAATGATTCCGAGCAGGCCCATGCCACCTATGACGGCACGAAAAAGTTCAGGCTCCGAGACGCGATCGATATTGATCACTTCTCCAGACGCGAGCATCATTTTAAGGCTCACAACCTGGTCGCCAAAATTTCCCATGCGCCATCCGTCTTTGCCGTTCACGTTAGTACCGATCGCGCCGGCAACGGTGATTGTTGACTCCGATGGTACCGATGCCAGCGCAAATCGCAGCGGCAACACGGCACGAAAAATGTCAATTAGCCGGACGCCAGGCCCGGCAATCATTTGACCGCTATCCTCGTCAAAGTCGATGATGCGATCCATTTTCGACATATCGAGAATCAGATTCTGGTCATTCAGAATAATGTCGCCGTAACTGTATCCGCCACCCCGCGGACAAACCGAAAGCTGATTACGCTGGCAATACTCCAGCAAATTCTTGCACGCGGCCATGTCGCGGGGGCAGGCAACCAGACATTCAGACTGCAGCCGGCCGATCAGCGAGGAAACGCCCTCCCAATGCGTATCGTCCGGTAGTGGTTCACGTGGTTCTGACTTCAAGTTTCTGATGTCCGTTTTGATGAGCGCGCAGATAATAACAATTTCCGCCGCCGTACAGGAGGTCTGCCTGTCGTGAATCGTCAACGTTCGATGGTACTATGCGCCGCATTTGATGACTGCCGTCGGAGCGTCGTAGCGCACATGAATTTTTCAAATCTGCCTGACTTCGCGGTAAAGCACCGCACAATTCTTCTCTTGGTTCTGGGGGCGTTGCTGTACGTCGCGTTTCTCGGATTGCGTGACTTGTGGTATCCCGACGAACTCGATATCGCCGAGGTGGCCCGGTCGATGTATCTTAGCGGTGACTGGATTTCGCCCCGTCGCATGGGTGAGATATGGGTCGACTATCCGCCGATGATTTATTGGGCCGGAACCATTTCATCGCACGTGTTCAATGGAATGTCGGCATTTTCGCTTCGCTTGCCGAATGCGTTGGCGGCAATCATCACCGTAGTCATTGTCGGGTTCGCAGGTAAACGCTGGTTCGACGAGAGAACGGGACTGTGGGCGGGCTTTGCTTTGTTAACCTTTTTGTCTTTCGTCTACGAGGCAAACAGTTATCGGCCGGATGTACTGTTCACGCTTATGATCACCGCCGGTATGACGATTTACGCGGAAGGCGTGGGCGAGCGACCGCGGCTCGTGTTGCGCGCCGTGGCGTTCGCCTTTTTCGGACTGGCCATGCTCGCCAAGGGGCCGCTGGGTTTGCTACTGCCAGGTCTGGTGCTCGTCCTGTGGCTCGGAACGCAACGTCAATGGCGGCATGTTTTTGAACTTGCGCCGCTTTCTCTGATTGCAATAGGAGTATATCTGCCGTGGTTTGCGGCAACCTCGGACGCGATGGGTTGGGACAGCATGCTGTACGAGTTTTACGCGCAGAACCTCGAGCGCTTCCTGACCAGCGAACATCGTGGGCACGCGCAACCGTGGTTTTATTACTTGCGAAATTTCTGGATGGATTTCGCACCCTGGTCCTGGCTGTTTCCTGCTGCGATCCTGTGGCTTGTTCGTTCGGATCGCTGGCGCGACCCCAGGATTCAGTTGGCCCTCTGGTGGTTTGGTACTTTTTTTGTGTTCCTGACAATCGCCGCAACCAAGCGGCAATTGTATATGTTGCCAGCTTATCCGGCGGTTGCGCTCTTGATTGGGCCCTGGCTTGCATCGGTGGGCCGGACCAACGTCGGCGCGGACAGCCCGGTATCGGGATCCCGCCCGGTGCGTATCTATTCATTGGTATTGGCAGTTTTCTACGCCACATTGGCCGTCACGCTGTTTGCTATCACGGCAAAATTCGGCTCGATCGTTTCGAGTCTTGACCTGAACAGTCAGGAGGTTCAACTCTCGGAAAATATCCGCTGGCCACTGCTGTTTTTGGGCTTTATATTTCTTGCGTCAGGCATCGCGATCTGGCGGGCACATCAACGCAACGACGCGCGCGCATCGCTCGTACGAATCGGGGGCACTCAAATTGCCTTGTATGTCGTCATTCTGGCGTTTGTGATGCCGGCATTCGCCCCAACCAAAACGTATGCGCCACAAAGCGAATGGATAAGCGATCAGATTGGTGATGAAACGCACTTCGGAATGGTAGACCAGAATGGCATCGCCCGGCGTGGCGGCTTCAGCTACTACACTGGCGCCATGGTCGACTTGCTCGCCAGTTCGGCCGAGATCGAGCAATTCTTTCAGGAGTACCCCGACTCCGTCGTGCTCGTAAATGAAAGATCGGTCGACCAGATATTTGCCGGAAACGAAGCGAAATGGCGGAATCGCGTCGTGGGAGAAGTTCGTGTCGGCAGCCACCTGTACATGGTGGTCGGCGGTTCAGCGCGACACGGGGTCATCATGAATCCATAGGCCAAAAAACAAGAAATCCTCATGTTTTGGCCAGGAAACAGGGGCATCCTGTGATCAACACAAGCCAGACTCACTTCGAGTGTATTGATGACCACGCCCGCCATTTCCATAGTGTTTTTCCTCCTTGCCTCTCTTCTCGGTGCGCTCGGCCAGTTTTTGTACAAATCCGGCGCCGACATCGCGGGAGGTTCAGTCGCAAGCTACCTGTTTAACCCCCGACTCTTGTCCGGCATCGTCTGCTATGTTGCAGTAATGGTGCTTTTTGTCGCGGCCTTCAAAAAAGGCGGATCGCTGACAGTCTTGTACCCGATTTATGCAACTACATTCATCTGGGCCGCGCTTATTGCACTCCTGGCTTACGAGACGCCAATCAAGGCCGTCAATATCGGCGGCATGGGTTTGCTGGTACTCGGCATGTACCTGATGGGGAAATAACGGTGTCAATAAACTCAGCGCTTGGCAGCCCGATTTTTCTGACTTATCTCGCAATTGTCGGCGGCCTGCTTGCGACGGCCGGTTTCCTGCTGGCGGTCATGACCGTTCTCGGAAAAAATGTTACGTCAGTGTGGGCAACGTACCGCGGTTGGCTGCTTATGATTCCAATCGTCGTCGGTACCATTTTCCTGGGTAGATCGGCCACGATCCTCGGCATTACGCTGCTGGCGTTATTTGGTTTTCGTGAGTACGCACGCGCAACCGGCTTGTACGCCGACTGGTTGCTGACTGGCACCGTTTACGCCGGAATCGGCATCCTCGGCGTAATCTCGTATGTTTCTGATCCGCGACTGGAGGGCCCGGGCTGGTACGGCATGTTCATGGCCCTGCCGGTGTACGTCATTGGTGCCATTCTTCTCGTCCCCATTCTGCGAAATCGGTCAAAAGGCCAGCTGCAGCAAGTTGCCCTGGCGATTGTCGGATTCGTCTATTTCGGCTGGATGTTCAGCCACCTCGGTTTTTTGGCCAACACGCCACATGCATATGGATACCTTTTGTACCTGGTTTTCGCCGTCGAGATCAACGACATCGCCGCCTTTACGTTCGGCAAACTATTCGGCAAGCGCAAGCTGCGCGAAAATATCAGCCCGAACAAAACTCTGGAGGGCTCACTCGGAGCGGTTGCGGTCTCGATGTTGATGCCCTGGCTGCTGTCGTTTTCGTTCCCGCATTTCAACACGCTGGACCTTATCCTGACAGGCTTGATCATCGGCGTCGGCGGCCAGCTCGGCGACCTCGTCATTAGCTACATAAAGCGCGACATCGGCATCAAGGACATGGGTTCCGTCATTCAGGGGCATGGCGGAATACTGGATCGCGTCGACAGCATGATTTTTGTAGCGCCGATCTTTTTTCACATGGTTCGCTGGTTCCACGGCATGGCCTGAGCGATAAGTTATGAATGAGTGGGAATACAGGCCATCTCCCGACATCGACGCCACGATGGCTGAAACCTTGCGGAGCTTTCCACGCGAACCCCGCATGCTCTCGTACGCAATCCGCACCATCACTGCCTTGCTACTTCGGGGCTGGATGCGAACTTACCACCGCATGCAAGTTAAGGGTCGCGGCAACCTTCCCGACACAGGTTCCTACATTCTGGTCTGCAATCACACCAGTCATCTGGACACACTATGTCTGCTTTGCTCAGTTCCGTTGCGGCAAATTCATCGGACTTTCCCGGCGGCTGCTGCCGACTACTTTTTCTCAAGCCTGCCTCGAAGCGCCGTGTCGGCGATATTGATCAATGCCTTGCCATTCGACCGCAAAGTGAAAGGCGCCGAAAGCCTGACCGTATGCTCGGAGCTATTGAAGAACGAAGGCAATGTGCTGATAATTTTCCCCGAAGGAACGCGCACCACAACAGGCGAAATGGCCCGATTTCGCTCGGGTATTGGCCGGCTCGTTGTCGGTACCGACTTGCCGGTCATACCGTGCCACCTGACGGGCGGCGTGGATGCCTGGCCCAAGGGCAAGGCGTTTCCGAGACCCCGCCGCTTGCGGCTCCGGTTAGGTACGCCATTGACCTATGCACATCTCGACAAAACCACGGAGTCGGTAAAAGCAATCTGCGGCGATCTTGAAAAGCGCGTTAATAAGTTGGGGAGCACCAGGCCATGACGATCTACGACCTGAAACCCGCGTTTCAGAGCCTTCTGCGACCAACCTGCAGGTTGCTCGCGAGTGCCGGAGTAACGGCGAACCAGGTCACAGTCGCGGCGCTACTGATATCCCTGATTGTAGGCGGGCTATTTGCCATGTTTCCAACGAGTTCGTGGGCGGCCTGCCTGATACCCGTTTGGCTGTTTCTGCGCATGGCGCTGAACGCCATCGATGGCATGCTGGCGCGCGAACACGACATGAAAAGCGCGCTTGGTGGTGTATTGAATGAAATGGGAGACGTCGTTTCAGATACTGCGCTCTATCTGCCGTTCGCTTTCGTGCCCGGGCTTTCGCCCGCACTCGTGATCACAGTGGTATTGCTTGCCATTTTTAGCGAGATGGCCGGTGTCGTCGCCATTCAGATCGGAGCCAGCCGACGTTACGATGGTCCGATGGGCAAAAGCGACCGAGCGTTCGTATTCGGATTACTCGCGCTGCTGCTGGGAGTCGGAGTTGAGACCGGATGGTGGATGAACATCGTCCTCGCCGCCGTCGCGGCTCTGACCACCTGGACTGTGATTAACCGTTGCAGGAAAGCGCTTGAGGAAATCGGGTCCGATCACCCAAGACACGATTAACGTTGTCTAGCGAGACGAATCCGCGAGTACCTGTCGCAAATGCTTGCGGAAGCTGGCGCCCGTGTCCGGGTGCTCCAGACCGTAGGCAACGGTTGCTTGCAGGTACCCAAGCTTGCTGCCGCAGTCGTAGCGAACTCCATCGAATGAATACGCATAGACCGGCGATGCTTCCAGTAGCTCTGCAATTCCGTCGGTAAGCTGAATCTCGCCTCCCGCTCCCCGGCCAATCCTTTCGAGTTTGTCGAATATCGCCGGTGCAAGCAGGTATCGGCCGACGACCGCCAAATTCGATGGCGCCTCAGCCGGATCCGGTTTTTCAACGATTCGCGTTATCCGGTCACGGTCGTTGGTGTCAATGGCTACAATGCCATAACTCGACGTGTTTTCCGGGGGTATCATCTCAACCGCGACGACGCTACCGCCATGGTCGGCATTTTCGGCGGCCATTTGCTGCAGGCAGCCAGGGCTACCAGCGATCAGATCGTCCGCCAGGTGTACGAAAAAAGGCTCGTCGCCCACCGCCGGCCTTGCGCACAAGACTGCATGGCCCAGGCCTAGTGGCTCCCCCTGGCGAATATAAATACAGGACACCCCGTCCGGAACGATATCCTGGATTGATTTCAGGAGTTCGCCTTTTCCCGACTCGGTCAGCGCCCGCTCAAGTTCGGGATCCGTATCGAAATGATCCTCGATCGCTCGCTTGGAACTGCCGGTAATGAAAACAAGCTTGGTCGCACCGGCCTGCACCGCCTCTTCGACTGCGTACTGAATCAGTGGTTTGTCGACAATGGGCAGCATTTCCTTCGGGCTTGCCTTGGTCGCTGGCAGGAATCGGGTGCCGCGGCCAGCCACGGGAAAGACGGCTGCTCGAACTTTTTGGGCCAATGGGTCGCTCCGGAGTCAACTACTGAGTTGCATGATATCCAATTCAGTGGGACAACGTTATGACTCCGTTCACGTTGGTATGCGCAAACGGGCCGCACCAGCAAAAGCCGGTGCGGCCACTTTCGGCCTAACGCGAAATACTCCTACTTCTTGTCGGAGCCGACGCGAATGTCGGACCGATTCATTTCGACCGTACGCTCGCCAATACCTTTCACAAGCGATAACTCGTCGGCGTTCTTGAACGGCCCGTGCTTTTTGCGGTACTCCACGATCGCATTGGCTTTTGACAAACCGATGCCCTTGAGCTCGGCCGAGATCGTTTCGGCGTCTGCCGTATTGACGTTGACAGGGCCAGCCCAGCACAGCAATGGGAAAAGAGCTGCGGCAAGCGGCAGCGTTCTGCTGAGAAATTTCATCTATGCGCTCCTTATATCGATGATGACGCCGCCGGTATGCGGCAAGGAGCAGAATATTGTGATCTTCGTGATGTTGCCCAGGTCAAAACTGGGCGCTTGCCGTGGAAATACGGGTGATCGTAGCGATCAGGCCGGGGATCGCCCGCATGGCGGGCTCCTACGGGCCCGTAATGCTGTGCTGCAGCACGGTATCAAACTGGACCCGTGACGCCGGACGTTGTGTTTCCCAACTGCGGCAACTCGGGCATTGCCACAACAGTTTCTGGCTTGAGAAACCGCATTCCTGGCACTGATAACGCGGCGATGACAATGCCAGCTTCGACAAGGCCATGCGAATCTTTGCCAGTGCGGCTTCATCACCGTCGGACACGCGTCGCATGTCAACAAACTCACGCAAGGTTGGCTCGTCCAGCATGTATTTCTCGACGCACTGATCAATAACCGGAATGCCACCGATGTCGTTCACTATCGCCGTGTAGGCGACCAGCCCACTCATTTCGGGATTCTTCTTCAGCATTTGCGAAAATGCATTCTCGAGTTTGCCCATCGCGTTTTCACGCTCATAGATCGCTACAATTTCCGGAAGCGCTTCTGCGATCAGGTAGGTGTGTTCATCGATTATCCGGTGATAAAGACGCAGGGCCGTCTTGTGGTCTCCCGTCTCCTGGGCGATGTGTGCGCGCGTCAACGCCCCACGCAACGTTCTGGGGCGACCTGTCTGCGCGTGCTTCACGAACTGACGCGCGGCTGCATAGTCTTTGGCGGCCGCGGAGAACTCGGCAAGCTCGCAATAATAGTGAGCAATTTGCAGCGCCATCGAGCGCCCACCCAGTACTTCGAGTTGCTGCGCGGCCTCAATGGCCTTTTCCCATTCTTTTTCCTGCTCGTAAATCCGAGTCAGATTCTCAAGGGCCTCGACCTGGTAGCGCGAGCCTTGCGAGAGTCGCGCAAATAGTTTCTCCGCGCGATCCAGAAGTCCGGCGCGCAAATAATCCTTTGCCAGCGAAAACAAAGCCTGATCGCGTTGCTCCGAAGCGAGGTCCGGCCGCGCAATTATGTTCTGGTGAATACGAATTGCCCGATCCACCTCTCCCCTGCGGCGAAACAGGCTGCCGAGAGCAAAGTGAGTCTCGATGGTCTTGTCGTCGACCCGCACCATCTTCAGGAAGTGTTCGAGGGCCTGGTCCGTCTGCTCATTCAGCAAAAAGTTGAGGCCCTTAAGATAGTCAATGTTTAATGGTGGTGGCGGATCCTCTACGTCGCGTTCCCCGAAGCGCCCGAGCGCCCACCCTGCCGCGGCCAGCAGCAAAAACAAGCCCGCGAGAAGAAATGTTGACTCAGTCGGCATCGTCTAGCGGCAGGTTTCTGAGGCTGGTGACCTCGGACTCGGATACCCTGAGTGAGCGGCGCAGGTTGCGCCTGTCGTTGATCAACCTGAGAGCCCATGCGCCCATACAGAGAATTCCAAAAAGCCAACCAATAGCGAATGCAATCGTAAACGCCACCGGCACCGACGTAGTGACCGTCGTCAGGATGAGATTGACGTCGACCGTACCGCTGTTGTGGTAGGTGAATACGAGCATCGTCGTGAAAATTGTCACGACAAGCAAGATCACGGCAATGCGCTTTAGCATCGTTCCGTGGCGACGTCAGCTCTTGATCGGAAAATGCCGGCTCTGATTGACCCGCTCACGCAGATCCTTGCCGGGCTTGAAGTGCGGCACGTATTTTCCGGAAAGCGCAACTGCCTCACCTGTCTTCGGATTACGCCCGATGCGCGGCGGACGAAAATGCAGGGAAAAACTTCCAAACCCCCGAATCTCGATTCGGTGCCCACCGGCCAACGAGTCGCTCATGAGGTCCAACAGGTGCTTGACCGCAAGCTCAACGTCTTTGGTTGGCAGGTGTTTTTGTTTTCGGGCAATCGCTTCTATGAGTTCAGATTTTGTCATTTTTCCGGCTTTTTCTGGCTGTGACTCGTAACTCACCGATTCATAAAGACAAATATAGCCCGGACTGACCTGTCCGGGCTACTATTTTTACTTAATTATTTGCTACCGCCCGACATTTTTTCCTTCAGGAGCTCGCCCAGCGTGGTGCCAACAGGGGCAGATCCTGCCTCGGTTTTGTAGCTGCTGATTGCTTCGGCCTCTTCATGGACCTCTTTCGCCTTGATTGACAAGGCCACAGAGCGATTCTTGCGATCAACGTTGGTGAACTTGGCCTCAACCTCTTCACCGACCTTCAGGACCGTGCGAGCGTCTTCGATGCGGCCTCGCGCAAGCTCGGAAGCGCGCAGTGAGCCGATAACACCGTCGCCCAGGTCAACGAGCGCACCTCGCACGTCGACCTCAGTGACCGTACCGGTGACAATCGTGTTCTTCGGATGCTCGGCAAGCCACTGCGAGAACGGATCTTTCTCGAGTTGCTTGACGCCCAGAGATATACGCTCGCGCTCGGCATCGATCGCGAGGACAGCTGCCTCGATTTCCTGACCTTTCTGGTAGTTGCGCACCGCTTCTTCGCCGGGCAAGTCCCAGGATATGTCGGACAGGTGAACCAGGCCATCGATTCCACCGTCGAGACCGATGAAGATACCGAAATCGGTAATCGACTTGATCTGGCCGGAAACCTTGTCGCCACGATTGAACGTGCTGGCAAATTCGGCCCACGGATTCGACTGGCACTGTTTCACGCCGAGTGAGATACGACGACGTTCCTCATCGATCTCAAGAACCATGACCTCGACTTCCTCACCAATCGACACTACACGTGACGGATTGACGTTCTTGTTGGTCCAGTCCATCTCGGATACATGAACGAGACCTTCGACACCGTCTTCGATCTCTACAAAACAACCGTAGTCGGCAATATTCGTCACCTTGCCGAACAAACGCATCAGCCGCGGGTAGCGACGCGCGAGATCTTTCCACGGGTCGTCGCCGAGTTGCTTCATTCCCAGCGATACACGCTGGCGCTCACGGTCAAATTTCAGGATCTTGACATCAATTTCGTCGCCAACGTTGACGACTTCGGAAGGATGCTTAACGCGCTTCCAGGCCATGTCCGTAATATGCAGGAGGCCGTCGATCCCTCCCAGATCCACGAATGCGCCATAGTCTGTCAAGTTCTTCACAATTCCCTTGACGGTCTTGCCTTCCTGCAGCTCTTCAAGCAACTGCTCGCGCTCTGCCGAGTACTCCTGCTCGACAACCGCACGACGCGAAACCACGACATTGTTGCGACGCTGGTCCAGCTTGATGACTTTGAATTCGAGGCTCTTGCCTTCGAGGTATGCGGGATCGCGTACGGGGCGAACATCCACGAGTGAGCCCGGCAGGAATGCGCGAACATTGTCGATTTCGACCGTGAAACCGCCTTTGACCCGCCCATTGATAACGCCTTCGACGATCTCTGAGTTGTCGAATGCTTTCTCTAAATCGATCCAGGTCCTTGCACGAATCGCTTTTTCGCGTGACAGCTTCGTCTCTCCGAATCCGTCTTCGACGGCATCCAGTGCGACTTCAACGTCGTCACCGACAGCGATCTCGCCGTCGCGAAGATCGTTCTTAAACTGTTCGATTGGGATGACGGCCTCTGATTTGAGACCGGCGCTGACGATAATTACATCGTCGTTGATTGCGACAACTGTGCCGGTGATGATCGAACCGGGCTTGATTTGTTTACTCGCAAAACTCTCTTCAAATAATTCAGCAAAACTTTCAGACATGTTAGTTAACCAAAAGGCGCAGCGGCTGTCATACCCCTGACCTTCACCCACCCGTATCGCTGCATCCGGCAGCTAACGGTCATTACAAAAAAGAACCGGACTCCATGTCCGATTCCACCAAATTCCTCTGAGTGGAGTATTCCGAGTACGTCGAATTCTCAGTCTGCCCTTGCCCAACCGAGGACGATATTTGTAACCGCCTCAATCGACTGACCCGACGAATCCAGTATCCTGGCATCCTCTGCTGGCCTCAGTGGCGCCACCGATCGCTCGGTATCGCGCCTGTCGCGGTCCTCTATGTCCCGCGAAAGCGCGGCAAGGCTAACATCCATACCCTTGTCTT
>CAYLTW010000045.1:0-20254 GCA_964386735.1 uncultured Woeseiaceae bacterium
TCATCATCTGACATGCTCCTGTTTCGATGCTCGTCGGGAATCACGTTCTCCGGGAGATCGTAAACACGCTGAAAATTAGGCATCCGCTTTGCGACGGCCACCGCTCCTCGTCCGAAGTGAACTTCGAGAGCCCAGCGAGGTATCGAGCGATGCCAATCGCCCGACTTTCGCCTGGGACCCGGCACCGGTGGCAAGTCGGTTGCGGTCACGCCGCCCTGTTCTTTGACCTGCCTCAAAACATCCCGCAGATATTTTTCCCCGTTCGGCAGCTTCATTATCGGGTTGCTTTTCCAGGGCTTGTAGTGCGTCCGCCGATGGGCCAGCAGCGGCCAGGCGCTTACCGGAACGATGGACGCTTCGTGCGCCCACTGTTCAGTACATGTCCCCTTTGAGTACACGTAACGGTCGAACTGCTCGCGCCGATAGGCGCCGAGTCGGGACCAGATCATCAGGTAATGCGCCGGCATCAATACGTTTACAAAGTCGAGTTGGAGAATTCCAAGCGTATTGATTACGCGCCGGAAGTGCCGCACATCGGGTTCGCCGACCGGACGGGCCCGATCGAATCCTTGCGCTGCGAGTGCAATTCGCCGTGCTTCCGCAGCCGATACCCGCACTCGCCGTATCACGCCTCGGCGTTCCCGGAGTAAACTCTGAGCCAGAAAAAACGAGGCGCGGCGATCATGGGAAAAGACTATCAGGAAATTGACGACAGTTTGCGGCGCTGGATCGAGCGGCAACATTTGTTCTTTGTCTCGACTGCACCGCGCTCCGACGACGGGCTTGTTAATTGTTCACCCAAGGGACTTTACGGCCTTCGCATTCTCGGCCCCCGACGGCTTGCCTATGCCGATATCGGCGGCAGTGGCATTGAGACTGTGGCACATCTCAAGGAAAACGGTCGAATAGTCATTATGCTATGCGCATTTGACGGGCCACCGAAAATATTTCGTTTCTACGGTCAGGGTCAGGTAGTCGAGCCACACAATGAAGAATTTACAAGCCTGGTCGACTGTTTTGGCGAGATGCCCTCCGTTCGAAACTTCATCACGATCGATGTTGAACGCATTCGTGATTCCTGCGGATACGGCGTGCCATTTTATGAGTTCAAAGGCGAGCGCGATTCCATGCGCAACTGGCGCGCCTCGAAAACGGATCAGGAAATACTGGAGTACCGAGCAGAGCGAAACGAAAAAAGCCTCGACGGACTTCCCGGGCTCGAAACGGATTGAACGACTTACCCGGAAGAGTCGCCCGGAATAATGGCATCCGCTTCGATTTCAACGAGCATCGCCGGATCAATCAGACGCGTCACTTCAACGAGCGTTGTCGCAGGAGGTGCCGCGCCGAACGCAGCACTGTGCGCGCGCGCAACCGCCTCCCACTGATCGATGTCGGTGACGTAGGTTCGCGTACGCACCACATCCTTGAGAGAACAACCGGCTTTCTCAAGGGCGCTTGAGATTACCCGGATACATTGGCGTGACTGGGCATACATGTCGCCTTCGCCGACCAGTTGCCCGTCGTCATCGATTGCGGCCGAGCCCGAGACGGCAACTATTTGCCCTGCGCGTACGGCGCGGCAATAACCCATGACCGGCTCCCATGGCGCCCCCGACTTGATTCTGGAATGTTGCTCACTCACGGCATAACCTCGATTAGACTTTAATTAAGCAGAATTAACTATTGTTTTATAACGTATATTTAATGCCACCAACCACAGCAACGAGACCGCGGTGTACAGCACGGCCAGAATCCATCCTGCTGTCGCAACGGACAGCCCGGTGTAATGCAACGTGAACAGACCCAACCAGTTGACGGCAAGGAGGCGCAGCATTTCCAGTGAAGCAGCATTCGATCGTCCCTCGCTCAGGAGGCCGAGCGTATACAGATGCACCCAAAGTACAAGACTTGGGACGACTACGTGTCGGAGTCCGCTGCCGACAAACACCTGGATGATTAACAGCGTCATCAGGATGGCCGCGCCGAACTGAAACAGGACATACCAACGCAACCCGGAAGCAATATCGGGATTAAATTTCCTGAAATCAGCGACCTCGGAGCGCCTCTTCGGATATGCCGCCTCCATGTCGGCTGGCCGCCACCCCGTGCGATGAAACCAGATACCGAGTTTGTCGCGCCATCGCCTGGTACCAATGGCATCGAACAGGAGGTAGTCGTATACCTGAAAATTGGCCCAGAACGGGTTCCAGTTTTGTAAGGGCTTGCGGACACCGAAAATCACCGGCTCCGCATCCTGCTCTTCGGCAAATGTGCCAAACATCCGGTCCCAAAGTATCAGTATGCCGCCGTAATTCTTGTCTATGTAGCGCTCGTTCTGCGCATGGTGGACACGATGATTCGATGGCGTAACCAATAGTCGGTCCAGCACACCCATCCGGCGTATGACCTGCGTGTGAACCCAGAACTGGTAGATCAGGTTGGCGCCGCCAACCGTAAGCAGCACTTCGAGTGGGAACCCGATGACAAACAAAGGTACGTAGAAAATCCACCCGAACAGGAAGCCGGTGCTGGTTTGACGTTGCGCCGTTGAGAGATTGTAATCCTCGCTCTGATGATGCACTGCGTGCGCGGCCCAGAGGATCGAAATCTCGTGGCTCATGCGATGAAACCAGTAGTAACAGAAGTCCCATGCCACCGCTGCCACTACCCAGAGGGCGATACCCTGCGGCGAGTCGTCAAACCAACGGAGTGGCATGTCGATGATCGCGAAATTATGCAGAACAAAGCCCCATGCGATCAACGACACAATTTTCGTAAAGTAACCGGTAGTGAGATCGATCATTCCGGTACTCATACTGTTGATCGCATCGTTCGATCGATAGAAGTGGCTGCCTCGAATCCGGTCGTAAACCAGTTCGAGAATGACGGCAAGAACAAAAAACGGCGCGGCGCGTGAAATCAGATCCATGCGTCAATAGTAACGCTATTGGCGCGTTTGACGGTAAGCTCCGGGCCGTAGAGGCAACGGACGGTATCCATGATCAATCCCGCGGAACTCGAGCTGCTGAAGGACACGCTCGCCAAACTCGCCGAAGGCTACGATGGCATGCCGGATTTTGCGCCCGGGTTCGACATAGAAAAAGCTGCCGTGGTGCTGCGTTCCGTCGCAGAACGAATGCAGGACAACTACCCCTACTACCACCCCCTCTATGCGGGCCAGATGTTAAAGCCGCCTCATGCGGTGGCGCGTATCGCATACGCCATGTCGCTTTGGGTGAACCCGAACAATCACGCACTCGATGGCGGCAAGGCAAGTTCGGCACTCGAAAAAGAGTGCGTCATCGAGCTTGGCAACATGTTTGGCTGGGACAAACCCCTGGGACATCTGACCGGCGGCGGTACGATGGCCAACCTGGAAGCGCTCTGGATTGCGAGCCGACTGCACCCGGGCAAACGCATCATCGCCTCAAAGCAGGCGCACTACACGCACAGCAGAATCAGTGAGGTGTTGGGGCTCCCTTTCACGGCGGTCGAGGTCGACGATCGCGGTGGCATGTTGCTCATACACATTGAAGAGCTGCTGCGCGAAGGTGACGTCGGTACGATCGTCGCAACCATGGGAAATACCGGGCTCGGCGCTGTCGATACCTTGCCTGAAATACTTGAACTCGCCGAGCAGTACGATGTGCGCGTGCACGCTGATGCCGCCTATGGTGGCTATTTCGGCCTGGCAAGCATGCTCCGCGAGGACACCCGTAAAGCTTTCGACACACTGCCCCGAGTTGACTCAATTGTCATCGACCCGCACAAACACGGCCTGCAGCCCTACGGTTGCGGCTGCGTGTTGTTTAAGGAACCGAGCGAGGGCCGGTTCTACAAGCACGAGTCGCCCTTTACTTACTTCAGCTCCGCCGAGTTACATCTTGGCGAGATCAGCCTCGAGTGCTCGCGCCCGGGTGCGTCAGCCGTCGCACTATGGGCAACGCAGCAACTGTTCCCGCTGCAGAAGGGAGGAGAATTCGCCGGCGATCTCGACAGGTGCCTGACTGCGGCGCGCAATTTCCATAAACAACTGCATGCCAGCGATCGTTACTTACCCCTGATGCAACCTGAGCTGGATATCGTTGTGTATGCGGTCGCCGCGGGGGATGCAAGAACGTCCGGTGAACGAGCGCGCAGCGTGTTTGCGCGTGCCGCCGGGAGAGATTTGCACCTCGCGATGATCGAGTTACCGACCGCACTTGTACAGCGCTATGCGCCGGACCTCGACGGCAACACTGAGACCATGACCTGTCTTCGCTCTGTGCTCATGAAACCGGAGCACCAGGAATGGCTCGGAACGATTATGGACGTCCTGGAGGACAGTGCATCGGACTTTTCGGACTAGACGCTGCTACCGGAAAAAAAAGATCGCGTGACAACGACGCCCGCGTAGAAAAAAGCAAAGCCACCGACGATCGTGGCGAGCAGATAGGTGAAAGCGGTCAAAACGGCGTCACGCTGCAGAAATACATTCATTTCGAACAGGAATGCCGAGAGCGTTGTAAAACTTCCGATAAAGCCGACGGCAAACAGCAGGCGGTACTGATCCGGAATGATGCCGGCTGCATTAAACCACTCGGAACTTGCCACCAACTGGGCGACTACGCCCATGAGCAGGCTACCCAGTAAATTGGCGCTGAGCGTACCAAATGGCAGGGCGATATCCCGCTGCAGGGCAACAATTAACGCGTAGCGCGCCATCGCGCCGAGAGCGCCACCGATCGCGACAAAGAAATAGGAATATGCGACGAGCTTCATGTCAGGTTTCCGCCAAGGCTCAATCGCCAGCTAATGCAGATGCTGTAGCACGGTATTCATCTTCCATACGCAAAACAAGCGACCGCGTCGATGGTATATCGACGATACTCCCGACACCCTGCCCGGCGCCCCAGATATCTTTCCATGCCTTGGCATCGGACGGGTCACCTTGCGAGAAGTCCATGGCGGTAGTACTGGCCGCAGACAGGTCGTTCGGATCCAGACCGGCGCGTTCGATGCTGCCCCGCAAATAGCTGCCGTGGATGCCGGTAAATACCGACGAGTAGACAATGTCGGCCGCGGCGGAATTGACGATCATTGCCTTGTACTCGGGAACGGCATTGGCTTCCTCGGTCGCAATAAATCGCGTGCCGACGTAGGCGAGGTCGGCACCCATCGCCTGCGCCGCCAGAATGTCACCGCCGCTGGTCATTGCGCCGGACAGAATAATTACGCCGTCAAATTCCTGGCGTATCTCCTTTACGAGTGCGAATGGGCTCAGTGTGCCAGCGTGGCCACCGGCACCCGCCACTACCGCGATTATTCCGTCAACGCCCTGCTCGATCGCCTTGCGCGCGTGTCGCATGCTGATGACGTCGTGAAAAACGAGTCCCCCGTAGCTGTGAACGGCCGCAACGACTTCAGCAGGCGGCCTCAGGGAAGTGATGACGATAGGTACTTCGTGCTTCACGCAGGTTTCAAGATCTGCGTGCAGGCGCGTATTGCTGGCATGCACGATCTGGTTTACGGCAAATGGTGCGACGACATCGTCGGGGTTTTCATCGGCGAACGAGGCTAATGAATCCTTGATTTGCAGGATCCAGTCCGAGAGGCTCTCCTGCGGCCTCGCGTTCAGGGCCGGAAACGACCCGATGATTCCGGCCTGGCATTGTGCAATCACCAGTTCCGGGCCCGAAACAATGAACATCGGCGCTCCGACGAGTGGAAGGCGCAGCATTTTTTTCAACGAGCCGGGTAAAGCCATGTCCTGTCCTTCAAGGCTAAAAAAAGCGCCCGCATGCTATCACGGCCTCGTGATGCGGTTCACATAGCGCATCACACCCCATTGCTACACTGCGGCAATGGCTGATGCAAAGCACGACACCGCCGCGCACGACATGACCCCGGGCGTAATTGAAGCGGTAAAGACGCTCGACATGACAACGTTATCGTATGTTCAGCTGCGGCGTCTTCGCACCGCACTCGCTAACACGAGCAATGCCGTAAACGAGGAAATCGCCAAACGATCGGGCACAGACAACCTCGGCGAAACAGTCCGGATTCAAACACCGAAGAAACCGCCCGGCGCCTGATTTACTCCAGCATGAACCTGGCTACGCAATCGGCGACCAGTATGTCGTCCGCCTTTCGCCGAGCCTCGCCTTTCAACACAACCAGCCTGCCTTTTTCTTTGTCGATCCATCCCTTGAGCAACAGGGTTTCGCCAACGCGTGCCGGTTGCCGGTAGCGAATTTCGCAACGAGCCGTGTGCGCCTTGAGTCTTTTTTTGTAGAGGACATTCGCGGTCACATCGTCCAGCGCCGAGTAGAGTATCCCGCCATGAACGGTATGCTCCCAGCCGACATGATTTTCGTTCGGTGTAAACTCCGCCGTGCACTCATCACCGTGCGCGCGAAATTCAATCCGAAGCCCAATTGGGTTGTCTTTGCCGCACGCAAAGCACATCGTCGCCGCTTCAATCATTGAACTTGCTGGTCAATCGTCAATTCGACCTGCCTGCTTTCGGCCGGCCGTACGAGCGACGACGTGAACCAATCGCCGCTTCGAGCCCCCGGATTTCCCGAGACAGATACGCGTGCGACCATTTCAAATTCTACGAATGCCGAAAGATTACGTCCCGGGATCATTGACTCACGATCACCAAGTTCGACAAGCAACGGCAACTCCGAAAGCGAGCGTCGGGTCACGGCTATAGGCGGCGACGGTTGCGCAGGATCACGGGCAATAATGAAGATTGACGCATCCTTCGGCAAAGCGGCTTTCGCTTCGTCCGACAGGCTGACATTCGCGGTGATTACGCTTGCCGGCACTTCCATGGCATTTACGGGGGCTGAATCGGCCGGGGTATTCTCGCCGCGCCACAACGCGATCCGCTGCTGCACAATAATTCGGACTTCGGGCGGCGGGTTGGTGGCAAGAAGTAGCTCCCAGCGATCGGCAGCCAATGCGGGTTTTCCACTACTGAATGCGCTCATTCCACCCCAGAAAAGTGCTTCCGGATTATGCGGTTCGAGCGTCAGGGCGTTCTCAAACACGGAGACCGCCTGTGACGTGATTTGTCGCCCGTTACCCTCGGTCAGCGCTACCCCGAGCGCGACGAGGGTCTGTGCATTCTGGGCCGACTCAAGCTGTACGGCACGATCGAATGCATGCACCGCGCCCTCGTGGTCGCCCAGGGTCATGTAGGAGCGACCCAGCATCTTCCAGCCGTTGACGTCATCGGGTTGCTTCTGCAGCCGTGCAGCCAGAGACAAGACCATCTGTTTGACGTCTGGCGTCTGGCTTGCGCCGGAAGTCGCATGGGGCGAACCGACAGCGTTATATAAACCGGCGGCAGATGCCGTTATAAAAACAATGGATACACCCGCGAGCAAGGTCCGGCGCGGCAGATTCTTAAGCAGCGGCCAAATCGCAAAAGCAATCGCTACGAGACACATCAGGGCCAGTAGCACCCAGAGCATCATGCGCCCAACTCCGGCTTATCTGCCTCCAGCTCGCCGTCATCTATAGGCAATGCCATTCGGCGGCGCACAATCCGCATGAGGAAAAAAGCGCCTCCCAGGAGCAGCAAACCGGGCGCTATCCAGAGAAACAGCGTTTTGCCGCTTGCACGAGGCCTGTATAACGCGAATTCGCCGTATCGATCGACCAGGAAATCGTAGATCGCCGCATCGCTCATTCCCTCTGCAAGCATTCGCCGTATTTCGCGCCGGAGGTCCGCGGCAAGAAATGCATTTGAATCCTTGATCGTCTGATTCTGGCATTTCAGGCAACGAACTTCTGAAATGATGTGTTCGTATCGCGCCTGCAATTCCGGGTCATCGAATGCTCTGCCCGTATCGATCGCATTGGCCGACAGTCCATAGAGCAACAGCGTTGTCGCAGCGAGCATGCGCGATGTGACCAACCGGATCGTCATTGTGCGGTTTCCTGCGCCGTTATGAGTGGCACAAACGTGTTTTCCCACATTGTCCAGTCGAGCGGGCCAAGATACTTGTACAGTACAATTCCGTCCGCGCTGACCAGGAAAGTCTCCGGGGCACCATAGGCGCCCCAGTCAATGCCAACCCGTGCATCAGCATCGAAACCGGATTCCACGTACGGGTCTCCAAGTTCTCGCAACCAGCGCAATGCATCGTCCCGGTTATCGCGCCAGTTGATGCCGTATATCGGAATGATGTTCTGCCGCGACAATTGCATCAGGAATTCATGTTCCTGTCGGCAACCCACGCACCAGGTTGCCCAGATATTGACCAGCACCATTTGCCCGGCATAACTGGCCGAGCCAACCCGCTGTTCCGGATTCGTCAATGACGGCAGATCGTAGGTCGGTGCAGCCTTGCCGAGAAACGGTGAAGGCAGCAAGGACGGATCTTTTGTCAGTCCGATAAAGAAGACCGGAATCAGGATAAGGAATGCCACTATGGGGACGACGTAGCGCGTCATACGGCAGGCTCTGCCGCCGCTGCGCGCGGACTTTCGGTGGCGCGCACCGTGGAGCGATAGCGTCTGTCGCTGGCCGACAGCAGTCCACCCAGCGCCATGATCAGTGCGCCAAGCCAGATCAGGCGTACCAATGGCCTGTATTGCACGCGCACGCTCCAGACATCATTGCCGACCTGTTCGCCCATGGAGATAATCAGATCCCGATGCCACCCGGGCTTGATACCGGCTTCCGTCATCCAGTTTTGCTGGATCTGGTACTGGCGCTTTTGCGGCCGGAGCTGTGTTACGAATTCACCATCGCGGCGTACATCCACAACACCCTCGCGCGCAATGTAGTTCGGACCTTGAACATCCGACAGTTCGCGCATCGCGAACTCGTATTTGCCGGCCGTGAGCGAACCGCCGGGCTGCAAGACATCGTCGGTTTCGATACTGAATGCAGACACGATCGTAACACCGAGCACGAATACGCCGACACCGAAGTGTGCGACGGACATGCCGAGTGCGGACCGCGTGATGCCGGCGGCCCCCTTCGCACGCCGCCACGATCGCAGAGGTTGTATCGCGGATGTCGCCATAATCCAGAACGCCCCAATGGTCCCAACGCTTAGCAACAAGCCGACCCGCCCGTAAAACAGCAACGGTAGCAACACACCCGCTACAAGCGCGAAGATCATGGGCATCCGCATCATCCTCACAATCGGATCTGATTTTTGCGCGCGCCATGCCATGTGCATGCCAAGGCCAATCAGGAAAATAAGCGGAATCATTGGCACCGAAAATGCGATAACGAACCACGGTGCGCCGACCGAGATCTTGCCGGCGCCAGCGACATCGGCGATGAGCGGTGCCATCGTCCCCAGAAATACAAGAACCGCTGCGACAACAAGCAGGACGTTATTCAGCAACAGAAATGTTTCCCGCGACAACGGTCGAAAGCCCGCATCAGAATCCAGGGCCGGCGCGCGCCAGGCGTAAAGAGTGAGCGCACCAAGTATCACAACGCCCAAGAATCCGAGGATGAAGAAGCCCCTCGTAGGGTCAGATGCGAACGCATGCACCGATATGAGAATCCCGGAGCGCACGAGGAATGTCCCGAGCAAACTCAGCGAAAACGCGGCGATCGCAAGCAACAGCGTCCAGCTCGTGAACAAGCCGCGTTTCTCGGTAACGGCGAGCGAATGAATCAATGCCGTACCGACGAGCCAGGGCATGAACGATGCGTTCTCAACGGGATCCCAGAACCACCATCCGCCCCAACCGAGTTCGTAGTAAGCCCACCAGCTGCCCAGGGCGATGCCGACCGTTAAAAATAACCAGGCAACTGTGGTCCAGGGACGAGTCCATCGCGCCCACTTCTGGTCCAGCTTGCCGCTGATCATCGCAGCAACGGCAAATGCGAACGCCACCGAAAAACCGACATAACCGAAATAGAGTATCGGTGGATGTATCGCAAGTCCCGGATCCTGCAGCAGTGGATTCAGGTCCCCGCCGTCCATTGCAGCCGGCAACAAACGTTCGAACGGGCTCGACGTAAGAATTGTGAATAGCAGAAAACCTGTCGTGAGCAGGCCGAGGACGCCCAGCACTCGTGCGGCAAAGGCCTCCGGCAGGTCGCGGCTCAACGTCGCTACTGCGATTGTCCAAATCGAAAGTATCAGAATCCACAGGAGCAGCGAGCCTTCGTGTGCACTCCAGACCGCCGAGACCTTGTAGAAAGTCGGAAGCTGCAGTTGCGAATGACTGGCCACGTACAAGACTGAGAAATCGTCGTTAAGAAATGCCCAGGTCAGACAGCCGAATGCGAATGCGATAAACAGGAATTGACCAAAGGCAGCGCTTCGCGCGACGCCCATCATCGCGGCGTCGTTCTTGTGTGCGCCGATCAGCGGAATGATTCCCTGGCATAGCGCCAGCGCCAGCGCCAGTATCAGCGCAAAGTTTCCAAGTTCAGGGATCACGTTACGTCACACTCCGTACCATTCTCGCGTAAGCCCGCAGTTTGCTCATCGACATGCCGCGCAAGCGATTCGGCAACTTCAGGAGGCATATAGTTCTCGTCATGCTTTGCGAGAATCTCATCGGCCACAAAAATACCCTCTTCGCTCATGCGACCGTGCGCGACGACGCCCTGGCCTTCACGAAACAGGTCAGGCAGAACGCCGCTGTATTCGACCGCAATTTCACACCGCAGATCGGTTACGCCAAAACGCACATCGATGGAGCCCTCTTCGCGCTCAACGCTACCGTTGACGACCAGGCCGCCAACACGAAAATTCCGCTCGTGAGGGTATTCCCCGGCGACCACCTCGGTGACACTGACAAAAAACATCATGTTGTCTTTGAAAGCCCTCAAGGTCAGCGCTGTCGTAACCAGCAGCCCCAGCGCAACGAGGCCAACCGCCAGCATACGTTGTTGCCTGGGTTTCATAGTCGTTCCTCGACGGCCCTGATACGCACCTCGACATCACGGTAAACAGTTCGGTACCGAACCCGTGCACGTAATTCATTGAAGGCAAACACCGTGAAAGTTAGTGCGAAACAACTCCACACGTACGCGGCATAGCCACCCATCGCGAGCTTTTCCATCATCCCTGACCCTTTGGTGACAATACAAATTCCCGTACCCAGCGCGTGCGCCGTTCGCGGTACAGGACTTCACTCCGAATCCGGCTCAGCAATTGTGCACCGAACACCAAAGTGAAACCGAAAATCATGGCGAGCAGCGGGTACAGCATTGCCGCGTCCATGGCCGGCCCCCCCTCTTTTACCAGCGTTGCGCCCTGATGCAAGGAACTCCACCACTCAACCGAAAAATGAATGATTGGAATATTAACGGCACCCACTAATGCGAGTACGGCGCTTGCTTTGTCCGCTTTGGCAACATCGTCAATCGAATTTCGCAAAGCCATGTAGCCGAAGTACAGGAACAGCAGTATTAGCTCCGATGTAAGCCGCGGATCGCCCCATTCCCACCAGGTACCCCACATCGGCCGTCCCCAGACAGACCCGGTCGCAAGCGCGAGGAATGTGAATGCTGCACCCAACGGTGCCGTCGCCGCGGCAACGGCGTGCGCCAGTTTCATGCGCCAGATCAGACCAATTCCGCCAGCCACGGCCATAATTATGTAACCCATCATTGACAAGTACGCAGACGGCACATGGACATAGATAATGCGAAAGGCGTCACCTTGCTGGTAGTCGGGAGGAGCGAGAAACAGTCCGGCATAACTGCCGTACGCAATCAGAATATAACCCGGAATTGCCAACCAGGGAGCCAGCGTTTTCGCCAAACCGAAAAAGTGCGGTGGTGACGCCATTTTGTGCAGGAATTTCCACATGGGCGGGGATTCTACCCGTTACTGATCCGCAATGCGGCGGCCGTTGCATACGGTGCAAGCGACAGCGCGCCAATCGCGTATGCTGCCAGAGCAAAGACGCCAGTCGAATACGTATCACCCGCTACAGCCAGTGACACCGTGCGCGCACCGAATATCAACACGGGCATCGCGAGCGGCAGAATCAAGAGGCTCAACAGAGCGGTGCCGCGATGCAAGCCGACTGTTAACGCGGCTCCGACAGATCCCAGCATGCTCAGGCTGATTGTGCCCAGCGCGAGCGTCAGCATTAGAACGCCGGACGATTCAAGCGGCATTTGAAACGTCATCGCCATTATCGGCGAAATGATCACCAGGGGCAGGCCCGTCGTAAGCCAGTGTGCGACCGTTTTGCCCAATGCGAGCAATACCAGCGGCTGTGAGCTAACCAGTAACTGCTCCAGACTACCGTCTTCGAAATCTGCCAGGAAAAGACTGTTCAGCGACAACAACATCGCAAGTAGCGCAGCGATCCACAAAACCCCCGGCCCACTGAACTGCAGTTGATCCACACTCGGGCCGACAGCCAGCGGGAAAAGTGTGCTTACCATTGCGAAGAAGAACAACGGGTTAAGAATATCGCCCGGCCGCTTCCATGCCAGCAACAAATCTCTGCGGGCAGTTGCCAGGAAACCGGCCAGCAACCCCGGCATGTCGCCTCGCACACCGTTCATTGCAACACCAATTTTTGAGTGGGCGCATCGATCTCCACGTCCTGATGTGCGGCCATGATGCACATTCCGCCGGCCGCCAGATGTTCGGCAACAAATTCGGCGACCAGCTGACGACCGTCCCGGTCCAGGTTTGTGAACGGCTCATCCATTAGCCAAAGCGATGTGTCGGACAGCAGAATACGGGCGAGTGCCACCCGCCGTTGTTGCCCGGCCGACAGGTAGCGCACGGGCAAGCTCTTCAGGCGATTAATTCCGAGGCGCTCGAGAACGCCGTTGAAATTCCTGTTGTCGACTGGTCGGAGTGCTGACTCGAATCTCAGGTTTTCAACGAGTGTCAGGTCGGCTTTCAGGCCCACACGGTGCGCCATCCAGACGAGAGATTGAAAATAGGCCTGGCGGGTGTTTTGGATTTGCTCGCCATTCCAGCGAATTTCGCCCGTTTCAAACTCAAGCATGCCAACCAGCGCTCGCAAAAGACTGGTCTTGCCGCTGCCATTTGGCCCTTCCAGCAACAGAAGTTGGCCCACATCGAGCGCAAAACTGACCCCGGTGAACAAACAGCGTTCGCCCCGTATCAATGTCAGGTCAGTTACAGATAACTTTGCAGTCAATACCTTAGGTCCTGTCGCCTTTCGCCGACCGTTGGTCAAACGTGAGGAAAAACATATAAATTATATGAAGTTACGTACGTTTAAGAATGTAAATACTAGGTTTCCGTCGCGTCTCTATGATCCATATAGAATCTTCAAAATCCCGTTTGAATCCACTCACCAGCAATCGTAGACTGAAGGGCCCGGTTGATTTGACCATAAAAAAGACGGCCGGGCCCCGAAACAATAACGATTTTATCGCTGGAAGACTCGGAGCGAGTTCATAATTATGGATCTAGCCGCGGTTGGCCTCAGGGAACAACCTTTTCGCACACATGGCGATCCTTTGTCTATCGTGTCGTACTCGTCTCACCGAGACGCTATAGACGTCTTGCGCAAGACCTGTGAGTCACTGACCGGACTGTCGCTGATTCAGGGTCCGCCGCTCTCGGGTAAATCCACTCTGATTCGACAGTTCGTCGATACCCTCCCGGACGATAGCTCTTTTGCGGTTATCGATGGCGACGGCAAAGATACGAAATCTCTGCTGGAAGACCTGCTCAGGCAGTTTGGTTACGACGTCGACTTCGACACGAACAATGAGCTTCTCGCGATGCTACGCATGTTCGCGAAGCACCAGGCCGCAATGCACGAGCCGCCGATCGTCATCATCGAAAATGCGCACGGACTAAATCCGAGCGCTCTGCGTGTCCTTTGCGAACTCGCGAATCTTCGCGTCCGCCAAACCTGTGCGCTCAAACTGGTTTTCGTGAGTGACCGCTCCCTGCGCTCCATCATGGATGCGCCGGCAATGGATTGCATCTCACGCCGCATGACCAATGATTTTCATTTGCGGCCCATGAGCAACGAGGAAGCGACCGAATATTTACATGCGAAGCTGAGTGCCGCCGGCAGCCTGGTACCGTCATTCGTGTTTCCGGCCTCGGTATGCAACGAGATTTGGAAAGCTTCAGGCGGCTGGCCAGGTATTCTGGACCGAATCGCCCTCCTGGCACTCGCCCGCGCGGAGACGCTGCCTGTCAGTATCAGCAATATCGAGAAAGCGGTATTACCGGACGCCACCCGGGATGCGCAGACTATCGAATTGGCTGAGGAAGAGCTGGGTGAGCCGCCGGGCCCGCCGACGCTGATTCTGACCGAGGAAGGCAAAACAAAACGCAAACTGGTGTTCGAAACATCACGATTGTTGATTGGCCGTTCTGAGCACAACGACCTTTCGATTGACAGCCGTTTCGTGAGCCGCCACCACTTGTTGCTGGTTCGCCATGGCAGTGCCACGTTCCTCATGGACCTGAACAGCACGAACGGCACGTATGTGAACTCACATCGCGTTTCCAACCAGGTCCTGATCGATGATGACGTCGTCACGGTCGGGAATCACCGCATTAAATTTTGCGATCCACACGCCATGCAGCGGGGCACGCTTGAAAGCTCCGAGTTTGCGGATACGGTAATCATGAAGACGCTGGATGATATGCGCAACTTGCTGGCCCAGGAAAATACGTCGGTCTTGCCTGCTCCGACGATAAGCGAGAACTTACCAACGATCGGCGGCTAGACAGCGCTGTCTCAGCCGTAAAAGTTTTCCTTGAAGTGCCTGCGGCACATTGAAACGTATCGATCATTGCCGCCAATCTCAATCTGTGACCCTTCACGAATGGGATTGCCCTGCTCATCCATGCGCACGACCATCGTCGCCTTACTACCGCAATGACAGATTGCCTTCAGTTCCCTGAGATTATCCGACCAGGCAAGAAGGTACTTGCTACCCTCAAAGGGTTCGCCCTGAAAATCCGTGCGCAGGCCGTAGGCGAGCACCGGAATATTCAATGCGTCGGTTACCTCGCCCAGCTGAAAAACCTGATCCTTGGTCAGAAATTGCGCCTCGTCGATCAGCACGCAGTGGAGAGGAGACTCCTTCAGTTTTGAGCTGATGATTTCGTACAGGTTCTCTTCGGGCCGGAAAGTAATGGCCACCGATTCCAGGCCGATCCGCGATGTAACCTTGCCCACACCAAAGCGATCATCAAGTTCCGGGGCCATGACCAGTGTGTTCATGCCGCGTTCCTTGTAGTTGTAACTCGATTGCAATAATGCCGTCGATTTACCGGCGTTCATCGATGAATAGTAAAAATACATTTTGGCCATGGCGCTATTCTGGCACCACGGCGGCGGACTTTCATCAACGGATTGTTACTTGCGGCGAAACCGCAGGATCTTTCCAAAGGACTCTCGGGCCACGCCTGTAAGGCGGTTGCGGCAACGCGAACAAACATTATGCGGCGTATGGCATTTCGAGATCACCTGCGGTACCGGCGTTACTTTGCCTGCGCGCAGGCAATAGCTGCATATCACAAGGTTGCTGAGCTTGTTCAGCAATCGATAGTCGACATTGTCTTTGGCGGGGGTGGCCATTTCGAAGGCTCCCGTGAGGGCATACACACTGTTTTGTCACCGGTAGCCACAAATCGCCAGCGCAGCAAGCGACTTGTATCCGAACTGTTAACCAGTCGTGGTTTTGAGTGTGATGCAGGTCGGGTATTGAGGCACCCTGCCGGCTACTTCACACGAGAAATGCGAACGGTTCGATCCTTGCTCGGAATGTACATCTCATAGCCAAAAGCGCTTTTCGATATTTCTATTTCAAACTGACAATCCCGAAAGCCGAGTCGCCGATAATTACTCTGCTTCCAGACCTGATCGTTCTCGAGGACGAAATAGGTTTGCGCCGATTGGGCGCTTTCCTTGCAACTCACGACCCGACCGGCAAATTTTTCCCGCTCCTTATCCTTTTTCGATTCGATTCGCTCCTTGCCAACCGCATCGGTCAACGGCGCCGGGTCCGAAGGGGTCGCGACGGCGGCGACCGCAACGGCTGGCGCAACGACGCTCGCATCGCCCTGATCGCCAATGAGTACGACTGCCAATGCGTCATAACAGGTAAGCCGGGCATCATCTTCGACAATGCCGGCGCATTTGTTAAGCGCTGTACCGATGGCATCCTGGGCAACGGCCGGAGCAGCATTGAATACGAAAATGGCGGCCACGACATTCGCCAGACGGCAGTACCCTGATTTCCTGATTTTCAAACTCATCGTGTCCGTTGACCTCCGGGTTGTTGTTCTAGTTACCGCTATGATCCGGAATCACGAAGCAGTTGCCAAGGGTTTCGCGCTGCTCCCGCCACCGATTTCCCGGCCAAAGCACGAAATGAGCCATAATCATGGCCATGAAATTTTGGGAAGACCTTCGACGACGACGCGTTTATCGCCTCGCGGCGCTTTACGTCGTTGCAGCGTGGTTCCTTATTCAGGTTGCCGATGTCTTTTTTCCGGCCTGGGGTATTCCCGCCACCGGGCTACGTTACCTGATCATCGCCGCCGCACTGTGCTTCCCGGTCGCACTCGTATTTGCCTGGTTTTTCGATGTCACGGCGGGCGGCATCGTCCGTACCCGCGAGGCTGGCGCAGGCGAATCAGTCGATATCAAGCTAGCCATGTCCGACTACGTGATGCTAGTAGCACTCGCCGGAATTGCGATCGCAATTCTTGCGGGCAGCTTTGACAGGATTCGGCAGTCAAACCATGACACCGTTTCGGAAGCGCCAAAAATTGAAAAACCGGAAAACTCGGTCGCTGTTCTACCGTTTGAAAACCTGGACGGCAATCCCGACGCCGTGTTCTTTTCAGATGGCGTATCCGAGGAAATTTTGCAACGTCTTGCGTCGGTCAAGCGTTTGAAAGTACTCGGCAGAGCTTCCTCGTTCGCATTTCGCGACAGTAACATCGGCTTGAATCGAATTAGCGACATTCTGGGCGTTCGCTATTTGTTAAGCGGCACCGTGCGACGTTCGGCGGACGGCATTCGACTCACCGCAAGTTTAGTTGACGAATCTGGATTTCAGGTCTGGAGCGAATCCTACGACGGCAACCTCGCCAGTGTCTTCGATTTACAGACGGAAATTGCCAAGAGCGTTGCCGGTCAGATAAGTGACGAGCTGGCAGTCGTTGGCAAACGCTCCGCAGCCAGTTCTACCACGAATGTGGATGCGTACACTCACTACCTGATCGGTCGTGAATTTTTCAATAAGCGAACCCCGGGCTGGAAAGAAGATGCTGCGCAGGAATACCGGCGTGCAATTGCCGCAGATCCGACGTACGCACCCCCCTACGCCGGGCTCGGTGTCGCGCTCGCCCTGACCGGTGGAATTCAAAATCGCGAATCACTGCGGGCCGAAGCCGGTCGCGCTATAAAACTCGCCATCGAACTTGACGAAAACCTGGGGGAAGCCTACGCCGCGCGCGCACTGCTTGGCATGAGGTCGCTGGACCCTGATCTGGTCGCCGCGGTCGCGGACTTGCGAATATCGCTGCAACTGGATCCAAACTCCGCAATTACATACAGCTGGCTCGCAAACGCCTTTCAAAGTCTCGGCCTGGATGAAGAGGCCAAAGCTGCGCAGAATCTCGGCTACGAACTCGACCCACTCAATCCCACGATTACCGAAAACATGGCGATTCGCCGCCTGGCGGAAGGAGACTTTCAGACCAGCGAGCGCATGTTGTTGCGACTGACGAACCTGCCGAGACCCCCGGGTGGCATCTTGTGGTCGCTACACACGATGTATCTCAACTACGGACGATTCTCCGACGCAGTACATTGGGCGAAGAAAGTCGCCGCCGCCTACAGCGATACCAATGTTTCGCTGGCCTTTGGAACGCTCGCCTTTGACTACGAACGCCTGGGATTATCGGATGACGCGGACTACTGGCTTGAGCAACTCAGGAAATACCATGCGGACCCGATACAAATATTCTTGCGAAAGTCCTACCTCCTCAAATTGCGCGGCGACCTGAAGGCGTTGGCCAGGGAACAACAGGTTTTTGATGAAAAATTCGATCTGGACCTCTCAAAAATACCACGCCTCATTCGAGTGAGGCTGGGCGTGACTCGGATTCTCGGGGGCCAACTGACGGAAGGAATTGCAAACCTGGAGGCAGCGCTGGGCCTGGATGACCCGACCGTGAACACGATAACCACATCGCCGGAGAGCGCGCAGATCATGCACTACCTAGCGTGGGCGCACCGGCAACTGGGAAATCGGGACGCGGCCAACTACGTCATCGAGAGAATTCGACAATCGACTCTTGCAATTCGCTCGACCGGCGAATTTCAGAACAAACCAATTATTCTCGAGTTAGTCGTTCTCGACGAGATCGCTCAGGGCAACCTCGAGCAAGCAGCCGTGTCATTCGAGATCGCGATCGATGCGGGCTGGCGCGAGTATTACTGGGCCGTGAACGACCCTCTCTGGCAGGAGTTTATTTCCACACCGCAATTTGCGCCGCTGATGGCACGCGTGAAAAAAGACGTCGACAGGCAACGCGACATCGTACTTGCCGCGGACGCGGCGGAAGATTTCAAAGAAAAAATCGAACGCCTGATGGCAGAGCGCAACTAGTTACGTCGGTTCGGAATTGATCGATTTTCCCGCTGATTTCCGGTAGTGTCCTGCGACGCGTTTGACCGTTCATGCGGCTTTCGCACGAAAATTAACAATTGAAAAATTAAATAGGGAACCAAAAATGAAATTACGTCATTTATTTACAGCAATTCTTTTGGTCGGTTTCTCGGGTATCGCTTCGGCGGATCTTAACCGGTGGACGGATTACGATGTTAGTGAGGGGGTTACCAACGTTACAACGGTCAAGGTTGACTCGAATATGATCGACAAGTACCTGGAAGGTCTCCGGGATACGTGGGTGCCCGCCAACAACGTCGCTGTAGAACTCGGTCAAATCGAAAGCTACTCGATCTTCGTGAGTGAACTCGCCAACAGTGGCGACTTCAATATTGTACTCGTCACGAATTTCAAAGACTCTTCATCGCTGCAACCAGACAAAGCGAAGTACGATGCGTTCATGAAGAAATGGGGCGAAGCCAATCAGGCCAAATCGGACAAGATCGTTCTAACTTACCCGGACATTCGCGAAATTACCGGCGAATACCTGATGCGTGAAATCACGATAAAGTAAGTCATTTCCCTGGATGGCCTTCCTGCCTGGCAGGGGGGCCATTTTCATTCAACTTCAGCGCCTCACTATCGATTCCGCTCGGCTGTTCTGTTCTCGCAGTTGACGCAACGGCACAGAAAGCGATGAGTATGATGACGAGCGTCACCCAGTACAGGATTGGTTTACTAGCATCGTTTGCAGCCATTTTGAATCCTCCAGATATTTGATTTTCAGACCCGGTAGCCTGTTAACAGAGGCTATCCGACGGTCTTTTCGTTGTATTGGGCCAATGCCCCAGCCCCCGGTCTTTTTCAATCAAGCGGCAAACGAGTTGCGGAGACAAAAACCCGCTTGCTGACTGAATGAACGCGCTGCAGATGTGACAATATGTCATGTTGGAGAGGCCTTCCCCGTCTGCTAAGCTGAAACGATGGCCGCAAGGACTAAAGCGCTCAGACCCGTATCATTTTTCTTGTTGTTTGCCTTCGCCCTCGGTGGGTGTAGCAACACAGCTTCTGAAAACGTTACGACACAGGGTATCCGTGCTGAAATAAGGGCCGTTGCAGACGGCAGCGGAATCACGACTGTCACTGCGCAACTCAAAGTCGGCAGCGGCGGCGTAGGCGCTACACAGCTTGACCTGTCTCCAGGCGATTCGTTGACCGTCACTGCGAACGGCATCGAAAAAACAATGATCAAAGATACTTCAATTATTGGGGATATCGAGTACACCGCCAGTTTTGCTTTTGACGACGCGAATACGTTGTTCGTAGTCGCCATGAACCGCGAGGCCGCGACCAGCGCGCCAAATTCCAACGTAACGTTGCCCGATGGGTTCATCATAAGCATGCCAACCAGCGCAACTGTTTATGCGACCGACCAAGACATAGGAATAGTCTGGGCGCCGTCCGGCACACCCATCGTACCGACCGTCTCCGTTACAATCGAGTGCACTTTGATGAGCGGACAGACGACGATTGGTTCGCAGCACATTTCCCTTTCCACAGACACCGGGTTCGCATCCACTTCCGTTGTTTCGGCGATGCCATCGGGCTTTATTGATATAAGAAGACTTTGTGAAGGAACGGTCTATCTCGACCGCGTACGAAACGGCAACCTGGACCGCA
>CAYLTW010000046.1:0-20186 GCA_964386735.1 uncultured Woeseiaceae bacterium
TTGCCAGCCATCGCTCGCTGATGTCGATGACATCCGCCAGGTCCGTGTACTTCCAGTCTTCGTTGCGCCGTGTGGGGAAGCCGCGTTCCAGAAACTGTCGCATTGCGACCTGACGCGCACCTGCTCCATTGTCGCGGGACAGTTCCGCGACGGCTTTTCTCAAAGCATCTGGTTGCAGCGAAACTACACTCATGCGCTGTCGGCCTGCCGCACCCACTCGTAGCCTTTTTCCTCAAGTTCGAGTGCCAACGACTTGCCGCCGGAGCGAACGATGCGGCCGTCGAAAAGAACGTGAACAAAGTCGGGCTCAACGTAGTCCAGCAGGCGCTGGTAGTGTGTTACCAGGACAATGGCCCGGTCGGGGCTACGCAAAGCGTTGATGCCCTCGGCGACGGCTTTCAGTGCATCGATGTCCAGGCCCGAGTCCGTCTCGTCAAGGATGGCAAGGCTTGGCTCCAGCATAGCCATCTGCAAAACCTCGTTGCGTTTTTTCTCACCACCCGAGAAGCCCTCGTTTACACCACGGTTAAGAAACTTCTGGTCCATGCCGAGCAGCGCCATTTTCTCGCGCGCCAGTTTGAGAAATTCGAACGCGTCGATTTCTTCAAGCCCCTGGTGCTTGCGCTTCGCATTGACGGCTGCTTTCAAAAGATAGGCGTTGTTCACACCGGGGATCTCAACAGGGTACTGAAAACCCAGAAAAACACCTTCGCGGGCGCGCTCTTCAGGCTCCAGTGCAAGAAGATCGTCACCTTTGAAGCGCACCGAGCCGTCGGTGACTTCGTAGGCATCATGGCCGGCGATCACTTGAGCGAGTGTGCTTTTCCCGGAGCCGTTGGGACCCATGATGGCGTGCACTTCACCGGCTTGTACTGACAACGACAGTCCGCGAAGTATGTCCGTATCGCCGATACGCGCCTTGAGATTATTGATTTCCAGCATCGTAAATTCCTAGCCGACAGCGCCTTCGAGGCTTACGTTCAACAACGCCTGCGCCTCGACAGCAAACTCCATCGGCAATTCCTTGAAAACTTCCTTGCAAAAGCCGTTGACAATCATATTGACGGCGTCCTCTTCCGAGATGCCTCGTTGTCTGCAGTAAAACAACTGATCCGCCGAAATTTTCGACGTTGTTGCTTCGTGTTCAACACGCGCGCTTGGATTTCGAATTTCCATATACGGATACGTGTGTGCGCCGCACTCCTTGCCAATCAGCAAGGAATCGCACTGCGTGTGATTCCTTGCGTCGTGTGCCTGCGGCATCATGCGGACAAGACCGCGGTAAGCGTTCTGCGCCTTGCCCGCAGATATTCCTTTCGAGACGATCGTGCTGCGTGTATTGCGGCCGATGTGAATCATCTTTGTACCGGTGTCGGCCTGCTGATAGTTGTTTGCTACAGCGACTGAGTAAAATTCCCCCACCGAATTGTCACCACGCAGGATACAACTCGGATACTTCCACGTGATAGCAGAGCCGGTTTCGACCTGTGTCCAGGAGATTTTGGAGTTCGCGCCGCGACAGTCGCCGCGTTTTGTGACGAAGTTGAAGATACCGCCAACACCGTTTTCGTCGCCGGGGTACCAGTTCTGCACCGTCGAATACTTGATCTCGGCACCTTCCAGTGCAACGAGTTCAACAACGGCAGCATGCAACTGATTTTCGTCACGCATCGGTGCCGTGCACCCTTCCAGGTAACTTACATGGCTGCCTTCGTCGGCAATGATCAGCGTGCGTTCGAACTGGCCTGTGTTCGCGGCGTTAATCCGAAAATAGGTGGACAGCTCCATCGGGCAACGCACGCCTTTGGGTACGTACACGAACGACCCGTCGCTGAAGACGGCCGAGTTCAGAGCCGCGAAAAAATTGTCGCGCTGCGGGACGACGCTGGCGAGATATTTCCTGACAAGTTCCGGGTGATTTCGCACGGCCTCCGAGAACGAACAGAAAATCACGCCCGCCTCGGACAGTTTACCCTTAAAGGTTGTCGCGACCGATACGCTGTCGAAAACGGCGTCTACAGCGACACCGGCGAGACGCGCGCGTTCGTGTAGCGGTATGCCGAGCTTGTCGTAGGTTTCGAGCAGCTTGGGATCAACTTCGTCGAGGCTTTTGGGTCTGTCTGCATCAGACTTGGGGGCCGCATAGTAGGAGATCGAATCAAAGTCGATGGGCTTGTAATGAACATGTGCCCAGTTTGGTTCCTGCATATCCAGCCACAGACGGTAGGCACGAAGTCGCCATTCCAGCATGAATTCGGGCTCATTCTTGCGCGCGGATATTGCGCGCACGACATCTTCGTCGAGACCGGGCGGAAAGCTCGTCGTGGCAATGTCGGTAACGAAGCCGTGTTTGTAGCGTTGATTGACGAAGCTTTCGATATTGTCGGATTCGGTGGCCATAACCTAGCTTTTCTTCCCGGTGGAGCTTTCCACGGTTATGGGCATTCCGGAAAATCGAAGGGGTCGAACCGGACTATTCGTTCGCGACAGGTCGACAAGGCTGACATCGTCCAGCGCGCGCCGGATAGCGGCACTGACCCGTTGCCACGCGCTGCCAACATTGCAGACATGTTCAAAGTCACAATGGCTGTCCAGGGAACTGCATTCCGTTATCGACACAGGGCCCTCCAGCGCATCGATCACGTCGGCAGCACTGATTTCGCGGGGGGCACGAGCGAGCTCGTAGCCGCCATTGGCGCCGCGAGTCGACGTAACCAGTTTTGCGCGAGCCAGTAATTTCAGCAGCTTGCTGACTGTCGGCAACGCGATATTGGTCGCACCGGCGACATCCGCTGCGCTGCATACACGGCCCACGTTGGCCGCCAGCTGCACCAATACGACGGTGCCGTAGTCCGTGAGTTTGCTGATCCTTAGCACTTCCGGGCTCCATTCTTATTGATAAAGGACTATTTTAGTCCTATTTAGCCCTGAAGGCCATAGTCTGTGCGGTTCGGCGGCCTTGTTTGTTATGCTTTGCCGTGCCATGGACAGTGCCTCAGACAATTTGATAGAAATTCACGATCTCTGCTTCACTCGCGGGCCCCGGCGGATCTTCAAAGGACTCAATATCAGCATCAAACGTGGCGAAATCACCGCCATCATGGGTCCGAGCGGTACCGGCAAAACAACGCTGTTGCGCCTTATCACGCGACAGCTGATTCCAGACAGTGGTTGTATTCTCGTTGATGGCGTCGATATCTCGACGTTCAATCAGGCCGCTTTGTACCGGCTGCGCAGGCGTTTCGGTATGTTGTTCCAGAACGGCGCGCTGCTAACCGATATCACCGTGTTCGAAAACGTGGCGTTTCCATTGCGAGAACACACGCAGCTCTCGAACCGATTGATTCGCCATGTCGTGTTGACCAAGCTGCACGCGGTTGGTCTTCGCGGTGCGGCCGATATGATGCCCACAGAGCTCTCTGGCGGTATGGCGCGTCGTGTCGCGCTCGCGCGTGCGATGGTCATGGACCCGGACATTCTGATTTACGACGAGCCTTTCGTCGGTCTGGATCCGATATCGATGGGCGTGATCGTGCGCCTCGTTCGCAAAATGAACGATGCGCTCGGCATCTCCAGTATTCTCGTGAGCCACGACGTTAACGAGATATCGGCCGTGTCGGACTGCAGTTACCTGATTTCCGACGGACAGGTTGCGGCGTCCGGAAGCCCGGAGGAACTCCATCTCGCCAGCTCCGAGATCGTACGACAGTTTATGCATGGAATGGCGGATGGGCCGGTCGCATTTCACTTTGAAGCTCCGGACTACGCCGAGCAGCTCCTTGGCAGGGACGCGGAATAAAGCCTTGTTGCGCGACATATACATCGCCGTTCTGGAGTTCGTGCGCACATTTGGCGCATTCCAGTTGTTTTTCCTCCGCCTGGTGGCGTATTCGCCCGCAATATTGTTCGGGCGCTTTGGTCTTGTCGTAAAGCAGGTCTACAACACCGGAACACTATCCCTGGTCATCATCATGGTGAGCGGATTTTTCGTTGGCGGGGTACTCGGGTTGCAAGGCTACTCGAACCTGGTGCGCTTTAATGCAGAGGACTCTGTCGGAACCTTCGCCGCATTCGCGCTGGTTAAGGAGCTCGGGCCGGTCATTACTGCGCTGTTATTCTCCGGTCGCGCCGGGACCGCTCTCGCATCTGAGATCGGCCTGATGAAAGCGACCGACCAGCTTTCGGCCATGGAGATGATGGCCGTAAATCCGATTCGGCGGGTCGTGGTGCCACGGTTCCTGGGCGGTGTAATAGCAATGCCTTTTCTCGCGGTTTTGTTCAGTGCAATCGGGCTGTATGGGGCCCACCTCGTAGGCGTTGCACTGCTCGGCATTGACGTGGGCGCTTTTTGGCAGCAGATGCAGCACTCGCTGGAGATCGGCGATATCTACGAGGGAATCATCAAGAGTATTGTCTTTGGCATCGTTGCGAGTTCGCTTGCGGTCTGGGAAGGCTACAATGCAATTCCAACGGCCGAGGGCGTGGGACTGGCAACGACACGTTCGGTCGTAATCACGGCAATCGTGGTTTTGATATTTGATTTCATGATTACGGCCGTCTTACTTTGAGGTAGGAACTATGAGACAGACACGCGCAGTTGAACTGGGAACCGGTCTGTTTGTATTGCTCGGTATGTCCGCGTTGTTTTTCCTGACGACGCAGGCGACCGGTGGGGACGATTTCTCGGCGACGCAAGTCTATGAGGTGCAGGCGCGATTTCAAAACGTCGGAAGTCTGAAGCGTCGGGCACCCGTGGCAATGGCGGGCGTAACGATTGGGCGAGTCACGAATATCGAGTTCGATTCTCATGCGCTTGACGCCGTTGTAACGCTGGTTATTGACAGTCAATACAACGAAATTCCGGACGACACCGATGCCAGTATCCTGACGGCCGGTTTGCTGGGGAGTCAGTATATAGGGTTGCAGCCGGGCGGCTCGGAGATGTTTCTTGAGGACGGCGGCGAAATCCTGTTTACGCAATCTGCAATCGTGCTGGAGAATCTGATCGGCAAGTTTCTAATAAAAGACTCTGCCGGCGATGAGTGATTCCTTGCGCAGAACGTCGGAGCACGCGGTGAAAATAGTCCTGATATCCATGGTCTTTTCTGCAGCTGTGTTGACGACGCATCCTGCGTCGGCTCAGGAACCGTTCGAACAAGTCGAGCAGGCGATGGCGGAACTTGAGGTCGGCGTAAAAGGTCATGAAGATGAACTCGCGAATGACCCGGCAGCATTGTATGAGTTGATTAACAGCATTTTGTTGCCGCGTTTTGATCGCAGGTACTCGGCACAACTCGTGCTGGGCAAGCACTGGCGTGATGCCGATGCGACGCAGCGCGAGGATTTCACAGACGGTTTCTACAGCTCGCTGCTGCGCAGGTATGCCGAGGGCGTACTCAAGTTCAAGCAGGAGCGCGTCCAGTTGCTGCCTTTTCGCGGCGACCTGAGCAAGACCCGGACGATCGTAAAAACCGCAGTTACGCTTGATGGTGGTGCCAAAGTGACCGTGAATTATGGTTTTGCCCATCGAAACGATGCCTGGAAGATGTTTGACGTGACGATCGAGGGGATCTCGTACGTTCGAAACTACCGGGCGGAACTCGATGCCGAGATCAGGGCCACCAGCCTGGACGCGGTCATCGGCCGGCTTGGGAAAGAAGCCGGAGTCCATGTAAGCAGCGCGGAATCCGCTGCCGATGAGTGAATTTCGATTACAGGACCTGGGGGACGGGCGATTCGTGCTAACGGGCGATATGTCATTTGCCACGGCAGAGGACATCTTGCGAGCGAGCGAAGGGCCGTTCGAGGAGCATACACGTATCGAGGTGGATCTCAGCGGTGTCAGGAAGGCCGACACGGCGGGTCTGGCTCTGTTACTTGAGTGGATTACCTGGGCCAATCACACGGTGCGGGAAATACGCTATGCCGGTATGCCCGAGCGTATCCTCGCAATCGCGAAAACGACCGAAGTCGATCACCTGTTGAATCGGGGCGAACGCTGGGCCGGATTTATCGAGGCGCCCGACGTCGACTAGTCGTCGCTATCGTCAATAAATTCATCGTAAAAATCGTCGTCTTCGGGCGGCTCGCCGTCGTACACCTTGAATTCGCGGTTCTGCAAATACGACTCGCGAATGGTTATGTACGGATCTTTTGAATCTTTAAGCAATGCACTGAGACCGAGTAGTCGCGCTCGATAGTCGATCGCGATAAGCACGTACAGCTTGTCGCGCACTGAGGTATTTTTATAGTAGACCACGGGATTCGAGAATATATCGATAGGCAGCGCCAGTGCGTCCCGCAATGTCTGCGGTCCGAACAATGGCACAAAGACGTAGGGGCCATCGGGTACGCCCCATACGGCCAGCGTTTGTCCGAAGTCCTCATTGTAATCTTCAAGTCCTCCCGCGGACGCGACATCGATGAGTCCCCCGATTCCGATCGTGCTGTTGAACAGAAAGCGCACTATATCTTCGAGGCCTCGTCGCGGTTTTCCCTGCAAAAAGTTATTCACGGCCGAGCGTGGCGTCCGGAGATTGTCTACGAAATTCGACACGCCACGTTCGGCGAATGACGGGAGGACCTTGGTGTAGCCTTTGGCAACGGGCCTCATAATAGCCATGTCGAATACGGCATTTGCCTTGTACAAGCCGCGATTTGGCGATTCCCAGGGGTCAGTATCGGGGTTCGACCGCGGTTCGACACCGGCGCATGCCGTAAGCGACACAACGGCCAAAAGCAGTGTACCTGTGCGAACTATTGTCGCCAAACTGCGTCTGATTTCCTTTCCGCAGTAATCTTCTGCGAGCCTGTGCGATTTCGCCACAAGTCGATCTTAGCCCAGGTTTTTCGCTGACGTGCGGTTGCGCTGAAGTTGTTTTAATTGCTCTTCGCTCATGTATTCGCGAATGAAATCGATACGAGCCTCGAAACGAATTCGCTGAATTTCCTGCAGTTCCGGCAATGCAAGTGCCTGCTGTAAGGATCTTATGCCGCCGATCAGGTCGCCAGTCATAAGACGGTACTCCGACATATAGTAGTACGATTCGGCGTAGTCTCCCGCCTCGCTTGCGGCCCGCGCTATCAGACGTACCTGCTCCGGCGTTGGCGGAACGTTGTTGAGGAGGTCGAGAAGAAGAGCGTGAGCCTCACTCGCGCGTCCCAGCCGAATCAGGAATTCGCCGTACATTACTACCAACGGCACATTACGCGGAGACAACTCGATCGCACGTTGGAAAGTGCTCGCACCGGCCGTGTACTGCTCGAGTTCGAGCTGCGTCTGGCCGAGACCGATGTGATAGGCAATAACTTTCTGGTCGGTCGCGACAAGGTGGGCGAATATGCGATTGGCATCCCAGTGACGGCCGTCGCGCTGGTACGCTACTGCGCGTCCGTACTTTTCAATGTTGGTCTGGTTTTCGTAGGATCGGCGCTCGTAATAGGCGACCGCGGCGGCGGCTGTGTCGTGCCGCTCGACGATAATGCGTGCCCTGGCAACGCCGTAGCTGGTTGAATCCGAGCTTTGAACCCTCGGATAGTCCCGAGCCCGGACGCGGGCCTCTGCAATACGATCGGTCGTAATAGGGTGCGTGCGCAGGAACTCCGGTGCGCGCATTTCCGGCGACGCCGGTTGTTGACGTGATAAAACTTCGAAGAAAGACGCCATACCGTGCGGGTCATAACCGGCGTCCGAAATGGCTCCGATGCCGATTCTGTCCGCCTCGTGTTCGTTGCTGCGCGTGAAATTGATCTGCTGCTGCGCCGCGGCCCCCTGTGCGACGGCCATGCCGGCCTGCATCGCGTGCGAGCCGCCTGCGGCGCCGAGAATGATGGCCCCGAGCATCATCGCCGTTGTCAAAAGGCCTTGCCGCTGATTGGCATGAATCGCGCGGGCGATGTGTCGTTGCGTAACGTGCGCGACCTCGTGCGCCAGCACACCAGCCAACTCGTCTTCGTTGCGCGTTGCTTCCAGCAGTCCCGAGTGCACGCCGATGAAGCCGCCCGGCAATGCGAAAGCGTTTATTCGCTCGTCATCAATGACGAAAAACTCGAAACTGTGGCTGCCATCGTTGGATTGCGCCGAGATTCGACGACCGATTTCGTTGACGTACTCATTGACCAACGGGTCCTCGACGACGCCGCCGCCACGCCGGATGTCAGCCATGATGGCACGACCGAATCGCGCTTCCGCGGACTTGGACAGCACCGCGTCCGCCGGGCTACCCATATCCGGAATCTTGATTTCATCGGCGCCGGCGCCACTCACTATGACAAGGCATGCCATAACGACCAGAAGAACCGACTTGTTGATCAATGTGCGCATCAAACAGACGCCTGTACTGACTCCAGTAGTTTCCGACTAGACACGGCCCAACCGGTTCCGCCAATCATATCGCTTCAGAACACCAAAAGGTGCCTGTTTGGCCATAAACCATTGATAATGTGAAGTTAATAACGAACTATTCGGGAAGTGCCCGAACGGCTTCCAGAACTTCGGCGGCGTGTCCCTTCACTTTGACCTTGCGCCATTCGCGCCGGAGCTTGCCGTCAGCATCGATCAGGAACGTGCTGCGCTCCACGCCCAGGAATTTTCGACCGTACAGGGTTTTTTCCTGGATGACGTCGAATTTACGACAGACCTTCTCGTCCGGGTCCGAGAGCAAATCAAACGGGAAACTCTGCTTCGCCTTGAATTTTTCATGCGACGCGATGCTGTCGCGTGAAACGCCGAAAACGACAGTATTTTGGCGCTTGAATTTCGCATACAGGTCGCGAAAATCCTGCCCTTCGGTGGTGCAGCCTGGTGTGCTGTCCTTCGGGTAAAAGTACAACACGACGTTCTGGCCCCTCAGGTTCTTCAGTCGCAGCTGCTGGTCGCCGGTCGAGGCGCAGGCGAAGTCGGCAACTACTCGATTGATTCCTGGTCTGCTCAATTTGTGTCTCGATTGCGTTTTCAGTTCTTGACGGGTTCGAGAATTGCGTCGAGGTTCAGGCGATCACTCATCTCGAGAAATTCCTCGCGCAATTGCGCGATATGAACCGAGGATGGCACATTGACGGCCATCTGCACGGCGAACATTGGTGCGCCAGTGTGTGCGGCCGAGTACCGGCGCGTTGCGACATCGGCAATCTCGATGTCACGTGACGCAAAGAAATTGGCCAGTCCGAATACGATGCCTTGCTGGTCCAGGCTTACAACGTCAACGGCGTAGGGCATGCGGTCGTTGCTGGCCGGTCGCTCGCCAGTCTTGCGGATCGCAAATGTCAGCGTGTCGTCGTCGCTGAGCTTCTCGAGGCCGCGCTCCAGGCGGTTCAGCGTGTGCCAGTTGCCGGAGACCAGCATCAGCACGGCAAATTCGGAGCCGAGCGTCGTCATTCGGCTTTCCTCAATATTGCCGCCGCAGCCCAGAATAACTTTGCTGATGTCCTGAACGACACCCATTCGGTCGGTACCAATAGCTGATAAAACAATAAGTTGTGACATTTATCTAGAAATATTATTAATTAAGAGTGAATTGGGCTTTTGCGCCTTGCCAGCGCCGACAGCGAACAGTAACATCGCGGCCTTGTTTTAGGCGAGGTGTCTTCGTGTTCAAAGGTAGTCTGGTTGCGCTGGTGACGCCATTCGACTCTGATAATAAGGTCGATTTTACGTCTCTCAAGCGTCTGATCGATTTTCATGTCGATCAGGGTAGTAACGGGCTGGTCATTGCCGGAACGACCGGCGAGGCAGCGACGCTGTCCCGAACGGAGCACGCTGAATTGATTGCTCGTGCGGTCGAAATTTCGGCAGGAAGGCTGCCGATCATTGCCGGCACGGGTTCCAACTCGACCTCGCAGACCATTAATCTGTCTCGTGAGATTGGCGGCATGGATATCGCCGCCTATTTGCTGGTGGTCCCGTATTACAACAAGCCCATGCAAGAGGGCATATACCGGCATTTTTCGGCGATTGCGGATGCTGTCGAGAAGCCGGTCATGATGTATAACGTGCCGGGCCGGACTGTTGCTGACATGCTGCCGGATACCGTGGCGCGCCTGGCGCGGCACGGCAATATTTTCGGCATCAAGGAAGCCACGGGCGATATCGATCGCCTGCGCGCAATTCAGGAGCTCGTCGGCGACGATTTCATGCTATATAGCGGCGACGATTTTACGTTGTTGCCGTTCATCGAGCAGGGCGGGCACGGTGTGGTCACGGTCAGTGGCAATGTCGTGCCAGCGGCGGTCGCCGAACTTTGCCGACTGGCGACGGCCAGTAAGTCAGACGAGGCCAGGGCTCTTGATGCGACGCTGCAGCCATTGAACGCAGCATTGTTCGCCGAATCGAATCCCATCCCGGTAAAATGGGCGGTGTCGCAATTGGGGCTGATGGAGGCGCACTTGCGTCTGCCGCTGACCGACTTTGACGAGCAGTATCATGCACAGATGCTGGCCGCCATGGCAGGCGCGGGCGTAAATCTGTAGGGGGCCCGCCATGCGGGCGAACAGGACACGTAGGAGCCCGCCATGCGGGCGATTTGCGAAATGGTAATGAAACTGACAACTCTATTGGTCTTTCTGGCGCTGCTGTCAGGTTTGTCCGCCTGTGGCGGTAGCAAGACCAAAAGCTGTGACGATGTGCGCCGATATCAACTCGCAGTCGAAGGCAAGCGTATCGAAACACCGGATGACCTGGATGATCTGGAACCACTACGCGAGATGCCGCTGCCCGAAGCGAGCCCGCGGCCTCCGCGGCCGGAAGGATCTCCCTGCATCGATTTGCCGCCGAGTGTCCTGAGCGGGTAGTCGCACCAATATTCGGAGAGGTGGCTGAGTGGCTTAAGGCGCTCGCTTGGAAAGCGAGTGTACGCTTATACCGTACCGGGGGTTCGAATCCCCCCCTCTCCGCCAGTTGAACAAAAATCGGGCCCCCTCGCGGGGCCGTTTTTTTGTTCTGCTTGCCGAGTGCGGTGGAGGATGAGGGCCCTGTTCGACTCAAGCGGCGGCGCAGCCGCATTTGAGCACGCGACGCCGCAGGCGGAGATTGAATCCCCCCCTCTCCGCCAATCAGCACACACCGAACCCGGAGTTTTCGCTCCCCAACGTGAACCAGGTTTTATTGCCAGATGTGACCCCGGTCTCAGTTTTGCCGATTGCTAGAGGCGAATAATGACAGCCTGCTGAGTTGGCAACCTCGCAATTGTGCGACTTTGTGAAACGTATCTGCCTCAAATTCCTCGGGATTTACAAGGTGCTGCGGCAGGGAGGTCGTGACATGAGAGCAAAGATTTATACATCTTGTAACGCGTGGCGCGTTGCGTTGATCGCTGCCACACTGACAGTCGGTGCCTGTGACGCGGTCAATGAAGCAGTCGATGCTGTCAACAACATAGGCAACGACGCGGACGTTTTCTACTATGTCTCACTCGGCACATCGTTGTCGGTCGGCGTGCAACCCAATGGCAGTGGTGTACTGCTGCCGAGTGACAATGGTTATGCGGACACGCTTTTCGCCAGCATCAAGTCAGCATTCGACACGACCGGCGCGCAGCCTCGCGAACTGCGGCTCATCAAACTCGGGTGCCCGGGAGAAACTTTCGACAAATTGACGAACGGCGGCAGCTGTCCGTATATCGCCGGGTCTCAGCTCGATGCCGCGGTCGCCTTTCTTACCGACAATCCGGGCAAGGTCCATCTGCTCACGATTGATATGGGCGGCAACGATTTTCGGAATGCTGGATGCATTGGCACGACTGTGGACATTGTCTGTGTTAACGCCGTGTCGGCGCAGATCGCTACTGATTTGGCTGCTGTCCTGACGGCCTTGCGCAATGCGGCCGGCCCCAACACGACCATTGTCGGTATGAATTACTACAATCCCTACCTGGCGTCCTGGCTGGACGATACCGCCGGCCAGACGCTTGCCATGGAGTCGGCTCTGGCCGTCGCTGTTGCGATGGACTCTCTGGGCACGACCTACGCCACCGAAGGAATGCCTGTCGCTGACGTGGCTGCTGCGTTCGAGTCAGACGACTTCGTTACCATGGTGCAGTCGTCACAGCCGCCACCCAATGATGTCCTACCGCTTAGCGTGGCGACCATCTGCGAATTGACATACATGTGTGATCCTGCGCCGGTCGGACCTGATATCCACGCCAACTCCACCGGGTACAGTCGGATTGCGGACGCCTTTGCGGCTGTGTTGCCCTGACAACCGGCATTCGGTGGTAAATCAAGAGCGCTTGCGAGTTTTGGCAAATTGCGGCGTCAACTGTCATGTCCGGCAACGGGGCACCGTAACATTCACGCCAGGATTGCTCGTAAGCAAAGCGGAGATCAGTGCGATAGTGAAACAGTCAAGAGCGGGAAAAGAGGATGATCCATAGGGGCGCCTTCGGGAATGTCATCCGCGAGGCCTGGAAAGTCAGGTGACGTTGCCCAGCGCCGTGGCGCATGCCTAATGTCATCGCCCAGGAAGCGAACCGAGAACGCGCGCCGCCGACTTGTGCCCTGGATACCCGAAGACGCATGTAACGTGAGCATGTGAAAACACACAGCGTCACCCGGTTCGAGCGCCCACCCCAGGATATCGTAGTCGCTACGCATGGCTTCGATGTCCGGCAATTCCTGTAAGGATCCATTCGGAAACCACTTCGACTGGCTGTCCATAAATGTTCGCGGCATCATCCAGGGACCCAGATGCGAACCCGCGATGAATTCCAGCGTCGCGGCCCGACCAACCGGATCGACCGGAATCCACATGCTGATATTCTGACGTCCTTCGATGTTGTAGTAAGGCTGGTCCTGGTGCCACGGCGTCGGTTGGTGGGTCCCTGGTTCCTTCACAAGCAGGTGGTCGTGGTAGAGCCTGCAATGCTTACTTTTCATCAAAGCTGCTGCCACGGTACCGATATTCGAATCCATAATAAACCTGGCGTAGGCATCGATTTTTCGCCAATTGCAAAAATCCTCGAAAAACCGGCCCGGATCGTCCGGCCGACTGGCAATTTTTGCCCGATCGCTGGGATTGCTGAGGTTTTGCTCAATACCGCATTGGAGCAACGCGATTTGATCCTGGTCGAAAAGCTTGCGAATGACGACAGCACCATCGCGCTGGTATGCCTCAACAGTGCCTGGATCGAGTGAAATGCTCATGAGATAGTACCGGAGTCAACCAGTTGCCGTCTTAGCACAAATGCGGGGCAAGTCCAATTGGCGCGGATTGCGGCAAGATTCGGCGCTACTCAGGTTCGTTGCCCGTGGATATATAGTCGCGGTACTCATTGCAGGCTTCGTCACGATTTTCCAGCGTTGCTTCGCTCGGGTGATTTTCCTGGAATTCGGACCATTCAAGACACTGCCGAAAAAGCGCCTGGCCCATCGGTGAATCGAGGCGTGCATGCTCTTCATTGACGGGTTGGTCCGAAAGTTGCCCCGATATTTTCTCCTGCATGAGCTGGGCGTTAATTTCTGCCTGTACAGCCATTTCAGTGGCCTCCGCCTCATCGACGGGCCGATCCAGCAAAACAAACCTGCCTATCCCGGCAAGCACGCCGACCATAACGAGTCCGAGGCCGAATGCGGCGATCGTCCGGCGGTTTGTCGACTTGCGGCTACTCATGACGCCTGTCATTCTAACCTCGACAGCGCGCGTACCATAAGCACTAGTTCGAATTTCACAAATTCTTGAAAGCCGAAGAATTTCTGTCGCGTGCGGCAAAGGCAGAGGGAACGATGAGTGACGGCAAACCCGAACATCTATTGACGAACCGCCCACGCGGCGACACGTCGCACAGCCCGGACCATATCCGCGAGTTGTTCCGCGAGGGAAAATATCCGTACCAGACAAAGATTCGTAAACCGGCATACGAGCGGAATAAGGAGAAACTGCAGGTCGAGCTACTCAAGGTTCAGAGCTGGGTGAAACAAACCGGCCAGCGCATCATTGTTATCTTCGAAGGACGCGATGCCGCCGGCAAGGGAGGCACGATCAAACGATTCATGGAGCATTTGAATCCACGTGCCGCGCGGACCGTTGCGCTCGAGAAACCGACCGACTACGAGCGCGGGCAGTGGTATTTTCAGCGCTATATCAAGCATCTGCCGAGCGAAGGCGAAATGGTCTTTTTCGATCGCTCCTGGTACAACCGCGCTGGCGTCGAGCGCGTCCTGGGCTTTTGTGACTCCCTGGAATATCTCGAGTTCATGCGCCAGGTACCCGACCTCGAGCGCATGTTGGTACGTTCCGGAATTCGTTTGTTCAAATACTGGTTTTCGGTCACACAGGAAGAACAAAATCGTCGCTTCGACTCTCGCGTCGAGGATCCGCTAAAACAGTGGAAGCTAAGCACGGTCGATCAGCAGTCCCGGGACAAGTGGGACGAGTACACCGAAGCCAAGGAAGCGATGTTCTTTTACACGGATACGGCCGATGCGCCATGGGCCATCATCAAGTCCAACGACAAGAAGCGCGCACGCCTGAATTGTATGCAGCACTTCCTGGCCGCCCTCGATTACCCGGACAAGGACGGGGGCGTCGTACGTGGTCCCGATCCCCTGATTGTGGGGAGTTCGTCTTTGGTGATTGAAAAGGACCGGCATCTCTGGGGATAATCTCCGCCGGCTCGCGTCGGCGTCCCCGCGACGGTTAATCGTGAATCCCGCCAGGCCCGGAAGGGAGCAACGGTAGCGGTGACACCGGGTGCCGGGGAATAGCTGGCGCGGGCCACTTTAATTCGGTGCTTATTGGTGCTTGCGGCAGCAAGCCTGTGGGTTACACTGAGCGACCCGGATTTCAGGTTCCACCGACCCTGCACACTATGAGTTACCTCGTTCTGGCCCGCAAATGGCGGCCCAAGACATTCGCCGATACGATCGGTCAGGAGCATGTCCTTCAGGCGCTGATCAATGCGCTGAAGTCGGGTCGCCTGCATCATGCCTATTTGTTTACCGGGACGCGCGGTGTTGGCAAGACAACCATAGCGCGGATTCTGGCCAAAGCACTGAATTGTGAAGCCGGGGTTAGCGCGGAGCCTTGCGGAAAATGCAGTGCCTGCATTGAAATCGATGAAGGCCGCTTCGTGGACCTCATTGAGGTCGATGCGGCGTCAAAGACCAAGGTCGATGACACGCGCGAGTTACTCGATAATGTTCAATACATGCCGGCTCGGGGACGCTTCAAGGTGTATCTCATCGACGAGGTGCACATGTTATCGACGCATTCGTTCAATGCGCTTTTAAAAACGCTCGAAGAGCCCCCACCGCATGTCAAGTTCCTGCTCGCAACGACAAATCCGCGAAAGCTCCCGGCGACCGTATTGTCGAGGTGTCTGCAATTCAACCTGAGTCGCCTGACACCGCGACTTATTTCGGATCGGCTGGCCTATATCTGCGAGGAAGAGGGCATCGAGTTCGCGCCGGGGGCACTGAACATGCTGTCGCGCGCCGCTGATGGCAGTGTTCGCGATGCGCTGAGCCTGCTGGACCAGGCGATTGCTTATTGTGGCGGCAAGCTGGAGGAACAGCCTGTTGCCAAAATGCTCGGTACCATCGATCGGGACCATGTCATGAAGTTGCTGAAATTGCTGGCGATCGGTGACGGCAGGGGTCTTATCGAGGCGATTGCCACAATAGACGAGCAGTTTCCGGATTATGGGCGACTGCTGGATGACCTTGCCCGTTTGTTGCAGCGTGCGACGATTTACCAGGTGCTTGGCAGCATCGATCACGACGACGAATTTGATACCGTGGAGTTGCAGCAAATTGCCGATGAAATTACGCCGGCGGACCTGCAGTTGTTCTACCAGACCGCGTTGCTTGGGCGACGCGACCTGGATCTCGCGCCGGACCCGCGCAGCGGCGCGGAAATGACCTTGTTAAGAATGCTGGCATTCCGGCCGGCTGCGAGCGCGCAAGCTGCGAATTCCGGCGGAACAGCGGCCGATCCTGTGGCGAAATCGTCAGGATCGCAAATTGTCCCGGCGCCAAAGTCCTCTGCGGCGCAACCGGCCGATGCGTCGGGCGTATCCTGGCAAGACCCGGATTGGGCCCAGTTGATCCCGAAAATGGATTTGAAGGGCGCTGTACGCCTGCTTGCGATTAATTGCGCATTTTTGCGGCGAGACGGTAGTACCGTGTTTTTCAGCCTGGACGGAAAGTCAGAATCCATGCTGACGCATCAGCGCCGGGATGCACTTGCCGAAGCGCTTTCGAAGCACTTTGGCGAGACCCTGAGGATTTCTATCGAAATTGGTGAGGCTGCGCCGGAGACCCCTGTTCAGGAGGAGTCCCGAATGGAAGGCGAACGCTACGAAGCAGCGCGCGCGTCCCTGGAGTCCGATCCAAACGTTCAAACCCTGCAAACCATGTTCGGCGCGGAGTTGAATATCGACTCGATTGAACCAATTAACCCGCCTCACTCAGATTAGCGAGGAGCAAGGCATGAAAAGTGGCATTGGCATGCTGATGAAGCAGGCTCAACAGATGCAAGCCGACATGAAGAAGGCGCAGGAAGAAATGGCGTCACTGACGGTTACCGGCGAGTCCGGTGGCGGTATGGTGCGTGTTGTCATGACCTGTCAGCACCAGGTGCAAAAACTTGAGATTGACGACAGCTTGATTGGCGATGACAAGGAAATGCTTGAGGACCTGGTTGCTGCGGCATTCAACGATGCGCAACGAAAAGTGGAAACAACCATGCAGGAACGGTTTTCGGGCATGGCGTCGGGATTGAACCTTCCGCCTGGAATGAAGCTGCCTTTTTAGGCTGGCGTGTCGTCTTTACCGTGTCCTATTCACCGTTACTTGTTCGCCTGATCGATGCACTGCGTTGTATGCCCGGCGTGGGTCGGAAATCTGCGCAGCGGATAGCATTTACCTTGCTCGACAGAGATCGGGACGGTGCGTCCGCGTTATCTTCGGCACTCGCAGATGCTGTTGACGGAATCGGGCATTGCAGTCGTTGCCGGATGCTGACGGAGCACGACCTTTGTTCGATATGTTCGGCAAACGGCCGCGACGAGTCGCAGCTGTGCATCGTCGAATCGCCTGCGGACGTCATGGCCGTCGAAGATGCGACGGGTTTCAGGGGGCTTTATTTCGTTCTCATGGGGCACCTGTCGCCACTCGACGGCATTGGGCCGGAGGAACTCGGTGTGTCGGTTCTCGAGGAGCGGCTCGGGAAAGAGGAAATCAAGGAATTAATCATCGCAACGAACCCGACCGTGGAAGGTGACGCGACGGCACATTTTCTGGCCGACCTCGCGGCGCGCAACAAGGTTCAGGCGAGCCGTATTGCACACGGCGTGCCACTCGGTGGCGAACTCGAGTATGTCGACAGCGGGACGCTCTCGCATGCCTTTTACGGCAGACGAGTCGTGGAATAGGAGAGAGGAATGCCAGATTCGGATTGTTTGTTTTGCAACATCGTCGCGGGCGATATCCCGGCAGACGTTATCTATGAATCAGATACTGCAATCGCGTTTCGTGATATTAACCCGCAGGCGCCGACGCACGTCGTTATTATTCCGCGTCAACACATTTCAACGATCAACGACATTGACGATGAGCATGAGCCGATAGTTGGAAGTCTGTTCAGTGCAGCGAAAGCAATAGCCGCGCAAGAAGGTATCGCGGACGACGGCTACCGTGTCGTCATGAACTGCAACAAGGCAGCGGGACAATCGGTTTTCCATGTGCACCTTCACTTGCTCGGTGGACGAATTATGAACTGGCCGCCCGGGTAGGGCGTCATCGAACGCGATTGAGCCGCTCGGTTAGTGCGAGTGTCCTTTTGTAACTTTCATACCGACGAGAGTCTATGTCACCATCCTCGACCGCCTGCTTGACGGCGCAGTTCGGTTCGCGAAGATGTTTACAGTTTGCAAATCGACAGTTTTCGCCATAGCTACAAATGTCCCGGAACCCTATCAGTACCTGGCTCGATGTTTGCAGCGCGGGCGCGTAGTCACGAACTCCCGGCGAATCGATGACAAGACCATTGTTTGGCAGCGTAATCATTGCCGAATTGACGGTCGTGTGTCGGCCCTCACCAGTCTTGTTCGAAATCGAAGCGGTCTTTCGGGCGGATTCCATCGAAATTCGATTTATCAGAGTGGACTTGCCGACACCGGACTGGCCAACAATGACAGCATTCTTGTTTTGAAAAAGATCGGTAAAGGCTTCGAGGTCCGCGCCGGATTCTGCGCTGCACGAGACACACGGATAGCCGAGCTGGCGGAAAGTCCTCAGCGCGTCAGTCGAACTGGCTACTTCGTCCAGATCCGTCTTGTTATAAACCACCGCAGCGGCGGCGCGCATGTTTTCGGCCGCGCAGAGATAGCGATCGACTATGAACCAGTCGGGCTTCGGCGATGCGGCGGCGACAACAACAACGAGGTCCAGGTTCGCAGCCAGCGATTCGATCTTGCCGCGCAGATTCGGTCTTGTGAGTTCGTTGCGGCGATCGTGAATCGAGGTGATGAGCCAATCTGCTTCGCCCGGAATCGGTTCTGCCGTGACCGTATCCCCGCAAACAGGCTTCATCTTTTTACCCTTGATGCGCGCGTCTACTTCCTGATCATCGTCGAAGCGCAATCGCATGCGGCGGCTGAAGGTTGCGATGACTGTGGCTTTTTTCAAGAAGGTTAAACTGGCCGGATATCGAGAGAACGCATTATGCCGCGATGCCGGCAGCCTTGCACTCGATGTCGTTGTACACTTGGCTCATGAACAAGCACAGTAACCTGATCTGGATTGATCTGGAAATGACGGGCCTCGATACGGAAAATGACACGATTATCGAAATCGCGACCGTTGTGACGGACAAATTTCTTAACGAGCTAGCCGAAGGGCCGGCCCTGGCGATTGGGCAAGTCAAAGCGACTCTTGAAGCCATGGACGAATGGAATACCCGGCAGCATGGCGAAACCGGCCTCACGGCCCGGGTACTCGAAAGCGACGTCACGATTCAGGATGCCGAGGCAACAACCATAGATTTTCTGGGCGACTGGGTAGACAAGGGCGCATCGCCTATGTGCGGTAACAGTATTTGTCAGGACAGGCGATTCATGGCTCGCCAGATGCCCGCGCTGGAGCGCTACTTCCACTATCGCAACCTGGATGTAAGCACGCTCAAGATACTGGCGCAGCAATGGGCGCCCGACGTCGCGAGCGGTTTCACGAAGGAATCGACGCACCGCGCACTCGCAGACATTCGCGATTCGATTGCAGAACTCGCCTGGTATCGCGAACACCTTCTGGATTCATCCGTCTTGTCGGGCGAGTAGTGGCTGAACTTCGCATCGCAGCAGCCAGTCTTCGCAACAGCGAACCGATACTTGGTGTGCTTCGCGAAGAGCTGATGTCCTGCCGGTCGTTGCTCGAGATCGGCTCGGGCACGGGACAACACGCAGTGTTTTTTGCACCGCAGCTGCCGGCTCTTTCGTGGCAAACCAGCGACCTCAAAGAGAATCACAACGAAATTAACGCGCATATCGCGGACGCGGGAATCGACAACGTCAAACCACCATTGTCGCTGGATGTCCGATCGGCGCAGATGGAGAATCAGTCATACGATGCGGTATACACCTGCAACACGATGCACATCATGGGATTTGCTGCGGTAAAGAAGATGATCGCGCTGGTTTCTTCGGTTTTGCGTAGTGATGGTCTGTTTTGCTGTTACGGTCCCTTCCGCCGGAATGGGACGTTCAGTACCGGGAGCAATGCGAAATTCGACGCATCGCTCAGAGCGGGTAACGCGGAGATGGGAATTCGTGACCTGGATGAGATCGATGTGCTCGCGAGCGCCGAGGGAATGGATCGGCGGCGAATCTACGCGATGCCGGCAAACAATTTGTTTGTCGTCTGGCAAAAGAAAGGCAGGAAGATACAGTGACAACACACAAAGGTGGCTGCCATTGCGGCAAAGTTCGATTCGAGGTCGATACGGCCGCAGACGTCGAGGCAACGAAGTGCAACTGCAGTATTTGCAGCATGACTGGATTTGTGCACCTCATCGTAAGCAAAGGCGATTTTCGTCTTCTGACGAACGAGGCCGACGTCACGACCTACACATTCAATACGCGGACGGCGAAGCACATATTTTGCCGGCACTGCGGCATAAAGTCTTTCTACATTCCGCGCTCCCACCCGGACGGCGTGAGCGTGAACGTCAATTGCATCGATCCCGGGACGATAGCTTC
>CAYLTW010000047.1:0-18742 GCA_964386735.1 uncultured Woeseiaceae bacterium
CAGCAGGTTCTCACCGAGAATCTTGCGAATGTCATCCTCGCTGTATCCGCGTTCGAGCAACCCGCGTATCAGGTTCGGATAGGACGATACGTCCTTGAGGCCGTCGGGAAGGGAATCGCCCACGCCGTCAAAGTCTGATCCAATGCCGACGTAGTCGACGCCGGCCAGTCCCACGATATGATCAATGTGATCCAGGACGTCCTCAAGACTCGCAAACGGATAAGGTCCATGTTCAGCCGCCCATATGACCTTGTATTGTTCGCCTGCCTCGCGGTCTGTGAGCTCCGGCTTGTTCGCTTTCCACGCATTTTCGGCCACATCTCGAGCCTTCGAATACCGGTTGGCGTCCGCGGTGAGAAACGATGAGCCAAAGTTGATCATGATGAGGCCGCCGGCCCCGGCGAGCTGCCTGATCATGTCATCACTCATATTGCGCTCGAAACCGGGCGTAAAAAACCGTGCCGAGGAATGTGAGGCTATGACCGGCGTTTTGGATATCTCGACACCCTGCCAGAAGGCCTCGTCCGAAACGTGGCTGATGTCCACCATGATACCCAGGCGGTTCATTTCCCTGACAACTTCAACACCGAACTCACTCAGACCGTTCCACTGTCTGTTCTTGTCGTACGACGAATCCGAAATGTGGTTGGACAGGCCGTGGGCGAGCGTAATGTAGCGAATGCCGCGATCATAGAAATGCTGCAGCTTGTCGATATCGCCTTCGATCGGCGATCCGTTCTCCAAGCCCATCGGCAATGAAATTACGCCGGTCCCGAACTGGCTTCGTACGTCCGAAGGTGAAAGGGCGATCGCAAATTTATCGGGCGAGGCCGCAACGAGTTCTTCGATCATATCGATCAGTGTTTCGGCAAGCGCGAAGGAGCCGCCTTCCGCCTCAAGTTTCGCGGGCGTGTAGATCGACATAAATGGAGCGTTCAAGCCGCCCGCCACAGCACGCGGGTAGTCAAAGTTGCCACTGTCCGTCGCCTGTGAGACATCTGCTGGTTCGTTCTGCAGCCGGTATGGGACGTCGATGTGGGTATCGACGATGATGCTGCCGCGAGCAAGTCGCTCGGCCGTAGCTTGCAACTCCACGTCCGCGCTGACTGCCGTATCTTCCTGCTGACCGCAGCCCGTAAGTAACGCCACCGCCACAGCAGTGCCTATGCCAAATTTAGTCATTTTGGTTTTCGATTACCGCTTGAAAAGGATCGGGATTGTACCCATAGTTAGTGTTGTGATGTCGAATTCCGGGACATCATTCAGCGCGATCGCAGACATTCGCAGACATTTTCGGGAGTTGAAAGATGAGTGATGACAATCCGCCTGCAGACCACGTAGCAGTCGATGACGAAAACGCCGCAACGCCGCTCGAGGAGCATCTGAAATCGAAGACCACCTGGCTGAGACTGGTATTCATGCTTGTGTTTTGGGTGTTGGCCGGTGTCACAACGTTCGTAGCGTCCGTGGTCATCGTTCTCGGTTTTTTCTGGGTTTTGTTTACCGGAGAGACGAACTCGCAACTGAAGAAGGCAGGGAAGGGTATCGGGGCCTACATTTACCAGATAATCAGCTACCTTACCTACAACTCGGATGAGAAGCCGTTTCCGTTTGGCGATTGGCCATCGACAGATCAGGACGATTGAAGCGGTTTTTCTTGGCTAAATAATGTGGGCCGGCGCGCGAATATGGCCGGGCTGCGGCTAAAACTAGGTATAACTACGTCTGTCGTCATTCGCCGGACGCAGCCAGACTGGCTGCGAACCAGGAGGTCTCTATGGAACAGATAATTTTCGTGACTTGCATGTTCTTGGGCGTGGTGGCCGTTGGCTTGATTGCCTTTACCTTGTTGTCGATTGCCCTGGGTAAGATCAGCGTTTAAGCGCACATTAAGTAAAAGTATATAACAAGTAAGATATTACTTATTAAAGCAATAATACGCTTATAAATAGTAGTATACTACTGTTTATGAGTATCGATAGAACGCACGTTGAGGCCGCCCTGTCCCTGATTTCACGGCGATTGCGACGTGCGCGGCTCAACGCCAATCTGACCCAGCAAGACCTGGCGACGCGTGTCGGCGTCTCCCTGAAGACCGTTCGCAATGCCGAGGACGGTCAAAACATATCGCTTGAGACGCTGATGCTCCTGCTGCAGGGTATTGGCCGCCTCAATGATATCCAACGTCTGCTTGCGGACGACGGACCCAGTCCCATCGAACTTGCCGAGCGCCAGGGGCGTGCCCGGCAACGCGCTACAGGGCGCCGCGGACAGGGCGAAGCCACGGCGGATACCTGGCAATGGTAGGCAGCGTTGTCGACACCTGCGAAGTGCGCCTATGGGGACATACAATTGGTGCCGCATTCTGGGACGAGGATGAGCAACTCGCCGCATTCGAATTTCACCCGCAGTTCCGGCCGAGCAACATAGAATTGGCGCCGCTGATGATGCCACTTGGCGAGCGCATCTATCGCTTTGCGGACCTTCGCCGCACATCGTTTCAAGGCCTGCCAGGATTATTGGCTGACAGCCTGCCGGATGATTTCGGTAATGCCGTCATTGACCAGTGGTTGATTCGGGAGGGGCGTGACAAAACCAGCTTCAGCCCGATTGAGCGCCTTTGTTATATCGGGCAACGCGGAATGGGCGCACTGGAGTTTCGGCCGACTATTCGCAAAACCACTCGCGGCAGCGTAGCGGTGGACATATCGGCGCTTACGGAACTCGCTCAGCACATACTCGATTTGCGCGCGGGCGTTAACGTACGGGTAAATAGCGGCAAGGCCGGCGATGAGAAATCGCTCGACGATATACTTCGTGTCGGGACGTCAGCCGGTGGTGCACGTGCCAAAGCTGTAGTCGCCTGGAATCCGGCAACTGAGGAAATGCGCTCCGGCCAGGTTGCGGCACCGGAAGGATTCGAATACTGGTTGTTGAAGTTTGACGGTGTCTCGAATCGCGAACACGGTCTGACGGATCCACAGGGTTATGGGCGCATCGAATATGCTTACTCGTTGATGGCGTGCGCTGCTGGCATCGACATGAGCCCGTGTCGGTTGTTGCATGAAAATGGTCGTGCGCATTTCATGACGCGCCGATTCGATCGCCTGGCAGGGGGCGAGAAACTGCACATGCAATCACTATACGCCATGGCGCATCTCGACAATGCGCTGGCAGGCGCTCATAGCTATGAACAGGCCTTTGATGTGATGCGACGACTGGGGTTCGTGGCGAAGGATTTCGATGAGCTGTTTCGCCGCATGACATTCAATGTGATCGCTCGCAATCAGGACGATCACACGAAAAATATCGCTTTTCTCATGCACAAAGCTGGCGAGTGGTCTCTCTCGCCGGCATTTGATGTGATCTACGCTTATAACCCGGTGGGCGAGTGGACTAGCAGACACCAGATGACGATCAACGGGCTTACCGATAACTTTGTCCGAGCGGATTTGCTGACGGTTGCCGCGCGGTATCATGTTCGCAACGCCGACGATATTGTTGACGCAGTTGAATCAGCCGTCGCCGCCTGGCGCGAATATGCCGATACTGCCGGCGTTGCAGACACGATCGCGAGCGGGATTGCAGATTCACATCGCTCGTTGCATCAATAGAGCAATGCGGTATCTGCGCTTTATTGAGTTGAGGCGCTCAGTTTCCTGCCAGCCCGCGAACGCAACTCACTCCAGTCATCCGCCTCTCGTGCCGCCTCGACATTTTGGCGCATAGTATCGACTCGCGCTTGTACTTCCTTGCGCATTTCGATAAAGCGCGGTTCGGATCGCAGCGATGCAATTAGTGGATCTATGTCGGCAGTCCAGAGGTCATATGGCATCACGCTGACGAAACCTTCATCGACCGCGTCCCTGAGTTTGTCGAGTGCCGTGGATCTTCGTCCCTGCAATGCCAGGATCTGGACATCTCGGATGCCGTAGCCCGAGTACCCAACGCGCGGCAAAGTCCCGGTAACGGCCAGGGCCTGTTCGAGCAGACGGTCAGCCTTATCCGTGTTGCCCAGTTTTTGCTCCACAAATGCCAGCATCACCGCGGCCGGCAGGTTAAGCCGATCAACCGTCGGCGCCTGGTCTGTCGAAAATTTCGGGCTGCCTTGCAGCAATATGTCACGTGCCAACTCATAGTCTTCAAGCAATATGGCCGAGCGAACCATTAGTGGAAATACCATGGCCTGGGCGCCAAACACATCAACCCCATAGTCTTTCAACGTATCAATCGTCCCCTGGTAGTCATTGCGGTTGAATTTTTCCAGGCCCAGGCCAATTGGGTACGCGGGGTGATCGCTTGGGAAATCGGCCATGAACGCCGTTATTGCGTCCGTGTCTCCGAACAATCGAAAAATTCCGATGGCGTTGCTTCCCGCGAGTGGGTCGTCACTGATTCGAGCTTGTTCGACGCTCCAGGCGACGGCTTCATCGAGTCTCCCGAGCTTTTGAAGGTGTTCGGACAGGTAGCGGACCGGCAGTTCCCATTCGGGGAATAACGAAACTGCCTTCAACAGCAATTCTGTCGACGCATCGTTCTCACCCCTGAGCGCGTAAAGTGCAGACAAGTTGACGAGAGGCACGCGGCTGCGGGGATCTTTCGCCAGCGCCTGCGCGAGCATTTCAATTGCGCCATCAATATCGTTTTCGTTCTCAAGCAAAATACCGAACCAGACATAGGCATTCGCGAGGTTCGAATTGAGTTCGAGAGCCATGCGATAGTCATCGGCGGCACGAACGTTTCCGGCGCCGATTCGGGTTTGTTGCCAGCGATTGGTTTCGATCAGTCCGCGCACGGCGAAAGCCTCGGCGTTGTTCGGATCCAGACGCAACGCGTTTTCGACACTGGTACCAGCGATCTCCCACGCCTCTCCCGCGTTGATGCCTTGATGATTCATGTACAAAATCATGATCGTTTCCGCATGTGCGGCATATGCCTGCGCGTATTCGGGGTCGAGTTCTATCGCCTGTTCGAATTGCTCGCGAGCGCTGATCAACGTGTCGAAGCTGCGTCGACCAAGATTGATCTGGCCTTCGACAAACAGTCTGTAAGCATCGATATTTTTCGTCGGTACAGCGGCGAGGCGGTGTTGCTCCTCGGGCGTCAGCGCAGCGTGCAGGGATGAAGAAATCTGTGAGGAAATTTCCGCTTGCAGCTCGAAAACGATCTGCAACGACGCGTCCCTGGTGTAGGTTGTTGCCCAAATTTGCTTGTCCGATTGCGCGTCAATCAACCACACGGATATCTGAACGACGTCGCCGGACCGTTGCACGGCACCTTGCACGATAGACGCGACACCCAGTTCCTCTCCGATGACCGACGCGGGTTTCGTCGTATCGCGATATTGGCTTACGGATGCGCGCGATATCACATTCAGCGAATCGATGCCTGACAGGCGAGTGAGAAGATCATCATGAATTCCATCGGCAAAAAATCCGTTCTCGGGATCCACACTTCGATTCTCGAAGGGAAGGACCGCGACCGATGACAGGGCTCCGTCGGTGAGGGCTACAGGGCTTGTGTCACGTACACCGATCAGGTTGAAGGAGATCGATACGAGCAACGCGACAACAAGCAGGCCAATCAGCACGACGTTTGGCTTGCTGCGTTTGGGCGTTTCGTACGTGCTGCGTTCGATATTTTTTTCGAGTTTGACGCCGTCCGGTGTTATTTCGAACACCCACGCAAATACCAGGGAAATAACGAAGCCCGCGAAAATGAGTATTACGTAGACTTTGAAAAACCATTCGGGAGCGCCAAAGGTAGGCAGCAACACCGAGCCTGACTCGATCAAAATCCAGGTAACGAGCGCATACCCGGCGGCGACACGCAGTACATTGCGCCGTCTGAGTTCGCTGAGAAGTGAGGTCATGCCACGATTATGGCGGGATTTTTTCCGAAGTGCAGCCCGCAGGAAACCGGGATCAAGATTTAACATAATCCAGAATAGTTGACTTCCTGCTCCAGATGATATCAACTTGATATCGAAATGAATTGAAAAAGGAGACGACAATGATTCATGAAAAGGCCAGACGAGCCCTGTCGGGTTATCTCATGTTGCTGGTACTGGCGACGGCGCAGCTGGGACTCGTCTACGCAATATTCGCGGCGATCAGGGTACAGTCAGTCGGCGGCCTGATTGCCGCCGTTCTGGCAACAATTATTGTCGGTATCCTGTGGGCTGGATTGTTCCTGGTGCACCCGAATGAAGCGAAAGTGTTGCAACTCTTCGGCCGCTACACCGGCACAGTGCATGACTCGGGCCTGAAGTGGGCTAACCCGTTTTTTTCGAAGACCGCAGTATCCACGCGCATAAGAAATTTCGAAAGCAACAAGTTGAAAGTCAATGATTCTCGTGGCAGCCCGATCGAAATCGCCGCAGTCGTCGTATGGAAAGTATTCGATACGGCGGAGGCGCTGTTCGAGGTCGATGACTACGAGGAATTTGTGCGAATACAGAGTGAATCCGCGCTGCGAAACCTGTCGACGACGTATCCCTATGAATCTCACAAAGGTGACGGTGTTGCGCTAAGAAGCCATCCCCAGGAGATAGCGCAGTCGCTGCGGAAGGAGATTCAGGATCGCCTTGAGCAAGCAGGCGTAACAGTTATTGAGGCGCGCATCAGTCATCTCGCTTATGCGCCGGAGATCGCGAATGCGATGCTCAGGCGTCAACAGGCTTCGGCGATTATTGCGGCGCGCACACAAATTGTGTCTGGCGCCGTCGGTATGGTCGATATGGCGCTCGAGATGCTCAAAGAAAAGAACGTTGTTGATCTGGATGAGGAACGCAAAGCGGCCATGGTTAGCAACCTCCTGGTCGTCCTGTGTGGCGAGGAGAGCGCGCAACCGGTCCTGAATACCGGCTCCCTGTATACCTGATCGAAACAGATCGGGGGAGAGCGATGGCAGTACGCAAAGCGTTCGCGCTACGAATTGACGAGGAAATCCTGTCTGCGACACAGCGATGGGCGAACGACGACATTCGTAGCCTGAACGCTCAGATCGAATTTTTACTTCGCGAGGCGCTCCGAAAAAACGGCCGGTTGCCAAAACCACGTGAGGATAAAAGCTAGCGCCTGTCGTCAGTGGTATTATCAGCGTATGTCTACCTGGGGCCCCATTATCGCTATAGCTCTTGCTTTGGTCGCCGCCGCATCTGTGGCGGTGATTGCCTGGGAACTATCGTCCGATAAATTTCACAAAAGCCTGGAAGAAAAAGACCCGGAAAAACCGGACGCGCCGCGTTAGTGAGCGCTACGCCTTCGCTTGTCGCGGTTGCGTGATTGCCGTTGTTGTGCCGGGCGTTTCTGACGAACCTGTTTATTTGTCTGGCTGCGGGGCCGATTTCGTGTCTCGTTGCGCGACTGGCGGCGCGATTCTTTGCGCGCCTGACGTCTTGGCTCGCTACGTCGTTGCGTCGTATTCCGCGGGCGTTCCGCGTAGTCACGTCGTTGCACGTTCGCGCGCCGGTTGTTCGACACGCGATTGTGATTGCTCGCTACGCGCCGGTTGTTCGCAACAAGATTTTGATTGCTCGTTGCGCGCCGGTTGTTCGCAACAAGATTTTGATTGCTCGTTGCGCGCCGGTTGTTCGACACGCGATTGTGATTGCTCGACGTCGCGCGCCGGTTGTTCGACACGCGATTGTGATTGCTCGAGGTCACGCGGCGGTTATTTGACACGCGATTGTGATTGCTCGAGGTCGCGCGCCGGTTATTCGCAACCCTATTGTGATTGCTTGTTGCGCGCCGGTTGTTCGCAACCCGATTGTGATTGCTCGTTGCGCGCCGGTTGTTCGCGACCCGATTGTGATTGCTCGAGCTCACGCGGCGGTCGTTCGATACAAGGTGTTGGGCACGTTGACGCGGGTAGTCCCTGCTTCGCGTGATGCGCTGATCGGAATGCCTGAGGCGCACGTTGCGGTTGGAGCGCCAGTGATCGCCGCCCGCATACCCGTGCGATGCGTAATCATTGCCACCGAAATACGAACCGTTGTGAACGCCGATTGACGGCCTGCGATACCACCAGCGGCTCCGGTAGTCGCGACCGTAGTAGGGATGACCGCGGTAGCCTTGGTGATAGACGTGCAGACTGTCTGACGCCCATCCAATCGAAAACGCGGTCGTGACGCCCCAGAAGTACCCCCGATTGAACGAGTACGAGTCCGGGTACGGGTAGTAGTACACCGGGTAGGGTTGATCGTAATAGTAATAGGCCGGGGCCGGCTGGCGTACAACGACCTGTGAGGGCTCGTAGTACGGCACGTAAATGACGTCTTCGTTTACCGGCGAGATTTCGATTGTGCCGAGTTCCTTAGACACTTCCTGGTAGTCGTCGCTGCGCAGGTTGCCGGCCGCGTAGGCGGAGTTTCGAAACGCTTCTGCGGCGCTGATTACGTCGCTTTGCTGGGCCACGACTGCCTCGCCCAGTTGCCAGGTCCAATCGAGGTCTTCGTTAAGCAGCTCAACGACCTCCGGATAGTTCAGCAAGGCGACGATCGAATCGTCCCAGTCCGGATCCGGTTCCAGAGCAGGGTCGGTTTTCAGTTTTTCCAGGAATCGTGCGGCCTGGACGACCTGCAGGGGGTAGGTCGAGGCAGGCAGAACGATTGCGAGAAGCTCATCGGGATACAGCGCAACAGGGCCGACGAGTCCTTGCAGTTCCTGTGGACCCAGCAGCGGAATACCTTCGTTACCGGTTACCTCACCGCTTGTGCGGTTCTCCCAGTCACCGACCAGGTTTCCGCTATCGTCAACGGGAACCTGTGCCAGGGCAGACGTGGCCGCAAGAACAAGCGGAACAACGCCCAATGCTAATCGCGTTAATTTCTGCCATTTGTTCATCATTTTCAGCTCCTCCGCCATTAGCACATCCCTGACGGATCAATGGATCTTGGGGACAAGCCTAACGTTGTATAGCTGAACTGGCGCTTAACCTGAGGCTAATCGCCGGGGCCGGTGGACCCTTTTTCGGGACCAGAACGCGATAAAATGGCGCTATTCGTCGTCTCCGCCGTGCCAGGCGATGAATTTCCAGCCGTCGTCGCTGCGCACCAGGACGTCTGTATATCGCCCGTTGTTGAGTTCGACCTTACCGTCCTTGTCCTCGTGGGCACTGGTGTAGAGGTAATGGGCGATGGCGGTATCCCCGTGAACGACAATGGACAGCGGGTACAGTTCGTGGGCAACCGTCTTTCCTTGCTGGTCGTTAAATCGATCCCACATTTCCGTTGATGATTTACTGCGGGGTGCAGGAGAATTACTGCTCCACCCGGCGAAGTCGTCTGTGAGCATGCGCTTGATCCACCGCTTGTCACCTTTTTCCTCGGCATCCCACTGCGCTTCTACGACAGACCAAACATCGGCGGAGTCGTCACTGACTTCCTGAGCCTGCAACAGGCCGATTGTGAAAAGGCTGGCCCCAATTAGCGCAATCCTGAGCTTGGCATTGTTTTTCATTGCTCGTTCCCCGAATCCTGCGTCGAATGTTTTTGCGAGTTTAGTCGCAATTTTTGACTGCCTCAAACAGACTTAGCGAAAGACATTGTCAGGCTTCCATACCAGTTTCGACACGTCGCCCAACTCGACATCGCTCAATCGCGCGGGCTCATCGACTATGTACAATCGCGTCACCTCCGCGCTGCCCAGATGATCCGGATGATGCAGTTCGATTATCGTTGCGTAATCAATAGTTTGATCGTCTTTGTTCAACAATAATCTATATACATGCATGGCAAGCGATTCACGCTCGCCGAGGTCCATCAGGTCGAGCACCTCATGCGACTTTGCGGGTATCTGCATTTCGCCGACATAACGGGTTTCCTTGTAGATAGTCCAGCCGTTGTCTTTGAAAGTAGCGCCGATGGAGCTTCCCGCAAGTATCTGCGCATGTTCTTCGCCAATGATATTGGCCGGCACATTGTCGAACCGTACAATCGCGTAGGTGCGGCAGACTTTTCGCTTGTCGTCGAAGGAATACAGGTTCGCCCGACGAAGGCCATTGCTGCCGCGCAGGACGTCGAGACCAAAACTATCGAAACGCCGCTTGATGCGTTCACTGTTGAGAAGTTCGGGTTCGACCACGCAAGCGCTTAACGCGATCGCGAGAATCGTTTCCGGGATTCGGGTTCGGCGCATAATCGCTGCGGGTATCGGCTCGAAAGCGCACCATATACTTTGCCCGGAAAAGCGTAAAGGGGATTGCATTGCGCGCAATGCTTTTAAAACAAAAATCGATGCTTGATGCGTCGGTCATGGCCCTGTCGCTCGAGGACGTCGCGGTCCCGGTACCGGGACCATTGGATATCCTGATCGATGTGGCAGTCTGCGGTGTGTGCCACACCGAGATCGACGAAATTGAAGGCCGTGCTCCGCCACCCGGGTACCCCGTGATTCCGGGGCACGAAGTCGTGGGCAGGGTCGCGGCGATGGGCCGGTCCTGTTCGCGTTTTGCCGTGGGTGATCGCGTTGGTGTCGGTTGGATTCATTCATCTGACGGCACGGAATTTGAAAACCTGAGTCCTGATTTTCGCGCCACCGGGCGGGACGCCAATGGCGGTTACGCCGATTATATGACGGTTCCCGAAGCGTACGCCGTGAGCATACCGGATGTATTTTCGGACACTGAGGCCGCACCACTGCTGTGTGCCGGGGCAATCGGATATCGGGCATTGAGGCTGGCGGGCATTCGCAATGGACATTGCCTCGGGCTGACCGGTTTTGGCGGATCGGGACACCTGGTTCTACAACTGGCGAAGTACCTTTTTCCGGACAGCCGCGTGTACATTTTTGCCCGGAGCGAACGGGAACGTGAATTTGCTATCGAGTCAGGGGCTGACTGGAGCGGGGATATCGGTGACCCGCCGCCGCAGCCCCCGCATGCAATTATCGACACAACGCCCGCGTGGAAGCCTGTTCTGGCGGCCCTCTCGTCGCTGAGGCCCGGAGGGAGACTCGTCATCAATGCCATTCGAAAGGAGACCGGCGATCAGGCACTACTGGCTTCTTTTTCCTACGAGGATCATCTGTGGCAAGAGAAAGAGATCAAGAGCGTCGCGAACATCACGCACAAAGACATCGCCGAATTCCTGCCCATCGCGGCGCGGATACCGATCCGGGTGAAGACAGAGTGCTACGCACTCGAAGACGCTAATCAGGCCTTGCTTGATTTACGTAGAGGACCTGTTCGTGGTGCCAAAGTCCTAAAAATAGGACAATAAGTACAATTATCCTGGGTATTTTGAATCGAAATCGATTTGACGCGCATCCAGGTTGCGTCCAGACAAATAACAGGCGCCGAAGCGCCTCTCATGGAGAACACACAATGAAACCAGCGTTTCGCTTTGCCGCGGCAGTGCTTGCTGCGTGGTTTTTCGTTGCTACCGCTAATGCGGACGAGGCTGACTGGGTCTCAAAAAGCAATGAGTACGCAAACCTGCTGTTGCAGGAGGTCGCCAGATTCAGTCCGGAAAGTGCGGGTGGCATCGGCGTCGACGGGCTGGATGAAGAAATACGGGATCTCGGCCCCGGCATTTTTGATCGCAGTATGGAGTCGTCCAGGAAACTGCTGGCCGAGCTGAAATCCAGCCTCGAAAGCGAAACCGATCGCAAGGTTCGCCAGGACCTTGCCATTATGGTGAAGGTCATCGAGGATAATCTTTACAGCTCACAACTCGATCGCGACACGATGTTGCCGTATTTCAATATGAGTCGAATGGTCTTCGGCGGCGTTCGCGGGCTAATAGACGAGCAGATTCCCCGAGAGCGCTATCCGGCTGCCATCGTTCGCATGGAAAAGTATGCCGGGCTCGTGGACGGTTATACGCCGATCGTCGAATTGGCCAGGGACCGAACGCGCGAGCGCTTCGACGTTGACGGCCTCGTCGGGCCGTACCAGAGCGAGGTGGAGCAGGATCTCGAGCGCGCCGAGGCGATGATCACGGGCATCGAGGAATTGCTGGATGGCACCGACTTGCAAGGCTGGGAAGACACCTACGAAACTCTCGCCACCCAGTTGCGTGACTACAATGACTGGGTTCGCGCTGAAATTCTTCCACGCGCACGCGACAACTATCGTTTGCCGGCGGTTATGTACGCCGATGCACTGAAGAATTGGGGCGTCGATGCGTCACCCGAGGATTTGATTGAGCAGGCCACCAAGGGTTACATGGATATTCGCAACGAGATGGAAGCGCTTGCGCCCCAGATTGCCAAGGAAAAGGGCTACGAAACCTCTGATTATCGCGAGGTTATCGCGTTGCTGAAGCGCGATGGCGCGATAGACGGGGACAAATTGCTGGATCATTACCATGCCGTCCTGCGCGAAATCGAGGACATTATCGTTCGCGAGAAAATAATCAGCCTGCCGGAGCGCGATGCCGGAATCCGTATCGGGTCAGCCGCCGAAACAGCCGTTCAGCCGGCACCGCATCTGGATGTTCCGAGACTCATAGGCAATACGGGCGAATTTCCATACTTTGTTATTCCGCTTCTGACACAAAACGACGACGGCAGCTGGGAACAAACCGACGACACCTACGAGGCCGGTTCGTGGACGCTGACGGCTCACGAGGCTCGTCCGGGCCACGAAATGCAGTTTTCGAGCGTGATTGAATCCGGTGTATCCGTGGCGCGCGCGATATTCGCGTTTAACAGCGCGAATGTCGAAGGCTGGGGCCTGTATGCCGAAGCGATCGTGCGTCCTTATCTGCCACTCGAAGCCCAGATGATCAGTCTGCAATATCGGCTGATGCGCGCCGGCCGCATGTTTCTCGACCCGATGTTAAACCTCGGCCTGATTACGCCGGAAGAGGCAAAACGTCTCATCGTCGAGGACATGGCCGTCGGTGAATCCTGGGCGAAAAACGAGGTTGAGCGATACACGTACCGGATGCCAGGCCAGGCAACTGCCTATTACTACGGTTACGGCAAGATGCAGGCGCTCCGGGCCCAGACTGAACTCAAGTTGCGTGATAATTTCGATCAACAGGCATTTCACGATTTTGTTCTGGCGCAGGGACTGCTGCCGCCGGATATCCTCAAAGATGCCGTCATGAACGAGTTCGTGCCGAGCCAAGTGAACTGAGCCGTTATAATGCGGCCCTCGGACAGGACTGGAGGGCCGAATGTCTCACAACATCTGCTGCTTTCGCTGCGGCACTTCACTGGCAGCGATGTCGCTGCCCATATCCAGGCAGGATGAGTGCCCCGAGTGCGCCGTTTATTTGCATGTTTGCCTGATGTGCGAACACTTCGACGCTTCCGTGACGCGGCAGTGCCGCGAAGATGGCGCCGACGATGTCACCGAAAAGGATCGGGTAAATTTCTGCGACTGGTTTTCGCCGAGTGAATCAGCGTTTAAGCCGGGGCAGAAAGCCCAGGCGGAATCCGCCAGACAATCCCTTGATACACTTTTTGCCAGCGGCGATGCGAGTGCTGGCGGCCTTTCTGAGGGCGATACGAGCGATGCCGGCACGGACGCCAGCGATGCCGAGACTCTGTTCAAGTAGGCCATGACTCTCAATCGGCGAAGATTTCTTCAAGGTGGTACCGCGACCCTGGTTGCACAAACGCTGTCGGCCTGCGGTGGCCATGACAAAGTGCCGGTTGAGGGCGTACCTCGTAGTGCTTTCGATGAGAATTCCACGGCTGAGGATGTCACCGAGGGCATGGACCTGGGCGGCAAGCTGGCCGTGGTCACCGGTTGTACGTCCGGGATTGGATTCGAAACCATGCGCGTGCTGGCGCTGCGGGGTGCCTACGTTGTTGGTACGAGTCGATCGCTGAAACGCGCTCAGGAGGCCTGCGAACGTGTTGTTGGCGTCACCACGCCTGTCGAGCTTGAACTCGCGGACCCCGAGTCAATTATTCGCTGTGCCCAGTCGATACGTTCGATGAACTCCCCGCTCGACATATTGGTTTGCAATGCCGGTTACCGTGGCGGCGGTAATGATCGTGAACTCGTGAACGGGGTTGAAAAACACTTGGCGATCAATCATCTGGGTCACTTCATCCTCGTAAATCGCTTGCTCGATCGGCTTTACCTGTCGTTTCAGGGCCGTATCGTCGTCGTCGCCAGCCGGTCGTCGTACAGGGATGCCCCACAAGGCGGAATCCTGTTCGACGACTTGAGGATGACCCGCGAATACAGCGACGCAATGGCCTACGGCCATTCGAAACTTGCCAACGTCCTGTTCGCGCTTGAACTCGGCCGGCTCCTGAAGGGCAGCCGCATAACGGCGAACTCCCTGCACCCGGGGCTCATCAACACGGAGATCGATCGAAACGTGAAACCGATACTCCAGTTCGCTTTTGCTGTGCTGACGGGTATCAGCGGTAAATCCATTGAGCAAGGTGCGGCGACCAGTTGTTACGTTGCCACCAGCCAGTTGCTCGGGTCGACCAGCGGACGCTACTTCGAGGATTGCAACGCCGTTGAAGTGTCGGGCAGCAATTTGACCAACATGCAGATGGCAGACAGGCTCTGGCTCGTCTCTGAAGAGCTTGTGTCCGACTACCTGGTTACACCGCAACGTCCTGACAGAGACAAAGAGTGAGCATGAATAAAGCCAGTGCGCTTGTCGTGTTGTCCGGTGGGCAGGATTCGACGACGTGCCTGTATTGGGCGATCGATCGTTATGGCGTTGACAATGTCAGCGCCATTACCTTTGACTACGGTCAACGGCATCGAATCGAGCTGGAGTGTGCCCGCAAAATTGCGGCGCAAGCGGGCGTATCGCAGGAATGTTTGCCCGTCGACACGTTTTCAGCCCTCGGGGGAAACGCGTTAACCGACATGAAAATTGATGTAGCCAGCGTGCCGAATGCGGAATCGGGATTGCCCAATACCTTCGTTCCAGGGCGAAATATTGTTTTTCTGACCTATGCGGCAGCCTGGGCGTGGCCACGCAACATCGGCAATATCGTTACCGGCGTCGGTCAGACCGATTTCAGCGATTACCCTGATTGCCGCGAAGAAACGATCAGGTCCGTGCAGCAAAGTCTTCGATTGGGGATGGAAAGCAACGTTGAAATACACGCACCGCTTATGCACCTGTCGAAAAAAGAAACCGTCGAACTTGCGCGGGATCTGGGTGCACTCGATGCCATGGCGCTGACGCACACCTGCTACAACGGACAGCGGCCGCCCTGCGGCCGCTGTCCTGCCTGCCGGCTCCGCGCCAGGGGGTTTGCCGAAGCGGGTGTCAGTGACCCGTTGTTGTCCTGGCAGTGACCTACAGCGTCAAGGAAATCTACTTCACGCTGCAAGGTGAGGGCGCACACACAGGTCGTGCAGCGGTATTCTTGCGGTTTTCAGGTTGTAATCTTTGGTCCGGTCGAGAGCAACATCGTAAAGAGGCCGTCTGCAGCTTCTGTGACACAGAATTCGTTGGTACGGATGGGCCGGGTGGCGGAAAATTCGAGAATGCATCGGCGTTGGCCGATGCGGTTTCAAACGCATGGCCGACAAATGCACCCGCCGATCACAAATACGTCGTGTGCACAGGCGGTGAGCCGCTATTGCAACTGGATGTGGCAGTGCTCAACGCCTTGCGTCGTGCCGATTTCGAAACAGGCGTTGAGACCAACGGCACGATTGCCGCGCCTGATGGTATCGACTGGCTGTGTGTCAGCCCGAAAGCCAATGCTACGCTGGTGCAGAAATCGGGTAGCGAACTGAAACTCGTGTATCCGCAAAAAGAATCCGAAGCACAGCCGGATCATTTCGTGGAATTGGCGTTCGAGCATTTCTTTTTGCAACCCCGCGATGACGCGAATCTCGAATCCAACACCCGGGCCGCCGTGGAGTATTGTTTACGGCACCCGCAGTGGAAATTGAGCCTGCAAACGCACAAAATCATCGGTATAGATTAGGAGCGGCGATGAAGAATCGTGCGGGAAGCATTGTTTTTGGCATCGCGGTCGGGTTTGCAGTCGCAGCCCTGGCGTATCAGTGGATTACAGACCCCGATAGGCGCGCCGAACGCAATGAGCAGGAGCGCGTGGTGAAGACTTCGCGCGTCGTGTTGAAAGAGAAGCTCGCGATTGGCGAGATCGAGGTTGTGGATCCGCTGGCGCCGCAACGCAAGGTAGGCAAGGTGTATATTTACCCGCGCGAAGACGGTTGGGAGGTGTCCGGCTACTATCGCCGCGATGCGGATGACCGCTGGCATCCTTATTTGCTGACGCTGTCCGGGGACGCGTCCCTGGCGTCATTGAAGGTCCAGGACTCCGACCCGGTATTGGCACAGAAAGCCGCCGAGGACCCCGGTTTCGAAGTAGTCCGCTAGGACATTTTTCGTCCTGATCAGATACCGATCTGGGTCGCGAACCACACGATCAGCGTCACGATTGTAAGTGCGTAGGCGAAGCCCATCAGCAGTACAGATACCTCAAGTTCCTGGTTGTCTAGTTCGTCAATCATCGTCGTTCCCCAATCTCGTGTGCCGAGACTGGATCCTCGCCGAGACCGCGAAATTGTTCCTGATGCCTCCCTGATACTTAGCTGATGTTGGTGTTGGTATTTTCTGATGAGATTCGGAGGGCCCGTGTTTACGGGGCTTCAGCATTGACAGCCTGTTCTTCCAGGACCTCCTGGCGCCATTCGACGACGTTCATTTCGATGAAGAAAAACGCCACGAGCCAGAGGAGTGCGTCCCAAAAATCAACAAAATCACCCTTGAAGCCCCAATAGATGGCAGCGAGAAGGAGCGTCGAGTACAGCACGAACTTGATCCGGGTACTGATTCTGAGCGCGCGACCCTCGAATTTGTCGTGTTCCTGCAGCCACACGTCGATTTCGAGTACCAGCACAATTAACAGCCAAACCGCCGAGTTGATCACATCCACCCAGGCCAGGTACTGGATGTCCCTGAGGCCGGGACCGTCAACGACCGCCGGCAGCCCCGCGAAGTGCAAGAGAGTCGTGCTGTCCGTAAATGACGCACAATTGGATGCGGTAATTCTTAGGTACTCGTCGATATCGACCGCGTAGGACCACTGCTCAGCCGCCAGCGCACACACACTGCCGATACCATCAAGCACGGAGACGTCGTAGAAAAACTGGACGTTCGCCACATACCCTTGAAATGCCAACAAGATGACCGCGTAACAAAACACTCTTACGCCGTGCAGCGACCATGTGACAAGCCTCGAGAAATGTCGGTCCTCGAGTAAGTACGTCTCGAGTTCGAACATCAACAGCAAAACGACCCAGGCCGCTGTATCGATTGTAGATGCGTAGGCTTCGTACAACTGTCCTGGCAGAACGCCGAGTGGAAATTGCAATTGCGCCGCAAGATGTTCCTGGGCATAGAAGAGATAGATATCGAACGCCAACAGGGCATAGACCACGTACTTGAATAACTGGAACAGGGTCTGACGGCCGATGCTCAAAGGCTGGCTCCGATGGAAGAATCGGCCGATTTTAGGCTTGAATGCCGTTTTTTCGCAATGCGGTGGCTAATCCGGCGACTGATGCCGTCAGGCGATCTCTTCGACCGATTCTGTTTCGACGCCGAAATAGTACACCCAGACGTTTTCTTCACCTGTAAGCAGCTCAATGTACTTCGGGTGTACGAAAATATTTTCGCGGCCTGATTTGATCTCCTTGAGGATGCCGATGTCGCAAAGTTGCTTCAGGTACACGGACGCCGTCTGGCGTTTCGCGACTTTTGCGTCTACCAGGTTGCCGATCCGGCAGTAGGGCTGTTTGAACAACAGCTCCACGAGTTCCCAGGTGTAGATTTTCGGCAAACTACTCTGCACAAATCCGGCGGTATGTTCCATGAGCTCCCGTATGGCCTTGATCTTTTCGGTCGTCCAGGTGCAGGTCTCCTCAACACCGTCGAGGATAAATATGATCCATGGTTCCCACGCACCTTCCTTCGTTACGTTTTGCAATAAGCGGTAATAGTCCCCCTTGTGGCGAATAACGTAGCGGCTTAAATACAGTATCGGGGAGTCAAGCAGACCATGCTCTACAAGGAACAGGATATTCAGGATGCGACCGGTACGACCGTTGCCGTCGGAGAACGGGTGGATCGCCTCGAACTGGTAGTGCTGGATGGCCATCCTCACCAGTGGATCTATTTCGATGTTGCGGTGCATGAAATCGGCCCAGTTATCGAGTTTGGCCTGCAAAAACTTTTGACCTGTGGGCGGCGTGTAAATGGTGTCTCCGCTACTGCGATTTTTCAATTTAGTCCCAGAATTAGCTCTAAGATCAAGCTCTATTCCTTTGATTGTACTACATATTTGTATGGCCATATCCGTTGTCAGCATACCGCGCCGAACCATCTTTGTACCCTCGTACAAGGCGCTTCGGTATCGCAGCGCCTCCTTGGTGGCAGCGTCGGCACGATCCTCGGCGATGTCCGCGTACTCGAACAACTTGTCGGTCGTGGTGACGATATTCTCGATTTCCGAGGACGCGCGCGCCTCGAGCAGGGGCAAGGCATTGACCAGAACCGCCGAGTTCGGAATGAGTTCGGCAGCCTGTTTCAACTCAGCCAGGGCCACACGCGCATTGATGCAATGCTTCAGGATGCGCGTCGTCTCGATCAGTTCGACGGGCGGCGGCAGGTCGGGTAGATCGTTAAACGGTTTTTTTGGATCAAAAACAGTCACTTATGTAATCTCCTGCCAGCCGGCGTTCGTGTCGATACTTTCGACACGTTTACTGAATACGTCGATAAAACTACTATTCGTCGACATGTTGGTAATTCGAGTCGATCGTATCG
>CAYLTW010000047.1:18842-20067 GCA_964386735.1 uncultured Woeseiaceae bacterium
ACACGATTTGACTATATGTCGATAAAACTACTATTCGTCGACATGTTGCTTATTCGAGTCGATCGTATCGACACGATTTGACTATATGTCGATAAAACTACTATTCGTCGACATGTTGCTTATTCAAGTCGATCGAATCGACACGTTTTGCCTATATGTCGATGTTTCGCACTTTTTTCGACAGGTTTGGAGTATAGGTCGATTGCATCGACAGATGCGTGATACAGGTACGGCTTTCGAGCTATCCTCTGCGGACTTGGGCCTGAAAGAGACACGGACATGAACGTACGTGAGTTTCCACCGTTTGTGCGCCTGGCGGCTTTGCTCGCCGGATTCGCGCTAATTGGCTCCTGCAGCGGTGGCGAAGGCAGCATCAGTACGACGCCACCGCCGCCGCCGCCACCGGCCGCTACTCCATCAGTTACGGTGTCGCCGGTGTACACGCAGCTGACATTCAACAGGCCGACGGCATTGATGCAGGCGCCACAGGATTCAGGTCGCTGGTTCGTCGTGCAACAAGGCGGCCAGATCCTGCAATTTGTCAACGACCTCAACGTTTCCAATACTGGCGTGTTTCTGGACATCTCGCCGATCGTCAATGCCGGTTTCTCGGAGTCGGGCCTTTTGGGCCTGGCCTTTCATCCGACTTTTCCGGTGACACCCTTCGTCTACGTAAGCTACACAGCGAGCGGCAACCCGCTCATCTCGCGTATTTCGCGTTTTCAAAGTGCCAATAACGGGCAGTTTATCGACCCGGCGTCCGAACAGATCCTCCTGGAAGTCTTGCAGCCGTTCAGCAATCACAACGGCGGCAACCTCGCTTTCGGCCCGGACGGATTTCTCTATGCCGGGTTTGGCGATGGTGGTTCCGGCGGGGACCCGCAGAATAATGCGCAGACGACCAGCAATCTGCTTGGCACGATCGTTCGTATTGATATCGACAGTGCGATCCCGTATGCGATCCCGGCATCGAACCCGAACGCCGCTAATCCGTTTTGTACCCAGGGTTTCGGGGCAGCGCCGTGCCCGGAAATTTTTGCATGGGGACTACGTAATCCCTGGAAATTCTCCTTCGATAGCGCCACAGGCGATTTGTGGGCTGCCGATGTCGGTCAGGTCTCCTGGGAGGAGGTCGATCTCGTCGTCGCGGGTGGCAACTACGGTTGGCGGGAGCGCGAAGGCGCTCATTGCTTCAATCCGTCGTCTGGCTGCTCGACAGCGTTCG
>CAYLTW010000048.1:0-19967 GCA_964386735.1 uncultured Woeseiaceae bacterium
CATCGTTACAATCTCGACTCGCGCGACGTCGGGCGCAGCGCGCGGGAGGACGTCGTTGCCAGCAACGCGGGTATCTGGGAATGCAGTTTTGTCGGAGCCTGTTCCGACGTATGTCCGAAGTCGGTCGACCCGGCGGCGGCCATACAGCAAACCAAAATCGCGAGCACCGGCGATTACTTCATGAAATTTCTTATGCCCTGGAAGCACTGATGAGTCGCCGACCCTACAAACCGGAATTGTCGAAGAGTGGCTGGTGGCTCAAACAACCGCGTTACATTCGTTACATGATTCGCGAAATGAGTGCCGCGTTTATCGGTATTTATGTTCTGCTGTTGATCGTAGGGCTATACACATTGTCGCGAGGTGAAGTCGCGTACAACAATTACCTTGCGGCTGCAGAAGGGCCGGTCGGACTTGCATTTGCGTTCATCGCGATACTATTCGCGATCTACCATACCTACACCTGGTTCCAGGTAACGCCGAGGGCAATGCCGTTGATGCTTGGCGACAAGCGCGTTCCCGGAGCCGTCATCATTGCCGCACACTGGCTCGGGTTTGCCGTAGTCAGCGCCGCGCTGTGGCTACTGGTGGGGTTCTAGCAGTGGCTGTTTCGCACAAGCCCGTCATATGGTCCTTGTTCGCCGCTGGCGGCACGATAGCCGCATTCGTCGTACCGGTATTAATCCTGATTACCTGCCTTGCAGTGCCACTGGGACTGTTTTCGGCGGAAATCCTGTCTTACGAACGGTTGCTGGAATTGATGCAACATCCACTCAGCAAATTCATCACATTCGCCGTGTTGTTTCCGGTGATCTGGCACGCCGCCCATCGCATGCGCATAACCGCGCACGACCTCGGTGTTCGCAGCGACACCCTGGTCGCGTTGATCTGCTACGGCATCGCGGCGGCTGGAACGGTTCTCATGCTGGTCGCACTTTTCAGTATCTAAAACTCCCGGAATTGTTGTCCCCGTGGCTACTCGACGAGCGCTTCTAATTCAGGGTACCGGCGTAACCACCGGTGTGTTTTCCCAAATTCCTCCTCGCTCCTGGGTATGATCCTCCATGGCACCGGCAGGGATCAGCGGCGGGGCTGGCTCGGTGTTGAGCACGGTGTGGCAGCTGACGCAAGAGGTTCCGCTATTTACCGCGCCGGAACCGGGATGCGACTGATTGACCAACTGGCCCTGGGCATTGGTATATTCCTTGGCCTGCGCCTCATTGTCGCCGGTCAGGAACTCCCAGGTAGTGATGCCGGGCTGAAACAGATTGAGCCGTGTTTTCGGAATCTCCTCCCAGTTAGGTCCTTGCTCCGGACCTGCGCCGGCGAATAACACTGCCTGGATGTCCGCTACTCCCGGACCGACGGAAACCGTCTGCGGGAACGATACGTAGTGGTCACGGGTGGTGTACTCCCAGAGATGTACTTCGAAGCCCGCCTCGTAAATTTCTCCCGGTACCATGGCGATATCATCTGCGTTGCCGGTATCCAGTGCGCGCTGCATCTGCACATTCCACACGCCGTAGGAGCGGTCAGGTGTCTCCGGAGTAAACGCCGTGCCGAATGATGTAATGTCGGCTCTGCTGCCGGCACCAGCACGCAGGATACGTCGCGGTACCGTGTCTCCTTCCGTGGGTGCGTAACCCAGGGCTATTGCGTCGGCGTAAGCAATGGTACCCGGGTTCGGCGCAAGCGGTCCGACTTGCAATGCGTCGTCCCGGGTCATGTAGTAGAACGGCGTCTCCCAGAACGTATCCCAGGCGAATGCGAACTTGCCCGAGCTTGTATCCGGGTCGAGCAGGAACTCCGGATTGCCGCCGACGATGTTTTGCGACGCGAAGACACTCTGGCCTGCATCGCCCTTGCGGCCGCCATTGTCACCGCTGTCGACGTCGACGAAGGTCATGGCCAGGATGTTCTGGTCATCGGCACGGCCAATCGGGTTGCTACGGGCGCCACGCCAGTGCCACAGGTCCAGGACAGGAGTACCCTCCGCGACACCCGGGGCCTGAATCGGGTCGATATACTTGCCGTCATGACCTGAAGCGGAGGTCCATTCGGGCATATGCCGGCTCACGTTGTGGCAGCTCAGGAAGCATCCGAACTCGCCGAAGTTCGTCACATCGGTCACGGCATTCGGATCGTTGATCATGATCGTTGTCCGTTGCTCGTAGATCGTCGAGTTGACGCTCTGATCCCCCTGCTGTGGATCGCCATCGATCGTGGCTTGCGCATCGCGACGATCGCCTCCTTCCCGTTGCCAGGCGCCATTGGTGTAGCGGATGTACTCGTGGCGCTTGCCCTCGTTGCCACGATAAGAGACCCGCCAGAAGAATGTGTCGCTGTTATAGGCCGCCTGAACGTCATAGGGCAGGACTCGGTCATCGTCCAGGCCTGTTACGCCATTGCCGTGAAAATTGTTCTCCGGGAACATGGGTATGTGTCCTTGCAGCGTTGGCAAGTCGCGAGCAATACCGCCGCCAGCACCGTCCTGGCCATCCTGACCATCTACGCCATCAATTCCATCTCTGCCGGGCGAACCGTCGTCTCCTGCGCAACCCGCTATCACGAATGCCAGGAGTACAACAATTGTTCCGAGCCAGGATGTGCGATGTAACAGTTTCATGATTATCTCCCTTGAAGGTGACTGTGTTCACCCGCATTGCTGGCTCTATATACATTGAGATGCAGAAACTTATAATTCGTAGTTCTACATAGTGGACTCTACCGAGAGAAAACACGGCGCAAGGCGTAGTTTTACGTATTCGCAGAATCGGCGTACGGCAAGAAAAAGTGCGGCGGGGTTTGTAAACATAGCCGGCAACGCTTAGTTCGACGAAGACTTTTCCGAAGCGCTAATCGAATATCGGAATCCGAGACCGAAAATCAACACTTCATCGTCGTAGGGTTGTGCCCCAAATGTCAGGACCGATGAAATTTCCGCGGGTCCGACGCCTTCAAGCGCCCAGTCTTCTGCCAGGAAACTCTGATAACGAAGATTCATTGTGAGTTCGAGTCTGTCTGATTGCCGATAGGAAAGAAGCAGCCGCAGATACTGCAACGTCGACTCCAGGTCCGGGAACTGGCTCGGGCCGGCAGCGGCAGATGCTACGTTGATTTCAGTAATTCCCTGCGATCGCGTGTAATCCAGTTGCAGATCAAACCTATCACCGATCTCCCTGACCCGGAATCCGCCGCCGGCGGTGAAAAAATTGTCTTTGTTCGTGGCGTTCCAGTCCTCACGTGCAAACAGCTCGCTGCCAAATTGAATGGATTCAATATTTTCGTAACCGCTCGTCAGGTAAAAGGATGATTTATTTCCCAACGTCCAGCTCAGATCTGCCGTCAGGCGAAGTTCGTTGCCGGAGGTGAGGCCCATCCTCGAGCGGGTGTAACTGTCGTCGGCATACAAGCCATTGAACGTCAAAGTGACCGGGCTTTCCGGCAGTGATGCCGCTATCGTCAACTCACCGAATGTTCTAAAGCGAAACGCGAGATTGTATTTTCGCATCAACGGATTCTGTCCGAGCGTTCCCGCGAAGGTTTCGTCGTAACGATTTATATCCCGCCGGGATGCGCCACCCTTGAAATCGAACCGCAGTGTTCTGCTCGGGCGCCAGAGAAGTCGGCCCCAACCGCCATCTTCGGTTTGTTCGGCGACCTCCTGAAAGTCTCTGTCAATGGTCTTTCGATCATAGCCTCCGGAGATGCTCACAGTATCAAACAGCTTATAGTCTGCACTGAGATTCAATGTGGATCGCGTGAAACTGTATGGAATATTGGTGTTCGTACCGGAAACGAAGGACTCGGCGATTACACCGGCCCAGAGGTCCTGAGCCGTGCGGTTGTCGCGCTCGTCGTAGCGGTAAGCCAGTTTGACGCGCGCTTTGTCGAATACTTTTGAGGTCAGGCTGAACGCGAGATTGGCCGTATTAACTTCGCCTTCCAGGCTCTTGCGTGGCAATGGACTGACATTAATATTCGGGTTGGTAGTGTAGGGCAGAAAAGCCTTGTTCTGACTCATGCGGCCCGCTGCCGCGGAAAAAGCCACGACGGTACGGGATTGCGAGAAGTTGTAACCGCCGGAAAAAGATAGCTGGTGAAAGTTGTTGCCAGGAGGCTGTGCCGTCGCGCCTAATTCCGAACCTGGCGATGATACAAACGGGTTTTCCCAGTTCAGCGCGTCGTTGTTACTTTCGAAATCAGACAGATACCAGGCGAGAGACAGGTAACCGTTATCCGCCGTGTAGCGTACATTGAAGTCGGCTGCGTCTGTCACATAGTCGATCGGCCTCGCCAGCAGGCTTGACTGAAAAAAATACGAACCGCCGTAGATGTCACGGCCTTCCTGAGTTTGCCGGCGATAATCGGCGGAAAAGCTGATGCGGCTCGATAACAAATAACGGCCGCCGATTTTCAGGACACGTCGGTCACTTTCGATATCCCGCCGGGCAAGGTTTGCGTCGAGTTCAGTGAATCCCGACGTCTCCGGTGCACGTACCCAGCCTGCCGGCAGCGTTTGCGTGCCGTCCGCAGTTTCCAGGAAGATCGTATCGGTCGTGAAGAACTGCGTTCGTGGAATTTCGCGATACGACAGCTTGTAATCGAAAGTACCCTGGCGGCCGCCCGCGAGTTCTGCGTATCTTGAATTAAGACCGAGATCCTCGACCAGCCAGCGCAGTTGATGTCCATCACTCGCGTAACTGCCTTCGCCATCGATGTTGGCATATACGCCTTTTTCCTCATAGCCCGATGCATCACCGAAATAAGCTGAATCATCACTGACGCTGGTTGCACCAAGCTCATAGTCGCCGCGACGCCCGGTTTCGAACGGGCAATACTCGCACTTCCAATGACTCGTAATGCCCTCCTGGGATTGTGCCGCCGTCGTGCCCATCGCTACGGCAGTCAAAAAAATAAACATTGAGCAGCTGATTTTCGGCTTCGGGAAAATGATCATTTTCGACATCCTGTTAACCGTATTGCACTGAACACTCGTCCTCGGTTATCGCAACAATTTCGAACCCGACGGGTGATTGGAGCCATGACTCTGCGAATGGCAATTCAGGCAACTTTCGCCAAGCAAGAATCGCGACGGGGTAATCCCGGCCAAACCGTCATCCTGATACGGAACGCTCGGGTGGTCCGACTGCGAGTGACAACTCTGGCAAAGCAAGGGAGCTCGGCTGGTCAGCATACCCGGATGGTTGGAGCCGTGCGGCGCGTGACACAGTGAGCAATCCTCACTGACCGGTGCATGCTCCCACAGGTACGGGCCACGTTTCTCTGCATGGCATTCGTAGCAGGTGTCGTTCAGAGTCTGGCGAGCGAAAGTCGTTGCGACCGTGTCCCCGTGCGGGCTGTGGCAACCACTGCAAGCCATTTTTCCTTCGAAAAATGGATGGGAGAACGCCTTCAGTGTTTCACTGCGTTGCAATTGATGACAGTCGTAGCAAACCTCGGGCTGCGTCGACGTTTGCAATACGGCATCTTTCGGCGCGTGACTTACATGACAGTCGGCGCAGGCGATTTCCTCGACATTGTGAGGCCCGCTGTGCCAACCGTAGCCCACCTCGCCGTCATGGCAGTTCAGGCACAGGCTGTTTTGCGTGTCGATACCGGTCTCGTCGTCAGCTCCGAAAGAAGTGAGCGCAGGACGATCCTGCCCGCGCCTCACCCTGGGTGAATGGTCTCCCCCTGGTCCGTGGCATGCCTCGCACTGCAACTGGTTCTGCCCGAAAGGGCTACGCGGATCCGTCGGTACGCCGTGGCGGGTCTGGAATATTGCGAGTGTCTCCGCGCCATCGTGACAAGCAATACAGGTATCGGCGCCCTTTTGGCTGTAGGAAACAACGGGCACGGATTCATCCGCCGCTTTCGCCCCAATAACTGTTGATATTACGATGACGAAAAACAACAGGAGAGCGCTTCGACCGAGTATTTTCAGATCCACCGGGATACGACTCCCTACAATTTGTTGACCACACAAATGCTGGCTGAAGGTATGCTTCTCGCCGCCTTTGTCCCCGAATACAATACTTGCATAGGTATGTACTGAGATTGTATTCGTACAAATAGCTATACGTTGTTCGGTGGTAGCGTGGGGTCGGCACCGAATTTACGCCATGAACGGCTCGGCACGTTTGATCAGTTCATCGAGGCCCGGTTCGCTCTGGTTTCGTGGTTTGCCGGGATGAATGATGGCGACCTGGCAAACTTCTGCTGCCTCGACAAGTTCCTTATAGGTGCCAGCATCCGGATCTTTGATGTACGCCTGCTTGTTTTCGTCGTAGGCGAACATGCGGTTATTCTTGTCGGTGCACTCGTCACAGGTGGTGCAACTTGGCGTATCGATGTAGGGATCGTCCGAGATGACAGGTTCGCCCTGATCCACGTCGACAGGCGATTCAACCTCGACGTCTGATTCGGGCCGGTGCACCGTGGCCGCAACTGGCGGTAGCGGATCGCTTGTCCCGAGTTCCGCTCGAATAGCCTGAATCTGTTTCTCCTTTTCTTCTTCCCAGGCGGCTCGTTCTTTCAACAACAACGCCGTTGCATGGGAATTATTGATACCGCCGTTCTCCTGCAGGACGTGCCAGCGATCACGGCAGCGGCGCGCAACGCGAATCAGGCTGTCATTAACGACCAGCCGCTGCAGAACGTTCCTGCCGTCGACCACGGCTACGTAGGGTATTTTTTCGAAAGTTTCTTCATCCGCCAGGTCCAGGTAATTCGCGACCGGCAACATGTCCTGAGCCCATTTTTCTCTTGGCGCCAATGCGAAATAGTCGCCATAGCGCGAGTCGGTTACTGCAAAGTCAGCCAGCGTAAAGGCCTGGTCCTCAGTAATTGTTTGCAGGTCTTCGTCCTCGTAGCGCAGTTCTCTGTGTGGCCACGCTGCCTCGATTTCCGGGTTGCTACCGATATCGAAGCGGTCTGCCAGGCCGGCACCGGCAGCCGGATCGTAGCTAAACGCCGGAAAAGTGCGCGAATCCATCGCTGCCGCCGCTACCAGGTAAGCAGGAAGATCTGGCCCGTGTGTTCCGTGACCAGCAAAAATACTGAAAATAGCCGGCCCGCGATACTCCATTCCCTTTCGAAGCTGTTCTCGTTGCTGGTACAAATTGGAGCTGGCTGTCTGGAGTACATAGGCGGCGCCCGGCGCGACAAAGGTATTGGCGAGTTGCCGCATGAATGCACCATGACGCGGTCGTTTGTCGGCAGGTGAGGGCTCACCCAGCACATCGCTCACTTGTAACAGAACTTTCATCGGCAAGTCGGATGCCGCGATCTCCATAAGCTCGGCCCTGTCACGCGTATCGCACTCGCTGTCCTGAAGACAGATCAGATACGACGGAAACAGCGCCAGGTCCTCGGGTGCAAGAGCCTGCGCAGCGAAGCCAGCAAAGTAGGCCGCGTGTGCGGACTCTCGATAGGCATTCTCGCACTCGAGTTCTGCAATCGCGATGGCCCTGATTACATTCGCAATTTCAGGCAATCGTTCGTTGTAGGCTTTCACGGCCTCCGACGTGTTGCCAAAGACGAAACGGTATTGCGATAGATTGTCGCCGGCCCCTCTGGCGAAGAATTCTTGTGATTCCAGGACCGTTAGTGCGGCCCTGACCCGCCGCCGACGATCGACCGGCAGTTTGTTATGCGGAGCGGAGTCAAGCAATAACTCGGACATCAACTCGAAGTCAAACGCGTCCTTGTAGCGCCGGCCCAGTGTTTGCTTGAGTCTTTGCGGCGATCGGGACCGCCCGTTTTTCAGGTCGTCAACCTTGAGTATATTGCGAAGCCTGATGATCAACGATTCGATTTGATCGAGCGATCGCCGAGTCCGTTGTGCTTCGACTTTCGTCCAGACATGTTTCAATAGCAGTGACGGCAGGCGATCGTCGCAGTCGACAGCCTGCCCATCCGTGTTCAGCGCGAAGCGAGCGGCGTCCAGACTATTTTTCAGCGACTCGGTCTCCGATTTCCTGCAACCATCCAGAAGCGATTTCTCGGCTTTCTCCCAAAGTGCAGCCAACGTCGAATCGAAGCCGCCGGCAACAAGTTCCCGCATTCTGTGTTCGAGCCGAATTACGTGTTGGCGCAACTGTTCGCCTGCATTGCCCTCAGGTGCGATCTCGCGCAACAGCCGATTGACGATGCCTGAAAGCGTGTCGATGAACGCCTGGTTTTCACCGCCGTCGAGAAGTATGAGCGGGAAGTCATATCGCAGTTTTTCCAACCGGCGGTACGGCGCCAACAGTGCCGGGCAAACATCCTGCGGCAGGGTCTCCGGAGTTTCGCCGTCGGCGCGTCTGCCAGTAAGGTGAAAGCGCACCATTTCCTGCATTTCTACGCTCATGATTGACTAGTCCGCCGGCCAGATCGTAAATTTGTCCAGCTCTTCGGCCAGCCCCTTTTCGATGAATTCCGGTGTGTACAGCCGGTCTGGTTTTCGCAGGTCCTCGTAGCACGGCACATCCGGGTTTTGGTAGATGATGCCAATCGGCAGGCGCTCGCTTGTACCAACAATTCGCCTGGCCTCGACAAGGTCGGCGGGGTCGTGCTGATCCTGATAGCGAAAAACACGCGACAGGGCAGGTGACAGTTGAATTCCCTTGTCGTGCGTCAGGATCTGCATTCGATCCGGATCCTGTATGCAGGGTTCCCAGCGATTTTCCTGGAACTCCGGACAGCGTTGCAAAATACGTATGAATGAAAACCCGTGATGCCTGTGCGCGGCGGAGATTATTTTGTAGAGCAGTTCCGGGATCCAGTCAGCGGCCTGCGCGACGAAGGACAGGTTCGACATGCCGAGGGTCGCCTGCAGGGGATCGAATGCCTCGAGATCAGAACCGCGAGGCGTGGTGTTGCTGCGAGTTCCCTTCGGCGACGTCGGCGACACCTGATTCTTGGTCAGGCCGTAAATATTATTGTCGTGCATCATGACGGTCATGTTCATGTTGTAGCGCGTCGCATGCATCCAGTGCGCGGCGCCGATGCTGCAACAATCGCCGTCGCCCATGTTTACGAATACGTGCAGGTCCGGCCGCCGCATCTTGATACCTTCGGCAACAGGGAGTGCGCGGCCGTGCAGCCCGTGGAAGCCGTAGGTGCCCATGTAGTGCGGAAAGCGGCTTGAACAGCCGATACCCGAGACAAATACGATTTTCTCCAACGGCAATTGCTCATCGCGGCAGACTCGCTGCACGGCGGTCAGTATCGCGAGGTCGCCGCAGCCAGTACACCAGCGTGGCACACGGCCCGCGTAGTCTTCGAGGCTGTGCTCCTCCTCGCCGGCATGTCTCAGGAAATCTGTCGCCCGGGTCGCCATCATTGCAATCTCTCGCGAATGACACGTTCGATCGTTCCGGGTTTGATTGGCTGTTCGCCAACCTCACCCCAGCAGTCGATATCGACGAGGCAACGGGCGCGCAGTATCCAGGCAAGGTTCGAGTAACGGCGATTTTCCTCGTCAATCAGGTCGTCATCGAGAGAATCGGCCCAGTTATTTTCAACCGCCAGGACCTTGTCGAATCGTTGCAATATCTCCTTGATGCCGGAAGCCAGTGGCTGCAGGATCCGAAGGTGCAGTGCCGAGACTTTGTGCCCATCGGCGCGCACCCTCTGCACAGCTTCTTCGATAGCCCCCCTGGTACTGCCCCAGCCGACTACGAGGAGTTCGCCCTTATCGTCGCCAAACACCGGCGGCGTCTTGATCGTTTTTTGCAAGGCCGCGAGCTTCAGGCTGCGGTGCCGGATACCTTCCTTGTTGGTCTGCAGGTTATAGGCGACGCAACTTCGGCGATCGTGTGCAAGACCGGTCAGTGTATGCATGCCGTTCGGTTGGCCCGGGATAGTACGCTGCCGCTGTCCGCTGCGTGAATCCCAGTCGTATGGCAGGTCTCCGTCGATCACCGGGCTCTGATCGATGGGCGGCGCAAGCCAGTTTTCGCTTAGCTGCGGCCGCGGAAACGGTTGTTGCGCTGTCGCCAGGCTGGCATCGGACAGCAGTACCACGACCGTGTTGAAGGTCTCGGCAATCTTCCGCGCCGTGATGATCGAGTAGAAACAGTCTTCGATGTCGCTGGCGGCCATGACTACTTTTGGCGCATCGCCGTGGCTGCCAAAACAGGCAGTTAACAAGTCGCCCTGTTCGGCTTTGGTCGGTTGGCCGGTGGACGGGCCACCGCGCTGAACGTCGATAACCACCAGTGGTATCTCCGCCATTACCGCGAGGCCAATGCACTCCTGCTTCAACGAGTAGCCCGGCCCCGACGTTATCGTCAGTGCACACTTGCCGGCATACGAGGCGCCAATCGCGAACGCACAGGCCGCGATTTCGTCTTCGGCCTGGTGCACAACGCCACCGACCTTCTCGAATACATCACTCAGATAATGCGATGCCGAGGTCGCAGGCGTAATCGGGTACATCGCACAGACTTCCATGCCCGAGGCCATCACGCCGAGCGCCAGCGACGTGTTGCCGTTAACAACGATATTCGCTTCTTTCGGCGGCGTCGCTTCCATCTTGAACTTGATGTCCAGATTGGCTTCAGCCCATCTGAAACCTGCATCGAGCAGCTTCTGGTTGGCCGTGACGACCAGGTCGCCCTTCTTGCCGAAGATAAACCGGATCTGCTCACGGGCAATATCCATATCGAGACTGTAAATGCTGCTGAGCAGCCCCAGAACGAACATGTTCTTGCCGCGCCGGGCATCGCTGACGATCTTGAGGCACTCAAGCTCCATGGGAATTTCACAGACATTGAAACCGCGCTCGATGAGTTCATCGTAAACACTCACGTACGACGCCGAAATCGACGGATCATCGTCGTTGCGCCACTTGTCTTCGAGGATAATCGTGCTTCCGGGTTTCAGTTCATCGGCCCGTAGCCGGCCTATCAGCACCTGCTCGTTAAACGCCACGGCAAGATCGGCTTCGTCACCGCCATTGGTGACGCGATGGTTGGCTACACGAATGCGGTTGCCACTGGCGCCGTCAATGCTGCGAGCCGGCGGCTGAATTTCCGCCGGAATGATTTCCACGGTCCAGATGCCGTAGCCGAGCCGGGCGGAGATTGCGGCGAAAGACTGTCCACATTTCTGTGCCCCTTCTCCTGAATCACTTAGAATTTCGACGATGTGCTCGTCTATCTCGATCGCCGGTTTTCTGACGGGCGTTGTTTTCCTTTTTCGTCTCGATGCCGGCACTGTTCAGCCTCTATGCCACGCGAACGCGGACTCGCGTTCGCTCCGTTGAATCAATTCCGAATATCCTGCCAGCGCTTCCGGTTGGTGTTTGCTGATAGACCGATGCAGAGTCACGTATGCCGAGATGGGCTTTCATGCTGCGTGCCGCCTGCCGGCCCGTCCCCATCGCCAATATCACGGTTGCGGCACCGGTCACGATGTCGCCGCCGGCATAGACACCGGCCATTGACGTGGCAAGATCGTCATCGACCGCAATATAGCCCCATTTGTTGAGCGCGATCTTTGATGTCTGGCCGATGATCGGATTGGCGTTGGTGCCTATCGCGTACACGACTGTGTCGACTTCGAATTCGAAGTCGCTGCCTTCTATCGGTACCGGGCGGCAGCGGCCCGATTCATCAGGCTCACCGAGTTCCATACGCTGGCAGCGCATCGCGCGGACATTGCCCTTGCCATCACCGAGGACCTCGACGGGTGCGGTGAGCCACTCGAACAGTATGCCTTCTTCTTCGGCGTGTTCGATTTCTTCTTCTCTTGCAGGGCTCTCTTTTCGCGTACGGCGATAGATGCAGTACACCTGCTCAGCCCCGGCGCGCAACGACACGCGCAAGGCATCCATTGCGGTATTTCCGGAGCCGATCACAGCAACACGCTTGCCGAGGCCCAGCGGAGTGTCGTAGGCCGGGAACTCAGTGGCACCCATCAGGTTGCAGCGCGTCAGCAGTTCGTTGGCCGACAGCACGCCGTTCAGCGATTCACCGCCTATGCCCATGAAACTTGGATAGCCCGCCCCGGTGCCGATGAACACGGCGTCAAATCCGAGTTCGTCCAGCATCTGCTCAATCGTGAACAGTCTGCCGACCAGGGTATTGCACTCGATGTTGACTCCGAGCCTCTCAAGATTCCTGAGTTCGCCGTCGAGTACTTCGTTCGGCAGGCGAAATTCAGGGATACCGTATCGCAATACGCCGCCGGGCTGGTGCAACGCTTCGTAGACCGTAACCTCGCAACCCGCCTTGGCCATGTCTGCCGCGCAGGCCATTCCCGCAGGCCCCGAGCCGACGATGCCGACTTTGAGTCCATTCGGCTCAATATACGGTGTGCTTTCCCAGCCCTCGGCAATTGCCATGTCGCCAATCCAGCGTTCGAGCCGGCCGATGGCGACCGGTTCCAGCGTACCACCGACCGGACATACGCCTTCGCACTGGTCTTCCTGCGGACAGACTCTTCCGCAGATCGCTGGCAGCATTGTGGACTCTGTCAGAATGTCATACGCACCGCGGTAGTCTTTTTCGCAAATCCTGACGATGAAACCGGGGATATCGATGTTGACCGGACACGCCGGGACACAATTAGGCGTAGGGCAGACCAGGCAGCGCTCGCACTCGATCAGTGCATCGTCGAGGCCGTAGCCAAGTGTTACTTCATTGAAATTTTGCGTTCGCTCACCCGGATCCTGCGCCGGCATGCGCACACGATCCTGTGGAATATTTCGTATGGTTTTTTTCGCCATTCAGGCTGGCCCGTTCTTCCACCGGTTCATTGCGATTGCCTCGTCATCGCGAAAGCGTCCCAGGCGGTTCATCAGGTCATCGAAATCGACCTTGTGTGCATCGAATTCCGGGCCATCAACACAAGCGAATTTTATTTCGTCCCCGACCGTCACCCGACAACCGCCACACATTCCGGTACCGTCGACGACGATCGGGTTCATGCTGACAATGGTCTTTATTTCATAAGGTCGCGTGGTTTCGGCACAGGCCTTCATCATGATTGGCGGACCGATCGCGACAACGCGATCGACATCATCGTGTCTGGCCAACGCTGCTTCCAGGCCGAGCGTCACGCGTCCTTCGATTCCGGCCGAACCGTCATCGGTGCATACGATGAGTTCATCACAGTACTGCTCGAATTTTTCCTGCCAGAAAATCAGGTCCCGGTTCCTGAATCCGACCACGCCGATGACATAGGAACCGTTTTCCTTGAATGCCCGAAGTTGCGGGAATACAGGTGCAACTCCAAGGCCACCGCCAACACAAATGACTTTTTTTGCCCCGAATTCACCGGGAAATCCCATCGGACCGACGAGAGCGTGCAGGTGTGTACCTTTTCGGCAGTGCTGCTGCATTTCACACGTGGATTTGCCGACAGCCTGAACAACGAGCGTTATCGTGCCCTTGTCGCGATCGAAATCGGCGATGGTCAGCGGAATGCGCTCGCCTCTTTTGTGCAAAATGACGATGACGAACTGGCCGGGTTTTGCCGCCTTGGCAAGCAATGGCGCGTCAACCTCGAGGAGAAACGTAACATCGGAGAAATCCTCGCGGGCAGTGATTTCGAATCCTGAATCGGCGTCGGGTTCAGCGACTTTCCGGCATGCCCGATCGTGTTTGACCTGCTCCCGCGCAGTGCTGATTTCCTGGCGTAACCCGGAGACGATCGTGTCACGCGCCGCCCGAGCCTCGCCCAGATCCTGGGTATGCAGGGATCGGCGAAGGTCGTAGCCCAGCGCATCGCGAAGCGTGTGCGGCACGGCGACCTTCACCCACCAGGTCTGGTGGCGCTTGAAAAGGTATTTCATGTCTTCCATCAAAACCGTACCTTTCTGCCTCGTGCGTCATGTACCTTTCGATGCGCCCGATTCGGGACCAACCAATTTCATTCCGATTCTGTACCTTTGACAAAATGACCCACATCGAAGTCGTTGAACATACGGATTTACCGAAGGCTGCTATCTGATACACACGATGGACAAAACCTTCCGGCAGTATTAGGGTGACATTGAAGATAAAGTGATCGGGCAAACCAACATGACGGGACATGGTCATGCGGCGAAAACTACTTGAGGCACTAACGTATCCGCGATTGCTGATACTGGAAGATATTGGTCTTGAGGGCTGTCCATACGACAGCCTGTTTGATCCTTCCTGTGATCGCTGCCATCGATGTGAGCTGCGACAGGAATGTCACTGGCTTGCATGCATCAACGATTTCGCCGATTTTGCGAGTAAGCCCTCGTACACGATGCACGCCTCTTTGCAGTACAGCATCAACCTGATCGAAGCGCGTAGTGAACGACTGCAGCACGACTCCGAAACCTGTACTTGCGAGTCATGTACCTGGAGCAGAGACGCGCAACAACTGACACGAGAGTTCGAGGCGGATCGTCAGCCTGCGGGTTGAAACTTCGCCGGCTCCTGGTTCGCCATGTGCTCGTAAGTCTGCCAGCGCAACTCCACCAGTTCCTGTGCGCTTTGCATCAGCTTTTCGGCCTCTTCCGGATGCGTACGGGTCAAATCCTTGTAGCGCATTTCGTTGTACGCGTACTCCCTCAGTTCGATGCTTGGGCGGGGGGAGTCCAGAACGAAGGGTTTCTTGCCGGCACTGCGCAGCATCGGGTTGTAGCGAATCAGCGGCCAGTAGCCGCTGGCCGTCGCCAGCTTTTGTTGCTTGAGGCCGTCAGCCATATCATAACCATGCGCGATGCAGTGGCTGTATGCGAGTAGTAACGACGGGCCCTGATACTCTTCCGCCTCGCGCATGGCGAGCAGCGTATGTTGTGGATTCGCCCCCATTGCGACCTGGGCGACGTAGACGTTGCCGTAGGAAATAGCCTGCAGTGCCAGGTCCTTTTTGCCAATGCGCTTGCCGGCGGAAGCGAAGCGGGCGGTGGCAGCCAGCGGCGTCGCCTTGGACATCTGACCACCGGTATTGGAATACACCTCGGTGTCGAGGACCAGCACGTTGACATTGCGACCGCTCGCCAGGACATGATCCAGTCCGCCGGACCCGATGTCGTACGCCCAGCCATCGCCGCCAACGAGCCAGATACTGCGACGCACCAGGTGGTCGACAATAGACAGCAACGCGGCTGCTTTTTCGCCGTTGTCCTGCTCAAGTAAGTGATGCAGCTTAGCCTTCAACGCAGCGACTCGTTGTCGTTGCGCACGGAGTTCACTGCCGACCCGTTGGCCCGCGTTGACAAGCCGGTCTGCAAACTTCTCACCAATCTGCGGGGCGAGTTCGATGACCAACTGCCGTGCAATATCCATGTGGTGGTCGGCGGCGATGCGCATGCCGAGACCGAATTCCGCGTTGTCTTCGAACAGGGAATTCGACCAGGCAGGTCCGCCGCCCTCATTGTTCTTGGTCCACGGCGTGGTCGGCAGATTACCGCCGTAAATAGACGAACAACCTGTCGCGTTGGCAACCAGCAGTCGCGGACCGAATAGTTGTGACAGCAATCGTATATAGGGTGTCTCGCCGCACCCCGCACACGCACCCGGGAACTCGAACAGCGGCTCCAGAAATTGCGCGCCGCGAACCGACGAGAAATCCACCTTCGCGCGATCGCTGAATGGCAGCGTCTCGAAAAATGCAATGTCGGCTTTGCCCTGCTCGAGTAGCGGCGCCTTGTCGGCCATGTTGATGGCGCGAAACTCCGGGTCGTCCGGGCTTGTTACCGGGCATGCCTCGACGCAGAGATTGCAACCGGTACAGTCTTCCAGGTAAACCTGCAGCGTATATCGCGTTTCGGGAAAGCCGCGTGCGCTGATTGGTACAGACGGAAAATTGTCGGGTGCGTCGTCGAGTGCGCTCTCATGATAAAACTTGGCCCGGATAACGCTGTGCGGGCAGACAAAGCTGCAATTCCCACACTGGATGCAAAGGTCCTGCTCCCAGGCCGGCACCAGGTCCGAAATATTGCTCTTCTCCCAGCGAGATGTGCCACTTGGATAGGTGCCGTCGGCCGGCAGCTTGCTGACGGGCAAATCGTCGCCATGGCCGCGCATCATGACTGCGGTAACTTCTCGCACAAAGCGAGGTGCTTCGCTCGGTACGACCTCATCGAGCAGACGTGAACTGCTGGCGGTCCCGGAAATTTCGACTTCGACCAAATGATCGAGTGCCGAATCGACTGCTGCGAAATTTTGATCGATGACCTCCTGGCCTTTCCTGCGATAGGTTTTTTCGATCGCCTGTTTGATCTGCCGGATCGCTTCGTCCCGTGGTAAAACACCGGACAGGGCGAAGAAACAGGCTTGCATTACCGTGTTGATGCGTTTGCCCATGCCCGCTTCTCGCGCGACCCTGGACGCGTCAATAATATAGAGCTTGATTTCGCGATCGATGATCGTTTCCTGTACCGGTCGCGGGAGCCTGTCCCAGATTTCATCCGACGACCATGGACTGTCGAGCAGAAACACTGCGCCGCGGGCCGCGTTCTGCAGTACTTCGATTTTCTCGATCAGATCGTATTTGTGGCAGGCGATGAAGTTTGCTGACTGAATCAGATAGGGTGCACGAATTTGCTCAGGGCCGAAGCGAAGATGTGAGACTGTCCGCGAACCCGACTTCTTGGAATCGTAGACGAAGTAACCCTGGCAGTAGAGGTCTGTATTTTCGCCAATGATCTTGATGCTGTTCTTGTTGGCGCCGACCGTGCCGTCGGAACCGAGGCCGAAGAACAGGGCTCGCGTGACGTCATTACTCTCGATCTGGAACTCCGGATCGTAATCGAGACTCGTGTGTGTCACATCGTCGTGAATGCCGAGCGTAAAATGATTCTTCGGTTGCGGCTTGCCAAGCTCAGCATAGACAGCATTGACCATGGCCGGTGTGAACTCCTTCGACGACAATCCGTAACGCCCTCCAATCACCCTGGGCATCGCCTGAAGAGACCCGTCGCCAACAGCTTCCGCAAGAGTTGTAACAACATCCTGATACAAGGGTTCACCGCTGGCGCCAATTTCCTTGGTTCGGTCAAGCACCGCAATTGAACGAACCGATTTCGGGATGGCCTGTAGCAGGTGGGTCGCGGAAAACGGGCGATACAATCTGACGTTGATCAGGCCGAGCCCTTTCTCCGATGATGCATCGATTGTCTGCATCACGGTATCACTGGCGGAGCCCATTAGAATGACGACACGATCGGCCTTCGGGTCGCCGTAGTAATCGAATAATCGATACTTCCGTCCGCTAATATCTGCAAAGCGGTCCATCGTTTTTTGCATGATGCCCGGCGTAGCCTGGTAGAACCGGTTGACACTTTCCCTTCCCTGGAAATAGACATCCGGATTCTGCGCCGTGCCGCGAATGAACGGATTGTCCGGGTTTAATGCGCGCTCGCGGTGCTCGAAAACAAGCTTTGCGTCGATCATTGCGCGTATCTGTTCGACCGACAACAGGTCGATCTTGCTGACTTCGTGCGACGTGCGGAAGCCGTCGAAAAAATGAATGAACGGAACGCGCGCTTCGAGGGTTGCCGCGTGGCTGATCAGGGCCAGGTCCTGCGCGGCCTGTACAGACGAGGCTGCAAGCAAACCGAAACCCGTGGTGCGCGCAGCCATGACGTCCTGATGATCACCGAAAATGGACAACGCCTGTGCCGCCAGGGAGCGCGATGCAACGTGGAAGACCGCGGCGGTCAGTTCCCCGGCAATCTTGTACATATTGGGCAGCATCAGCATCAGTCCCTGCGAGGCCGTGAAGGTCGTGGTCAGTGCGCCGGTCTGCAACGCCCCGTGCGCCGTACCCGCGGCGCCACCTTCACTTTGCATCTCGATGATGTCGGGCACCTGTCCCCAGATATTCTTCTTGCCGCTCGCCGACCAGACATCGGCAAGTTCGGCCATCGTCGAAGAGGGCGTTATCGGATAAATCGAACAGATCTCGCTGACTGCATACGCAACTCGTGCGACCGCCTCATTGCCATCAAGTGTGCGTTTCACGGTCATCAGCTCCGCACCTTGTCAGCCGCGGGTTCGTCGATCATTTCGATCGCGTGGCAGGGACACTGTTCATAACAAACAGCGCAACCCGTGCAAAGCTCGAAGTCGAAGCGATAACGCTTGCCCGGGCCGAGCTTGATAATCGCGCCTTCGGGGCAGGCGCCAAAACAGCCATCACACTCGAAGCAGTTGCCGCAGGACAGGCAGCGTTTTGCCTCGAATAACGCATCGGCCTCCGTCAGGTTTTGCATGATCTCGTCGAAACTGCCCTCACGATCGACGACGGGTAGTCGCTCCTGTTCTACCTGGGGCGCTGATGTGCGATACCAGAGGCGCAGCTTCTCGTGCCCGATCAACGCGTGTCTTTGCGGGCGGCGATACGCGCTGCCATTCAGGTAGGCATCGATATGACGCGCTGCCTGTTTGCCGTGTCCAACGGCAATCGTTACCGAGCGATCGCTCGGTACCATATCGCCGCCGGCAAAAATACCTGTGTGACCCGTCATCATGTTGTCATCGACGACAACGGTATGGTCGAGTTTGAACTCGATTCCCGGCACGGATTCGAGAAACGCGGTATCGGTATCCTGACCGACCGCGAGAATCAGCGAGTCGGCCTCCAATGATTCGAATTTCCCGGTTGCTTGCGGACGGCCGTTTTCGTCGAGTTCCATCACTTCGACTTTGAAAGTCGACCGGTCAATTTCCTTGATTGTGCGCAGCCAGTTTATCTTGATGCCTTCTTCCAGCGCTTCATCGGCTTCGAAGTCGTGGGCGGGCATGCTGCTGCGGTCGCGCCGGTAAATGATAATGGCCTCATCGGCACCCAGCCGCTTGGCCGTGCGCGCCGCGTCCATCGCCGTGTTGCCACCGCCGTAGATAGCGACCCGACGGCCGATTTTCGGCGCATCGCCCTTGCTGGCGCTGCTCAGGAAGCTGACGGCATCGAGGATCTTGCCCGCGTCCCTGGTCGGTATGTCGATCTTCTTGCTGATGTGCGCACCGACCGCAATGAATACCGCGTCAAAGTCGCCGGCTGCTTTTTCCGCCAGCACGTCTTCAACACGATGATTCAGCGTAATGCTCACGCCCATATCCTCGATGCGCTGAACTTCGGCGCGCAGTTCGTCGCGTGGCATTCGGTAGGCCGGGATTCCGAAATGGATCATGCCCCCGGCCACGGGCCCCGCCTCACGAATCTCCACCGTGTGCCCCATGCGGCTCAGGTGGTAGGCGGCGGACAGGCCGCTCGGCCCGGCGCCGACGATCAGGATAAGCTTGTCGCTGCGTCGGTCTGTCTCAGGGATACGCCAGTTTTGTTTCAATGCCAGGTCGCCGAGGAAACGCTCGACGGCATGAATGCTGACGGCGCTGTCGGTAATTGCGCGGTTGCAAATGTCTTCACAGGGGTGATAGCAGACCCGCCCATGAATCGACGGGAAGGGATTGTCCTGCACAAGTTGCCGCCAGGCCGTCTCAAACTGGCCGGACTGTGCCAGCGCCAGCCATGCCTGAATGTTCTCGCCGGCGGGACAGGCATCGTTGCACGGTGGCAGGAAATCGACGAAGTCAGGCCGGCGGGTGCGCAACGCGCCCGTACCCCGGTCGTGGCGGGTCAGATCCGCGCGCTTTGTCAGGTCAGGGATCGCCATAATCTCGGCCATGATATTTCAATACATAGGTATGTACTGACATTGTATTCGTACAAATATCTATGCTTTCCTTGTCGCAACACCGTAACCTGTGTATCGAGGTATAGTTCTTGTTACGTTCATGGTATACGCGCGCGATAATCGATCAGGCGCCGACAATGCATGGAATTCAACGGACAAAGCTACCACAACTCATAGCATTATTATGCGCCGGCTGGTCGAAGTACCGGTCGGGCGACACAGGATTTCGACGCCGTAAAAGCTGAAGCGGGCAAGAAGATTCACAAGAAAAACTGCGACAGGAGTGCCCGTTTGCACAGTGCTTACTGCCCGTCCCAGGATGATCGCGTCGCGGCGTCTTTAAGCAATCGTCTAT
>CAYLTW010000049.1:0-4417 GCA_964386735.1 uncultured Woeseiaceae bacterium
TGCCGGGACGGTCAGTCTTTCTTCTTTATGGAGACCAACTCCGCACTCCATTGGCTCGCCGAAAGCACCTCGAGCCGGTAGTCGTTCCATTCCACGGTGTCCCCTTTGACCGGAATCCGTTCGAGCAGATCCATGAGCAGTCCCGAGAGCCTGCTCGCTTGCGTGTTGGCCGGTAATCTGATTTCCAGCTGCTGGCACAGCTTGCGAAGCTCAATCGTCCCCAGCGCGTGCAATGAACCATCGTCCTGAGTCCACATATCCTCAAACGGCCGATCACTTTCATCGAAGATGTCGCCAACGATCTCCTCGAGCACATCCTCCATCGTGACAATGCCCTGAACGTCTCCGTATTCGTCGACAACAACGGCCATATGCCGCTGGGCTTCCTTGAAAGTCCGCAGCAGCGTATCGAGAGGTGCGGTTTCCGGCACGACCAGCAGCTCATTAACCAGCTTCGACCAGTCTATCGACTCGTCGGAGTTTTCCTGCAGCCGGAGAAGCAACTCTTTCGCGAGTACGACGCCGGACACCTGGTCCAGCTGGTCCGTCATTGAGAATGGAAATCGACTGTGCCGGGATTGTTTCAGCGTATTCAGTACCTGTTGCCGGCTGCAGGTTGCCGACAGATAAACTACCTGTTTTCGTGGCAGCATCACGTCCGACGCACGTAGCTTGCGCAATCCCAATGCTCCGATGATGATGCCTGCGGTCTGTACGCCGACCACCCCCTCGGTACGACCGAGTGCGGCCAGCAGCCTGATCTCTTCGACGGATGTCACTGGCACATCTTTTCCACGCCGCAGCGATCGGGAGATGCTCGCGCTAAACAAAACAATTGGGCGCAACGCGATAGCGAGCGCCTGAATGCCAAAAGCGACCGGCGTGGCTAAGCTCACCGCATACGTGATTCCGAGGGTCTTCGGAATGATTTCTGTGAAAAGCAGGACGGCTGTCGTAAATACGATCGTGAAAATCCACAGCGTATCCGCGCTGAAAGCATCCGCATAGGTCGCGCCGGCCACTGCGGTGCCGATCGTATGTGCGATGGTGTTGGTGATAAGAATGGCGGCGATCGGCGTATCGATCCGGTGCTTGAACTCCTTCAGAAGCTGTCCGGAACGTTTGCCCTGCTGAGCCAGCGACTCGACCTGCGCATGATTGATGGATAGCAGAACTGACTCGAATATCGAACACAAAAACGAAACGATAAGTGCCACGGATACCGCAGCAATGAAAACCTGCATGACTCACCCCATAAGGTCCCGGCGCGGGACGCAAAAAGTTTAACCCAGCTCGTACAGCAGCGGCAGCGCCATCGCTTTGGTTGGGGAAGATATGGAAGCCGGCGACGAGGATGATCAAAATGGCCCGGCGTTGCTCGTCCTCATCGCCTGTTTAAGGCCGCAAGCGCTTGCCCCTCGCCGACAGAGGCCCGTCCCTCGGATATCACCGGTCGTCGTGGCGTATTGTCAGCCTGTCCAGGTGGTTGTTGATCGTTCGGCAACCGAAATCGCGCCAGCCCGGCCGGACGTGAGCGCTTTGTCGCGTCGTCGCGCCAGCCGGCGCTTAACGGTGCGTCCGGCGCGATGGGCGGCGCGGCTGATCGCGGCATACAGATCGGGTTCGAAATCTTCAACCACCACGTCGGGTAGGCCGGCCAGCAGTACTTGTACATGGCAGCACTTGTCCACTCGACTGCGCGGACCACTGCAGGCGGACAGCCGCATCACCACCCGTTGAATATGTTCGTCGTAACGCGTCAGCACGGAACGCAGTCGCCGGTCGGCGTGGCGGCGCAAGGCGTCGGTCAAACCAAAGTCGAGTGCATGGATGACGATCTGCATGGGGTCCTCCGCGGTCATCTGTCCTGACACCAGGATCAATATTCTAGGCAGCTTCGATTGACAAGATAAGTCGATTATAATGGGTATATTCATCGAAAATTACGAAGTAATGACGAGCCAATGATTAACTACAAACACCTGCACTACTTTTGCGCCGTGGCCCGGGAAGGTGGCATCGCCCGCGCCAGCGAACGGCTGCACGTAACGCCGCAAACCATCAGCGGACAGTTGGGTTTGCTGGAAGAGTATCTTGGTACGGAGCTGTTCGCGCGGGTCGGACGCAACCTGGAACTCACCGAGATCGGTCGGCTGGTACTAAGTTATGCCGACGACATCTTCTCGCTCGGCGGCGAGCTGGAAGAGGCGGTCCATCAGCTGCCTGGCGGACGCCCTCAGGTGTTCAGGGTCGGGGTCGTTGACGTCGTGCCGAAGTCCATCGCACACCGATTCCTGATGCCCGCGTTGAACATGAAGGAGCCGGTACGAATGATCTGCCGTGAGGCGGGTATGGACACACTGCTGGCCGAACTGGCTGTGCACCGTCTGGATCTGCTGCTGGCTGACCGCCCAATTCCCGCTGCCGTCAGCATGCGCGGTTCCAGTCATAAACTTGGTGAGTGCGCGGTCAGTTTTTTTGCCACCGGGAAGATCAAGAGGAACTTAAGGGGTGTTTTTCCCCACTGCCTGGATGGTGCGCCGATTCTGCTGCCCAGCAACGATAACCAGCTGCGCTCCGCTATTGACCATTGGTTGGACAAGCATCGCATCCGGCCACGCACGATTGCCGAGTTTGATGACAGCGCGCTGATGAAGGCCTTCGGGCAAAAGGGCGCAGGAATCTTTGTCGCGCCGTCAGCGATCAAAGCCGAGGTTGAACGGCAGTACCAGGTGACCGCGATTGGCCGGGTTGACGAGGTAAAAGAGCGGTTCTACGCTATATCAGCCGAGCGCAGGGTTGTGCATCCCGTCGTTGCCACGGTAGTAGCGGCCGCTCGTACGTTGCTGCTTAGCTGATCAAGCCCTAAGCAATGCTGTAAATAATTCCAGCAAAGATGAGCAGGTTCACTAGCAGGAGTATCGCAAGCCCAACTCGGGATGGCCCCCGAGACAATTCATTGCCGGTCTGTGGCAACGAACGGCATCCCTGCCGGCCATGCACCTCACGTTCCGATAAACTGATCACTGGCATCAGGTCCTTTGCGACTTCTGCCGCGCAACGTTAGCGACGGGGGAGAGACGTCGTCGTTGGAGCGTGGCGGAAGTCGCTATTGAGTAAGTGCGTACGGCTGCCGATATCCAGGCGCCGTCAAGGCAGACCTTAGCGCAAGGTCTTACGCAGGAAAATCCGATTTTTACAGGGAAACAATACGATTTTTTCTGATGATCGACCTGCGCGATCGCCGGAAGGGATCTACTTTACGGGACGGCCATCGATGAAATGGCGACTTTCCTTCATGATATCGACGAAGCCGGCTTCATCGCCACTCGTGACCGTGTCGGCAATTTTCGTCGCCGCGCGTACCAATCCTCTCAATACGTCGGCACCGTACTCGTTGAGGTGCTGAATCTCGTAGTAGAGATGCGGATTTTCGTGCGCCACCAGGGCTGCGACTGTGAATTGATTGTCAAAAGTGGTGCTGGACATTTTCAGCAATTCATCGGTCGCTATTCCACACTCCGTCAACGTCCTGAGGAACGTAAGGTTTAGCGCATGAGCGAGTCCCAGGACATGTGCGATCATGCGATCGTGTTCCTCCATGCCCATGTCGACCAGTTCGGCCATGGTGCTCGCGAACAGCGCTTTGGCCTGCGCCGTGGCTTCGGCGTCTCCGGCATCGACAAACAACACGTGACGATCGGTCAGTAACCGGGTGTTCGGGCCGAACATCGGGTGAATCGAGGCCACCGAGCAGCCAGCCTCCCGCAGCCGGGTGAGCGGTTCTCTTAGCGGGAGCTTTATGGAACCGATGTCAAAAATCAGGCCGGCCGGTTTTACTTCGGCGAGCTGGCTCAGAATTTTCGCGGCGGTTCGCAACGGCGTGGCAACCGCAATAATATCCTGATCGAGTCCTGCCTCCTGCCAACGCTCCCAGCGGCGCAGCCCGGAGGGCGACGGGCTGGGGTCCGCCACCTCCACGGCGAAACCCTGGGCGGACAGGAATCGAGCCAACCAATCGCCCATATTGCCTGAACCGCCGATTACGAGAGCACGCTGTCCGCTGCCCCGAGCCTCGGCACTAACGCGAAGGCTTTCCTGGGTAGTCAGGGATTCGCGTATGAGCGCTCCGAGCAACTCGTCGGCGAGCGCGGGTGCGACGTTTAATTCGGCGGCAATAGACCGGCCTTGCTTCAAGACCACCGCTTCTCGCTCGAAGTCGCGGGTAGGCTCATTCGATTGACGCTTTAACTCCCCGATGGCCCTCGCCGTGTCCAGACGTTCTGCAACCAGCCGCAGAAATTCTTCGTCCAGTTTTGTGAGCTTTTCACGTAGGCGCTGTTTCGAATCCATCTTTTTCAGGGCAACGCCTCGGGTGCCGGTTTGCACAACGTCGCATGATACTCCATCCCCGCTA
>CAYLTW010000049.1:4517-19934 GCA_964386735.1 uncultured Woeseiaceae bacterium
GGGGACTACGCGAAGGCACTCAGCACCTGGCAGCCACTCGCCGACGCGGGCGACGCGCAGGCCCAGTTTGGGCTTGGCCTGCTGTATGGCAATGGATTTGGCGTGGAAATGCTCGATGAGGAGGCGCTGCATTGGTATGGCCGTGCCGCGGAACAGGGGTATGCCGATGCCCAGTGCAACCTCGCGGTCATGCACCTGAACGGTTGGGGCGTTCCAATGAATGAGGAGGAGGCCACCAGGTTTTACCTGCTGGCGGCCGAACAGGGTGTAACCGAAGCGCAGATCGCGCTTGGGTTGATCTATGCCGCCGATTATTCGCCACTTTATGACAAGTTAGAAGCCTACAAGTGGTTCAGCGTCGCGGATCGACTGGGCGACCTGAATGCGGGGCCGAAACGCGAAGATCAGGCCACGCGACTGTCCGCAGATGAGGTTATCGAAGCCGACGGCAGGGTCAGCATCTGGTTTGAAAGCCACGGCAGCATGGTCGCAAGCGACGAGTTTTAGCGCGCCCATTCTCAGGAGGCGTCCGGCTGTGCCTCTGGCAGGGCGGCCTGGAAGGCCGGCAGTTCGTTACAGGCGTCGACGATCGAGACGAGCGTCGGAAATTCATCCAGCGGCACGTTGAACCGTTGCGCATTGTAGGTCTGCGGAATCAGGCAGACATCGGCCAGGCTCGGGCCGTCGCCGAATACGAATCGACCCTCCGAGGAATGTTCTTTGGCAAACTGTTCCGCCGAACGGTACCCCTCGTGAATCCAGTGCGCATACCAGGTATCGAACTGTTCATCGTTCGTCTTCAGCGATCCCTTGAGGTACTGCAGCACGCGCAAGTTGTTGAGTGGATGAATGTCGCAGATGATCGACAGGCAAAACGAGCGTACCCGGGCGCGGGCGAGCCCGTCAGCTGGCAACAGTGGTACGTCGCGATAAGCCTCTTCCAGGTATTCAAGTATCGCCATTGACTGGCCGGTCGCGACCTCTCCATCATCGAAGAAGGGCACCAGCATCTGCGGGTTGAGGGTGCGATATGCGTCCTTGCGGTGCTCGGCGTCACCGGGTGCAAGCGATACTGAAACCGCTTCGAACTCAATACCTTTCAGCTCGAGCGCGAGACGCACCCGGTAAGCGGCGGATGAACGCCAATACGTATACAGTTTCGGCCTCATCGTGTCGTTAGCCGTTGTACTTTTCGACAGCGTGGTCGATAGCGCCGAAAATTGATTCACCGCTCACGTCGAGCATTTCAATTCGTACGCGATCGCCAAAGTTCAGGAATGATGTCTTTGCCGCGCCTGTTTCGATCGTTTCAATCATGCGAATCTCGGCAATGCAGGAATAGCCACGGCCGCCATCGCTAATGGGCTTGCCCGGGCCGCCGTCCATTTTGTTTGATACGGTTCCGGAACCGACGATGGAGCCCGCCACGAGTGGTCGTGATTTCGCCGCGTGAGCAATAAGCTGGCCGAAATTGAAAGTCATGTCGACGCCGGCTTCGGGTTTGCCGAATTCTTCGCCATTTACGAAAGACAACAGGGGCAGGTGTACTTTTGAATCGCGCCACGAATCTCCGAGTTCGTCCGGTGTGACGGCAACGGGCGAGAACGCGCTCGACGGCTTGGATTGAAAAAATCCAAACCCCTTGGCGAGTTCGCCCGGAATCAGTCCGCGCAGCGAGACATCGTTGACGATCATGATCAGACGAACAAACTCAGCAGCGTCTTCGGCGTTAACACCCATCGGAACATCGCCGGTCACGACGGCAACCTCGGCTTCGAAATCGATTCCCCAGCCCTCATCGGCGGCGCGAATCGGCTCGCACGGGCCGATAAACGAGTCGGAGCCGCCCTGGTACATCAGCGGGTCGGTCCAGAAGCTGTCGGGTATTTCGGCACCACGCGCCTTGCGCACCAGCTCGACGTGATTGACGTAGGCTGATCCGTCCGCCCATTGATAGGCTCGCGGCAACGGCGAAGCCACGCTGTTTGGATCGAATGCCTCTCCGCCGCCAGATTCGAGCGTGGCAGACAACGCCTCCAGCCCGGGCACAGCCGCCGGCCAGTCATCGAGCGCTGCCTGCATTGTCCCTGCGGTGCCGCTGGCAGAGATATATCGTGACAAGTCGCTCGATACGACGACCAGTTCACCATCGCGACCGCTCTTGAGAGAGGCGAGCTTCATGAAGCGCTACCGGTAAATTCGAGCTCATGCAGCCACGCGGCGTGCCGCGGCGCGCGCTTCGTCCGACTCCACTCTTCCAGCATCGCCGGGGCGACGCGTTTGAGCTCGTCGATCTGTTCCTGCGTTTGCGTATTCGCAACAAGCTCCAGACGATGGCCACTCGGATCGAAGAAATAAATAGACTGGAAAATACCGTGATTGGTCGGTCCTATGACATCGAGGCCTTCAGCCTCTATATGCGCCTGGGCGGCAGTCAGCGCGGCGACGTCCTCTACCTCAAATGCGATGTGTTGCACCCACTCCGGCGTGTTGTGGTCGCGGTCCATTGGCTCTTTGGTCGGTAGCTCGAAGAAAGCGAGCACATTACCCATACCGGCGTCGAGAAACACATGCATGTATGGATCGGGCTCCTTCGTCGAAGGCACCTGGTTCTCGGCAAACGCAATTTGAAAATCCATGTTCAGTACGCGTTGGTAAAACTCGACAGTCTCTTTCGCGTCTTTGCAGCGATACGCCACATGGTGAATTCGTTCGATTTTCACAGACATCTCCTGCTGCCACTCGCCTAATTCGATTCGCTAATTACGCCACGTGCGAGCTGATCACGTTCGATCGACTCAAACAACGCCGTGAAGTTTCCTTCGCCGAAGCCTTCATCCTTTTTGCGTTCAATGAACTCGAAGAACGTCGGCCCAACCATGTTGTTCGAGAAAATCTGCAACAGCAAACGCGGGTCATCATTCTCGGTCGAGCCGTCGAGCAATATGCCACGTGTCTGCAGTTCCGCCACCGGCTCGCCGTGCCCGGGCAGGCGTTCTTCCAGCATCTGGTAGTAAGTTTCGGGCGGCGCGGTCATAAACTCCATGCCACGTGCGTTGAGCCTGTCCCAGCACTCGTACAAGTTATCGCAAGACAGTGCGATGTGCTGAATGCCTTCACCGTTGAAGGCCATCAGGTACTCTTCGATCTGGCCGGTTTGCTTCGAGGCTTCCTCATTGAGTGGTATCCGGATTCGCCCGTCAGGCGCGCCCATCGCTTTCGATAACAGACCCGTGTACTCACCCTTGATATCAAAGTAACGAATCTCCCGAAAGTTGAACAGGCTCTCGTAGTAGTTCGCCCAGTACTCCATGCGACCACGATATACATTGTGCGTCAGGTGATCGATTTCCTTAAAGCCGCAGCCCTCAGGTCGACGCTCGACACCGTCATAAAATTCGAAATCGATGTCGTAGATCGTGTTGCCTTCCGTATAGCGGTCGATCAGATACAGCGGTGCGCCGCCAATTCCCTTGATGGCCGGAAGCCGCAATTCCATCGGGCCGGTCGGTATTTCGACCGGTTGTGCGCCGAGTTCAAGGGCGCGTTCATAGGCAACATGAGAGTCTTTGACGCGGAACGCCATGCCACACGCCGCTGGGCCATGCTCCTGCACAAAATAAGTCGCATGGCTGTTTGGCTCGTTGTTGAGAATAAAATTGATGCCCCCCTGACGATACAGGGTGACGTTCTTGGAGCGATGGCGCGCTACTGCCTCGAAACCGAGAACGTGGAATACCTTTGCGAGTTGTTCAGGGTCGCTTGCTGCGAATTCCACGAATTCGAAGCCGTCGAGCCCCATCGGGTTGTCGAAGAGATCTGGCATGAGTCGCTCCCGGAGTGTCATTAGCCGTCTGCGACATTATGCCCATCAATTAGCTGCGATGAGCGCTGAGTCCCACTTTTGACCATTTGCTCATCATTTTCAGGTGCCGTTTGTCGTTCGGGACGCAGAAGTTGCGCTGCATCACATCTGCAACGGTGGCCAGCTCGTACACTTCGACTGATTCTCCGGAATCCCATCCAGGATGAGCGGGTTAGCATGTCAAGGAAAACCGGATCGTTGCCGTTGCAGACCAAGGTGTCGCTGACGCTGTTGATCGTCGTTGCGGGTTTCACGGTACTCAGCTACGTGATCCTGAAAACGGTCATTGCGCCGGCTTTTAATGACCTTGAGATGAAAGCGGCTGCGACGGATCTTGTGCGGGCCGAGGGCGCCATGCAGACGGATATCGACAATCTCGCGGCGATCACGGCAGACTGGGCGCCCTGGGACGACATCTACTTCTATGTCAGGGGCGAGAACCCGGCATTTCGTAAGTCCAACCTTGATCGACCGACCCTGGAGAATCTCGATCTCGACATCATGGTCGTATTCGGGTTGGACGGTACGATAATGTGGAGCAAAGTACTGATCGATGCCGAGGAACACTCGATAAATGAGCTTGGCATTCTCAATCGGGATGACCCAGGCTCGGCCAAACTGACGATGCACGATACGTCGGCCAGCAGAACCGTTGGCATCGTCCAAACCGGCCTCGGCCCGGCGCTGATTAGTTCGCGGCCGATTGTGCGCTCTGATGATACGGGGCCCGTCTCCGGGGCGATGGTGATGGGCCAGTTTCTTGACGATGCCCGATTGCAGCGTGTGCGTGAACGAACCGAGGTTGCCGTTTCATGGCTTTTCGCTGACGATCCAAAGGCCGCCGCGGAACATCCGGATTTCGCGACATTCTTGTTCGGCGAAACGCGCATGCTGATTTCTGACGCAGCAATCACGAGTTACAAAATGTTCCCGGACATCAACGGCGAAGCGCTTCTTTTGGTGCAAACGACAACGCCGCGAAAAATTTCCGCACTTGGCACGCAAACTGTCAACGCCGGACTGGTGTTCCTCGGCATCGCTGGAATTCTTGTAACAATAGTCATTTGGTTTCTGTTGCGTCGAACGATCCTGGCGCCGCTCGAGGCACTTACCACTCATATTGACCGAATTCGCGAAAGCGGCGACCTGACGCATCGCTCCGGACTGGTTAGCAATGACGAGATTGGCACGCTTGCACGACAGTTCGACCACATGACCACAGAGGTTCACGACGCCCGACAAGCGTTGCTTGATCAATCATTTAAGGCAGGCAAGGCAGATACGGCGGCCGAGGTATTGCACAACATACGAAACGCAATGACTCCGATGATTAACGGCCTCGATCGCTTGTCGCGCGCGTTCAAAGTCGCATCGAAGCTGCATGTCGAAGAGGCCCTTGCACAACTCGCGAATGCCGAATGCCCGCTCGAGCGTCGCGAAAAATTCCTGCAATACCTGGCGATGTCCTTCAAGCACATCAAACAGACCAATAACGGCGCGGCGGAGGATTTAACTGTCGTGACATCCCAGGCGCAGCAGGTCGAGGCTATTCTTTTCGATCAGGAACGCTTTGCTAACATCTCGCCGGTAATCGAAAATCTGCCTGTTGACGAGGTCGTTTCCGAGGCAGCACACGTAATTCCGAAGAGTGCCGATTCGAAAGTGCAGGTTGACATCGACGACAGCCTCGCTGATTTTCGTGTTCGGGCACACAGGACAGGGCTCCTGCAGGTGCTTGGAAACCTGATCCTGAATGCTTTCGAATCCATTCAACGTGAACAAATAACCGCGGGAGAGATCCTGTTGAAAGCCAGTGAAGCAACCTTTGATGACAAGCCGATGATTCGTCTGACTGTACGGGACAACGGGAGCGGATTTAACGAGGAGATCGGCAAGCGTATTTTTCATCGCGGGTTTACGTCCAAAGAAGAACGCAATACCAGTGGCCTCGGTTTGCATTGGTGCGCCAATGCCGTGGCCGGAATGGGCGGCCGAATCGTCGCCGAAAGCCCGGGCCAGGGGCAGGGCGCGGAGTTTCATGTGCTGCTACCAGCGGCACAGGGAGGTTGAGCATGACCACACACGCGGACCAGCAGTCCATCAGGGTACTCGTTGCCGATGACGATGAGCATGTCCTCGAGTGTTACCGGGATGCATTCAATGATGATGAGCCGACGAATCACATGAAAGTACTCGATGCGCTTTCGGCAGAGTTGTTCGAACCCGTGACCGATATCGTGGATCAGCCCAGGTTCGAGATTGTGGCCTGCAGCCAGGGCGATGACGCGATTAGTCTGGCGCAGGAGGCCGCGGACGATGGCTCTCCTTTCGATGTCGTGATTCTTGACGTGCGCATGCCGCCTGGAATCGATGGTGTCGAGGCTGGCAGCCGGATTCGTGCGATGGATCCGGACGTCGAGATCGTGTTCGTAACCGGTTTTTCCGATGTGCCACTCGAAGAGCTGCAGCGACGCGTCCCGCCACCAATGAAGCTGCATTATTTCAATAAGCCGCTATCGTTTGTGCAACTCGCACAGGACGTCGCGACCTTTGTGAAGGCACACTAAAGGTATGCGCTTATGACAAACCTGGCTGAGACAACAACGAATCGTGTGCTCGTCGTCGATGACGATGCGGTGATGATCGGTGAGTATGTCCGCTGCCTGGGCGAAGATTTCGAGCCCGATAGTGCGACGACAACTCTCACAGAGCTCGAAAAGGTGCTGTTTGGCGAGGAAACGGACGATCGTGGCGCGGCGCGCTTCGATGTTCACTCCCGCAACCAGGGTGAGACTGCTGTCGACGCAGTCGAAAACGCAGTCGAAACCGGCTGCCCATATTCAATTGTGTTCATCGATATTCGCATGCCGCCGGGCATTGACGGTATCGAGGCTGCCCACAGGATTCGTGAACTCGATCCGAACGTAAATATCGTGGTCGTTACGGGTTCCGTGAGTATTGAGGCCGAAAATCTGATCAAAGACATTCAGCCACCCGACAAGATCTTTTTCTTCAAGAAACCATTTCATGCCATCGAGTGTCGGCAACTCGCGGCCGCCTTGTGCGGAAAGTGGCATGCGGATATGGCGCTGCGGCGAGCGAACGAGGATCTGGAACTTCGCGTCGATGAACGGACGGCTGCACTGCACAGGCTTGCGTACTACGATCCGGTGACGGACTTGCCGAATCAACTTTTGCTGCTGGACGAACTGCAGGCATTGATCGACGAATCCGAGAATTCGAATGGCGACACGGTGACCCTGTTGCTCGACATCGAACGCTTCAGTTTTATCAATGAAAATATGGGCTACGACGCCGGATCTGAATTGCTCCGGTCGGTCGGTTCTCGCCTGAGTCGTGCGTTCGGTGAGGGTGGCTCTTTCGAGGGCGCTGTTGTCGGGCGTTTCGGCGCCGACGAATTTGCCGTTATCGTTCCAAAAGTGGATAACGAGGACGGCATTCAGGAAATCACAGACAAAGTAAAGAGTACGATCGAGGAATCGTTTCTGATCAATGGTCGCGACCTGTTTCTTAAGGCGGCCATAGGCGTCGCCTGGCATCCCGACCATGGACGTGACGCGAGATCGGTGTTTCGTTGTGCGGAAGCCGCGCTGCATCGCTCAACGCGAACAATAGATCATGCAGTAACCTACTATCACCGGGAGATGCGGTACCGGGCCCGTCACAAGTTCGACATGGAGGCGGAGCTGCGATGCGCGATCGATGAGGGCCAGATACAAGCCTGGTATCAACCCCAGCAGAGTACTGCGACCGGCGAGCTCGAAGGAGTCGAGGCACTGGCGCGCTGGATTCGACCTGACGGTACCATCGTGCAGCCTGCCGACTTCGTCCCTCTCAGCGAAGAGATGGGCATATCCGATACGCTTTTCGAGACGATCATGAATAGCGTGTGCCGCGACGTTGCGCGCTGGAGAGAGGCCTCGGGCTGGGCAGTGCCGGTCAGCGTCAATTTGTCGCCGCACCAGTTGCGAAACAGCGATCTGGTTAGTGTGATCAGGAGCATTCTCACCGAGCAGAATGTGAGCGAGGAGTTGATCAACCTGGAGCTGACAGAGACCGTGTTGCTCGAAGACCTGACCGTCGCTGAGCCGTTACTGCAGGATCTATCCGCGTTCGGGGTTGGCATTCACATCGACGACTTCGGTACCGGATACTCGTCCCTGAGTTATCTTGCCCAACTGCCGGTGCAGGCTGTAAAGATTGACCGAACTTTCGTATCCAAACTGGCGGAGTCCGAGACCACGGTGCGTGTCGTCCAGGCTGTGGTTGCACTCGGCAAGGCCATGAACCTCAAGGTCGTCGCGGAGGGCGTCGAAACCGATCAGCAGTACGCTATCGTCCGGCGGCTTGGTTGTGATCTGGTGCAGGGCTTTTTTGTCGCTAAACCGATGCCGGCCGATCGATTCATGAGCTGGTGTGGCGGCCACGAAGACACACAAAGCCTGAAGCACGGCACGACCGTTATCGGTATCGACCGCGTACCCTGACAGGCGAACTCTCTCTTTAACAATAAGCACCGATTTCAGACTGCGTCCTGTCAACCTCCGGGGCTCGGCCGCGTTATTCGCTCTGAAAGGGATACCTGAAGAGTCACAAGGAGATTGGGCATGAGAACCAGGACAATAGTGTTTATCGCGGTAGCATCGCTTGCCTTCATACAGGCCGCGTGGGCCGACGGCGGTGACCGTGTAGAAGATCGTTTCGACAAACGCGGTGACCGCATAGAGGATCGCCTCGATGACCGCGGTGACCGCATAGAGGATCGGCTCGACGATCGTGGGAATCGTATCAACGACCGCCTCGATGACCGCGGTGACCGAGTTGATCGGCGCCTTGATCGCAAGTCTGACAGGGCTGAAGCTGCAGGTCGCGACGGCCTCGCACACCGCCTTGATCGCAAAGGAGATCGGGTCGATCGACGCCTCGACAATCGTGGTGACCGCGTAGACCGACGTCTTGATCGCCGCGGTAAGAATGTCGATCGGCGCCTTGACCGTCGCGGTAAACGTGCCGATGTGCGCAACGATCGTCGTGGACAGCGTGCGCACTCGCGGAATGACCGCCGGCAGGATCGTCGCGGCCGCCGTTGAGACGTGAAACTTTGCGCTGTAACGCGGCTAATTCAGCGTGATAAAAAAACCGGCACGGGTTGCCGGTTTTTTCTTGCGCAGGCTTACTGCACGCGCACCCGGATACGCAAATCGAACTGTGTTGGTGTCGCTGTTGTTGCGCCGGCGAAAACCCCGCTCGGTAGAACACGAATATGCTGCACGGCAGCGTCGAAACCATTGGCGTCCGGCGTCGGTACGTACGTCCAGTCGACGCCGTCAGTAGAGAAATCCACGTCATCCGTTGCATCGGCCAGCCCGCCGAATGTGTAAGTCAAGCCGCTCGCGGTGCTGCCGGTGCCGTCTGTGAACTCAACCGGCCCGGAACCTGCCCCGCCGAGATCGCCAACGAATAACACAACATTGGGCGGAACCGGATCGGTGACCACCACCGTGTCTGCATCGACGTCGCCCGAGCCGGAATTGGTCGTTGTGATGGTGTAGTCGACCCACGACCCGGGAATGGCTTTCGGGTCCGTGGTGTTGCTGATGGGATCGAAAACGGTTAGCAGCGTCTTTTGCAGCACCAGCACGGGTGGTTGCGCCTCGGCCGTCAAAACAAGAACAGGTTCTGGAGCGATATAGCGGCGCATCAGGACATTGCGCACGCGCGCGATGTCCTGTGCCGTCATGATTGCGCCGAAACCGCGGCCCGGGTTGTCGTTGTTGTCCGTTCCGTTCACCTGCAGGTTGCCGGCGCCCGGATAACCCAGTGCTGCCCAGGCGGCGGAATTGTCCTCATCCCAGAAGGACAAGTTGGTGGGGCCGGTTAACCAGGAGGCGAGTCCTTGCCGGCGCCATGTGTTCGGTACGATAGCCGGAGGGTTCGGGCCGTTGACGGCGGTAGTAGTTCTCTGGTTCTTGAGGATATCGCCATCGTGGGGGTAGCCGGCAGCGTTACAGCCGGGGAACTGGCCGCGATTACTTGCGTAATAGTGGATCGAGGTTTCGCTGCCAAGAGTACCATTGTTGATTATGCCGCGAGTCAGCACGCCGGTCGTCTGGTTGAACGGATAGCAGCCAATATGAAAAAACTCGGCCTCTATGTAGACGTCGCGCTCGTCAATGGGTCGCCGATAGCCACTGGTGAAATTGTCGCCCGTATCATAGGTGTAGTAGCCGGCAACATTCCAAGCCAGCGAGTTGTCCCAACCGTTGCCGTGCCAGTTGTCGACACGGCCACGCGTGTAATCATTCGCACGGTTAACCGTCGCGTCGTCATACCAGAGATAAACGTTGGTCGTTGACATCGCCGGTAGCGCCGCTGGCGATGCGTTTCCGTAGTAGATGTAGTAATTGTCGTCATTCGTGCTCGCCGCAATGTCGGCAACCATCATGAACCGGATATCGGTTGTCGTAGAGTTGCAACCGAGAACGTGGCGCGGCAATTCCTGCCAGGTCAGCCCGTTGTAGTAAAGCGCACGCAGGTCACTGCAATCCGCAAGCATATCGCCGGCCGAGATCAGGGCCTGCGTGTCGAGCGACGCTACCCTGGCTGTATATCCGGCATACCCCTTGTCAGGTACATTGGCGCCTGTCTGCACGTCGACGTTGAAGCGAAACAGGTAATTCGTATCCCACCAAAGTGCGGTCGCGCCGAACACAGGCGCGCTTGCCGCGGCGACGACGAGCAGGGCTGGAACAAGGGCGAGTCTGAAACGAGTCACACGGCGTATCATATGCGATTCGCCTTCACGTGGCATGTTATTGAAGTATGCGGGACTCGCCACGATTGCGCGGATCCGAGGCGGCATTCCAGCTTTCTCCATCCCTGACAATGACCTGCACGTCGCCAAATTTCCAAGGGTGCGGCTGAGCACGATAACCCCTGTCGGATAATTGAGAAATTGTCTCGTCAGGCAGCGGCACGCCCGGACTGTAGGTAACAAGGTCCGGTTGCAGCAATTGGTGGTGAAAGCGCGTCGCGCCCACGGCTTCGCGGGGCGTCATGCCGAAGTCCAGAATGTTAACGATTGTTTGAAACACCGACGTAAAAATCGTTGACCCGCCGGGCGTCCCGATAACCATTTCAACATTGCCGTCGCGTAATAACATAGTTGGCGACATCGACGAGAGCATACGCTTTCCCGGCTGAATTTCGTTCGCAGAATTGCCGATAACACCATAGACGTTTGGCACGCCCGGCTTGATACTGAAATCATCCATTTCGTCGTTAAGAATGAAGCCGGCGCCCTCAACAACTACGCCGCTACCAAACATAAGGTTCAGCGTGTAGGTATTTGCGACCGCATTACCTTCTTTGTCGACAATCGAGTAGTGGCTCGTATCCATTGATTCGAGTCCGGGCTTGACACTTTCAAGTGTCGAAATTTTGTCCGGATTGACTTCCTGGGCGCGCATGCGCAGGTACTCGTCGCTGAGCAGTCGATCCATCGGAACGTCAATGTAATCTGTGTCACCGAGATACTCGGCACGATCCGCAAAAACGCGCTTTTCGATTTCCGCAATAAGATGAATGTACTGTGGAGAGTTATGCTCGAGGCCTGCGAATTCGTGTGCAAGGAAGTCCTTGATTCGCAGAAGCTGAATGACGGCGAAACCGCCGGAGCTTGGCGGTGGCGCGGACAACACGTCGTAATCACGCCATTTGACGCGCAACGGTTCGCGCCAGAATGCCTGATATCGATCCAGGTCTTGCAGTGTAATCAATCCACCGCCGCGGGCCATTTCGGCGACGATCAGGTCGGCCGTTTCGCCCTTGTAGAACCCGTCAGCGCCAAGCTCAGCAATTCGTTGCAGCGTTTCTGCCAACTCCGGTTGTTTGAACAGGTGGCCGGTTTGCAGTTCGGAAAAATAGTCGCTGAAGTTGGTGGCGCCCTCGAACGTGGGCAATTTGCTGGCGCCGCGGTCGGCAAGGTGTTTGGGTACGACAAATCCCTCGCGTGCGAGTTGTACAGCAGGCATGACGAGGTCTGACCAGGGCAGCGTGCCGAAACGCTGATGTGCAGCCCACATGCCGGCGACAGTTCCCGGCACGCCAGATGCGAGATGGCCGACGAGGCTGGCGTTCTCGACAACATCGCCATCGTCATCGAGGTACATGTCACGGTGCGCGGCCAGCGGCGCCATTTCGCGATAGTCAATAAAGTTCGCGTCGCCATTCATCCAGATCAACATGAACCCACCGCCGCCGATATTGCCGGCCTCAGGCTGTGTGACAGCCAGCGTGAATCCAACCGCCACAGCGGCATCCACGGCATTTCCGCCGGCGCCCAGAATCTGACTCGCGACCTCGGCGCTGAAGTGATCCGGCATCGCCACGGCGGCGCTGGCTGTCGTGCCGGGCGCCGTATCAACCGTCGATTCGACAGGTTCGTCGCCACAGGCGGTCACACCGCTTATTGCAAGGAGAGAGATAGTCGCGTGTAGAAACTTCAAAGTGGGGCCTTTGTCTTAGGGTCGGAGATACCAGGTAACATTGTCTTTGTCGGGCTCGGCTAGAATTTCGCCTTCGTCAAGCAGGTAGTGCAGATGCGCGATCGCCTCGCCGGTTGCGAACATGAGATTGTCACTCGAAATTTTCGCCCGGTAAAGGGCAGGAAAAACGTCGACGGCGCGACGGGGCTCTCCGCAATACGATCGCAAGGCGTCGAGTCGCGTCATATGTTCAGCAATCAAATCGTCTATTCGCTCGTGAACACCGCGAAAGGGCTTCCCGTGTGCGGGCAGCACAAGCACGTCCGCCGGGATGCGATCCCGGATCGCGCTTAGCGATTCGATCCAGTCCTTCAAGGGGTTGGCTTCGGGTTCGGTCGGGTACACGCTGACATTGGATGAAATCGCCGGCAGTACCTGGTCGCCGGAGACCAGCAGATTGAGTTCGTGATTCAAAAAGCAGGCGTGCTCGGGCGAATGTCCGCGCCCGACGATGACTTCCCACTCGCGGTCGCCCACGGGACCTTTTTGTCCGTCATACAACCGCCGGTACGAATCCGGCAATGGCGTAACAAATTTTCCGAAGAAACCGAATATCTTGCGATAGCTGTCGAGCATTTCCGGCGGATAGCCGGCCGCCCTGTAGAAGTTGATACCGGCATCCGGAGCCGCGCTGCCTGTATATGACACGAGCACCCGGCACATCGCGAATTCTTCGCGAGTCATCCACAGATCAACGTCAAATCGGTCGGTCAACCAACCGGCGCAGCCAACATGATCGGGGTGCATGTGCGTGACAACAACATGCCTGATCGGTGCGTTACCCATGACGCTGGTAAACGTGCGCTCCCAGATTGCCCTGGTTTCATCGTTGCCAAGACCCGAATCTACAACGGTCCAGCCATCGCCGTCGGCGAACAGCCAAAGATTGATGTGCTCGAGGGCGAACGGCAGCGGCATACGCAGCCAGTGCACGCCATCGGCAATCTCGAACGTGTCGCCAATCTCGGGTTTTTGGTCGAATTCGTAGCGAATCGCGGACTTGCCCATGATGGCATCGTCGCATGGCTTACGCGGCTTTGCTAACCGAATTCAGGTAGTTGTTCAATTGCTCTTTGACCCTTGCGCGAACTTCGTCGATGGCTTGTTCCTTGACGGGACCGTAACCCCGAATGTCCATGTAGGCGGCGGCTATCGCCGTTGCCTCATCCAGATTATCTGTGGTGAGATTCGACAGGAGCTTGTTCACGGTGTCCTCAAACTCGCCGATCAATGCACGTTCGGCTCGGCGTTCGGCCGTCATGCCGAAAATATCGAACACGGTGCCGCGCAGTCCGCGCATGCCTGCCAGCACCCTGAACGCCGGAATCATCCAGCTGCCAAATTCCTTCTTGCGCGGACGGCCGCGCGCGTCGATTCCGCCGTTCAATATTGGAGGCGCGAGGTGAAAACGGATCTTCGCTTTCGCGCCGAAATTTCGCCTGATGGACTCAAGAAAACCGGTTCGAGTGTGCAAGCGAGCGACTTCGTACTCATCCTTGTAACTGAGCAACTTGAAATAACTTCTGGCAACGGCGTCGGACAGGGTTCCACGATTGTCTATGCTCGCCTCGGCGTCGCGGACTCGCGACACGAGATTCGTGTAGCGTTTCGCGAGCGCAGGGTTCTGATAGTCAATAAGGAAGTCGGCGCGTCGCTCCACCACATCATCCAGTGTGTGGTCGTCGGAGCCACTGTCGCTGGCGAGCAATGTGTCGATCCGGGTGGGGTCCGATGCAGCTACTCGCCCCCAGGAGAATGCTCGCTTGTTATTGTCTACCTTGACGCCGTTTAACTCGATAGCGCGCAGCAGCGATGCACCGGAAACGGGTAACAATCCGCTTTGCCAGGCAAAGCCCAGAAGAAGAACATTGGCGTAGATCGTGTCGCCCATCACCGCGGTCGCAAGCCGGTTGGCATCGATCGTCGAAAGATCGCGTACGCATTCACCAATGGCGCTCAGTCGCGCGTCGGCGCGCAAATCTGCGTCACGGTTTCGAATAAAATCACCAGTCGCCATTTCCGCCGTATTCACGACGGCCCGGGTCAACTCCGGGTTGTAGGTTTTTGAAGCTTTTGGTGAGGAACTGACAACCAGGTCGCAGCCAATCATCACGTCAGCCCGGGCCTGCTCGATACGAACCTGGTTTATGTCGGCCGGCGTATCGGCGATGCGTATGTAGCTCAGTACCGGCCCGAACTTCTGCGCAAATCCCATGAAATCGAGAACACTGGAGCCCTTGCCTTCGAGATGGGCTGCCATCGTTATCAATGCTCCAACCGTTACAACACCCGTGCCGCCGACGCCGGTAACCAGCAAGTCGAAGCAACCGTCGATGGATGCAAGGTCGGGCTCCGGCAGGGAACTGAAATCGTCATTGATGGCAAGATTGTCCTGCTTCTGTCGTTCGCCTTCGATCGTCACAAAGCTCGGGCAAAATCCGTTGATACAGGAGTAGTCCTTGTTGCAATTATTCTGGTCGATCTGCCGCTTGCGCCCAAACGGTGTTTCCTTCGGAATGACGGAAAGGCAGTTGGATTCGGTTGAACAATCGCCACAGCCTTCGCAAACGAGATCGTTAATTACCACGAATTTCGTCGCGTCCTTTATCTGCCCGCGTTTGCGACGACGGCGTATCTCGGTCGCGCAAGTCTGTGCGTAGATAAGAATCGTGACCCCGGGAATGTCGCGCAATTCTCTTTGAATTGCGTCCAGGTCACGACGATGCGAGATCGTTGCCCCGGGTGGCAGGTCGGCGGCAGCAAATTGCCGCGGCTCATCGGACACGAGCGCGATACGCTGTACGCCTTCCGCGCGGACCGAGTGCGCAACGGCCGCTACGGAAATTGGACCGTCGACGGGTTGGCCGCCCGTCATTGCCACGGCATCATTGTAAAGAATCTTGAACGTGATGTTGGTGCCGGCCGCAACCGCCTGGCGTATCGCGAGCGAGCCGGAGTGATAGAAGGTACCGTCACCGAGATTTT
>CAYLTW010000050.1:0-18180 GCA_964386735.1 uncultured Woeseiaceae bacterium
CAGCGTCGCGCTTCGCGATCTGTGCAGGTCCCGGCTCGCACGAAGCGAGCAAGGGCCGCCTCGCAGAAGATTCCCGGGAGTTCTGTGCCCTCAAATGGGCACGTCACTGTCGTCGAAGACACAGCGGAACTGCTGCAGGAGTTGAGATCGGCCCCGGAGAGCCGGGTGAAAGGGCCGGTGTGGTCGCTGCCGCAGGTCGGTAGCGGCGATCCGCAACCGATGCTCAAGCACCAGGCGGAATCCCTCATGCGACTGCGGGAGAACGATTTCTGCTCCGGGATCATTCATTTGCCTACCGGCTCGGGCAAGACCCGGGTTGGAATCGAGATCATCGCCGATCGCCTGCAGGATCCACAAGGGCGGGTAATCTGGGCGACCGGGGGCGTGAATCTGCTGCGCCAGTCCATTATTCGGCTGGTGGAGATGCTCGGCCGCTTCGACCGCGAGCTTTCTGCGCAATGGGCGGGCTCGCAGGATGTGCAGCAAGATACGCTGTTCGACGATGCCGATGTGTTATTCGTTACGCGCGATACACTCACGAAATGGCTTGCTCGCGCTGCGGATGGTCGCACGACGGATGATCCGTTGCGCGAGGCGCTCACAGCGCGAGCCGGTTCGCGTCGCGCCCGCAACATCACACTGATTTACGACGAATGTCATGAACTTGGGGCGACGGGCCTGCAGAGTGCGTGGAGGAAATTCGACGAGCGTGTGCTGTCGCGTGCCAATGCGAATGAACGTTTCACAGTCATCGGCCTGAGTGCAACGCCCATGCCCACGTCCGTGACTGCGCATACCTTGCTGCAGGACTGTATCTTTCCGGTACTGGAGGGCACGAAGACGCAAAAGGATTGGGACGTGCTCGTGCATCACAGCGAAAGCACTCAGGCTCTGACCGACCTCAAGATCTTGTGTCCGATCAATTTATCGCTGCAGAAGTCCGGCTTTTTCGATATTCCGAAGCGCCTGGTATCTCGCATCATTGATGAAGAAATTCCCAAAGGGAGCTTTCGCCGCGGAGACCACAGTGAAAAACAGTGGGCGCACGAGTTTTCACTCCTCTTCAACCGGCGCGTGATGACGCATCCTGACATTCTCGATTTCCTGGCGGATCGGATCGCGCGGCGATTGCCGAAGATGGGCAAAACTATACTGTTCTGCGCGTCCGTGGAGGCTGCAAACTACATAGTCGATCGGCTGCGGCGAGATAAGCGGGTGGGCGACGGGCTTGTGACCCTGGTGCACAGTCGCATGGAGGACCGCGACATCGCTGAACTCGAGCAAGGGACTGAGGAGACGATTGAGCGTCCCGAAATGCAGGTTCAGAAATTTCTCGACCGCGGTCATCAACCTTGCGTGATGGTGAACGTAGGAATGCTTACCACCGGATTCGATGATCCGAAGGTGCGATGCGTGGTGCTTGCACGGCTCACGTTCAGCAAGAACCTGTTTTGGCAGATGATTGGGCGCGGTTTACGCGGACCCTACGCAGGCGGAACGCCGGATTGCTACGTCATCGATCCCATCCGGCTCACGGACCGATTCGAAGTGTTTCAGGACTATCGTCCGGATCTGGACCAGCGGGGTATTCCGAAAAACGATCTGGAGGATCGCAACAGTGCCGTGCACAACCCGACAGATCTGGCGCCGCTGAGCTGCGAGCGTGAGCCGCCTCCCGAGCCTGACATATTGATTGATCCTTCGATTCGCTGGCGCGTGCGCAGGGCGTTGCACAAATTTCTCAGGGGTAAACACTTCAACCTGAAGTTGGTGAACGAAGCCCTCGCTAACGTGCAGATCATTCGCTCTGACGACGGCAGCACAGTGATTGCTCCGGTCGAGGGCGAGGCGGCGACCGATAGCATGTATGCGCTCCTCGAGACACATATTCGCAGTCTGGAGGAAAACATAGGTCAGGACCTTCCGTGGCTATATGGGCTAGTGCCAACCCGCCTCGACGATATGGCGCGCAAGACCTATCTTCGCAAGCTTCAAGTCACTCGCAGGCGCAAGATCAGATCTCTCGAAGACTGGTACGCTCACGAGTTGAAGCGCCTTTAACAGGTTGACAAGTGCTACCAGGAAAAGTGGACGACTGTTAATTAGGCCAGTGTCAGTGACGAGGACGCCTGGCGTTACCGATCTGTCCGCAAGCCTGATACCCGATGGTGAAAGGAGAAAGAATGCATAGTGACAATCGCCATCTCTGGCAACACAGCCACACGTTCGGTCAAGATCTGAAGCGTCCAGGGGAGCTTCGTACATTCATTGTCATCGCCATCACAGGGACGATGATGGTAGTCGAAATCGTCGCGGGAATCCGTTATGGATCGATGGCTTTATTGGCCGACGGACTGCACATGGCATCGCACACGGCGGCCCTTGGCATTAACGCCTTCGCGTATATCTACGCGCGCCGTCACGCACACAATGCGGATTTCAGTTTTGGCACCGGTAAGGTCAACGCCCTTGGCGGATTCAGCGGGGCCATCCTGCTTGCCTTGTTCGCCATACTGATGGCAGGGGAGAGCGTTGATCGGCTACTCAACCCGGTCGATATCATCTTCAACCAAGCCATTTTCGTTGCTGTTCTTGGGCTGGTCGTAAACGGTGCGAGTGTCTTTATCCTCGGTGTGCACGACCACGATCACGATCACGACCACGACAATCATGCGCATCACCATGACCATAATCTGAGGTCAGCTTATCTGCACGTGCTGGCCGATGCGCTCACGTCCGTCCTGGCAATAATTGCCTTACTCACGGCGAAATACTTCGGATCTGTTTGGATGGATCCAGTGATGGGGATCGTCGGTGCCATTCTCGTGGCGCGCTGGTCATTCGGATTACTACGAACCACCAGCGGTGTCCTGCTCGACAAGCAAGGCCCGGAAAGTATCCAGCGCGGAATCAGAGATAGTATCGAACAGGACAATGACAGCGTAGTGACGGACCTGCATCTGTGGTCCTTAGGTCCTGATATCTACACTGCGGTGATCACGATCGTTGCGGAACACCCTGCAACGCCTGAGCACTACAAGGAGCGCATTCCGAAGAACCTTGGACTCCAACATATCTCCATCGAGATTCATGAATGCTCATCACACGCCGCCGGGCAGCAAGAAACCGGGACTACCTGAGTAATCATCTTCCACAGGTCGTTCAGCAATTCCGCGTGCAAACGTTCTGGCGGGCTACACGAATCAAGGCGATCGAGCGTGTCAGTGACGAGGACGCCTGGCGTTACCGATCGGCACAATCCCTTGCTGGCGCAACAGCTTCTCAGCCCTTCGACTGCCGGTCTTCCGCCAGAATTCATAGGTACGTAGCAGATTGACGTCGGATTCTGCACGCGCGCTATCGCGTACCTCGTGAAGAACGTCGATCAGGATTTGAAACTTCGTGGCCAGTTCCCGGTAAACGTCCGCAAACGCATTGCCGCGAAATGTGCCGCGCACCTCATCGGACAAGGACCCATAGGCACTCTCGCCCATAGTCATGTAGTAATCGATATCGACAGCCCTGTTGGCGAAACTTTCGACAAAGAAGCCTGAGATGAAGAGGGCGACATCGCCTATTCGTTGCAGGGTTTGATTGCGTTGTTCCGTGCTCGGCGCATCGGCCGCATCCGCGAACATCAGGGCAAGGGGTTTAAGGCCGCAGGTCTCGTCGTCGTCCTGGTAAAACCGGTCAGAGCGCGAGAACAATGTCATCATGTTGACGACGTAATGGGTGGCATGCGGGTCCACGTCGACGCCTTGCTCGGCGATGACATCGTCGATCGACGTGCGAAAGTAGTCTCGAAGATTGTGGACCGGCATTACCCGGCCATGACTCGACCGATCACCCATATCGCTTCCTCTTCGTTCGATTATGTTATATCGAATTCAGACAGTTTTACGTGTGACGCGGTTCACGTAATTGTGCCGAACAATGCATCGAACCAGCTCCGTCAATTGTACTGATCGTCGAACCGGACTCGGAAATGGGTATCGCGATCACCAGCTACTGATGTTGCTGCCGGTACTGTTGCGGCATGAACGTCGACCACGTTTTTCCAGAGTTGCTGAAACTCCGCCACAAATGCAGCAAATGCGTTTTCCTCAGCCTGCAATCGCGATGAGTCGATAGCGAGTTCAGTTGACCAAACTGACGCCCGTTGTTCCTCGGTGGCTGTCGCCTCGGTTGTTCCGTAGATGAACCCGGTTCTCACATCCACGAGAATTCCGGCAACTGTCGCAGTGACGTGCGCTTTCTTGTTGGGTATGAAACCGAGCGAGATCATTGATAGTGGACCTAATGATTTGCCCTCCACCGAGAAAGTCGTATCGATCGAATAGACCAGTAGAAGATCGGCGCGCAGCTTCGCTGCCGGCACACGAAGATCCTTGATCGTAGACGCGTTGGATGGCAGCAGAATTCGTCCGATCGGGGCGACGTTGTTGACGAGCGGCAACTTGACGATGCTCTCGTATGCCTGGTCAGTCTCTATGTCGCGTGTGGTCACGATCGTGTAGCGGCCATGACCGTAGCCCCGGGCAGTTCTTGTCACATAGCCGGAATCCTGGACCCGTGTGATGGCGATATTGGCCGGGAAAGGGCTGGAGGGTTCTCGTTCGTAGTAACTCCGCAGATCGTCATCGGCGATTTCGGCTAGCGAAACACCTGACGCGGGCGTGACGTAGTTCGTCGCGCAGCCGGTGACAGTGAGGCTCAGCACGGCAAGAAATATTATTCTGAATCGATGTTTCATTTTGACGTCCCTTGGTGTTGTTCGACAGTAGTTTCGTAACGGACACCATCGGGTACCGGTACGGCCTGAGGTACGGTGATCCCGAACTCTCCATCGGTGCGCCGTGACGCGTCGACGGCGATGAACGATGTGTAATCCGATACGAGTTGATACTCGAGCGCGGTACTCTTGATCGCATCCGCCAGTTCGCCATACGAGTCGTCTTCCCATGCTTGTCGGTCGGCAAGATCAGCAATGCGCAGGCGCGCCCAGATCCTGGGTATGAACGTCTTTGAGTTGTCGGTCTCGGTCGCCGAAAGAGCGAACTGGCGCTTCTTCGAACCAGCCGTTCCGGAAACGCTGACGCCGCTCGCTGTGCCGAGGAATTTCCCTGTCACAACAATCGCGCGCCCGACAAACATGTCTGGTAATTTCGCCGGGTAGACGTCAGCGACGGACATGCGGCCCCAATCGATGCTCACATCGGTCAATGCAGGATGACTTATGCGCTTGAAGAAGCCGTTCATAATGTCGGTTGCTGAATCCTGGGGCCCCAGGTATGCGACCGCGCCGCGACCTTCCTTTGCCATCCGTTCAAGCAGATAACGATTTACAGAGGACCCGACTCCGAAGCTGAAGATACGAGAGTCACCGATTTGATCGTGAACGGCACCGATGATGTCGATCTCGTTGCCAATGTATCCGTCCGTCATGAAGGATACGAAACGCAGTCTTGCCGGATCGTGTGGAAAGTTCAGGGCAGCCTTGACGCCTTCGATCATCTGCGTGCCCCCGGTGCCGTTCAGGCTTTGCAGGTATCGCCGGGCGAGCTGAAGGTTCTGCCGGGTCGCAGGCAATGGTGCTGCACCGAGTTGCGTCGATTTTTCGGAAAACCGGATGATTTGGAACGTATCGCCTTCCTGTAGCTGGTCCAAAGCTGCGCTGACGGCATTCTTGGCTTGTTCCAGCGGCCGGCCACTCATTGAACCGGAGCAATCAATCACGAAAACCATCTCCATTGACCGACGAGCCAATGAGGCGTGATCTGATGGCGGATACAGCATCAGGGTGAAATAGCCCTGGCCCGAATCCGGATCCCGGTATGTCATCAGATTCGTTTTGACCGTACTGCCGGCAACCTGAAAACTCAGGACAAAATCACGGTTGGGAATCGTTGATTCACCGGCGAGTCTTACGCTTGCCGATTCAGGTGTTGAACGTGAAGTGACAATCTCGTGTGTCGAGCGAAGCGCCTCGATCGCCACACCGGCATCGATTTCGACGCTGATACTTATGTCGTGCGCCGAACGTTCGTCTGGACGCAGATACTGTACCGTCGTCGTGCCTGATTCACTTCGCACCGGGCCGCGTGCCACCGGAACGATCGGATCATCATGCCCGGGCGGGTTATAACGCGGCCCGACGACGGTCGGAAATACGAACGAGTACCAACCGTCGTTGTACGCGAGGGTGTGAAAATACTGAATGTCTACCTCAATCGATTTCCCGGGCTCAATGTTCGCGACTTTTTGTTCGAATACGTTTGGCCTGTGCTGCACCAGCAGGCTTGCCTGATAGCCTTGCGATCGTGCTTCACGGTATATCGCCTCCGCTTCTTCTTTCTCTCGCAGGATGCCGCGAATTTTTCGATCGCCGATTATCATCAGGAATTCACTGACTGCAGCTTTTTCGGGGAGTGGAAAGAGGTAAACCGCTTCAATTTTCTCATCGAAAGGGTTTGTGAACTCTTGTCGAACGTTTACGGCGCTGATGTAGCCCTCGATTCGTGCGTTGACCGCGGTGTGCTTCAGCGGCAGAGGAATTTCCCTGGCGGCGCCTGTTTTCTCGTCGATATCATTGGGGAACGTTGCGACCATCGCACCTGAGCCCGGCGAGTCATCGTCACCGGATTTCTGGTCATCGACTGATGGTGTCGCAATGATCCACAGTTCTTCATCCGACGATGGCGATGGTGGAGCAGGCGCATTTTCATCGGCATAAATTGCGTTCATCAAGCCAGCAGCAATCGAGGCCGGGTATGACTGACGTTTTGCATGCGAGGGGCGAGTGTATGCTCGCGAACCGGTGACCGTGATCTCCTCGAGCTTGCCCGCACCGCTTTGCGAACCCGATTGCGTCCCCGAATCGGGTGGCGCCGCCGGCTCCGTAGTCGCACAGCCGACGGCGATGACGGCGCACATAAACAGCGCCGACATGAGCCTGATGATCATTGTCAATTCACGTCTTGTCATTGTTCACTCCCTGTCCGTACTTCGAAGCTGATCGATGCGTCCATTGCGCGCCCGTCGTACTTCGTTGCGGTAATCAGAAAAAGATTGAAGTCCGTATCGCCATCTCTGCTCAGCATGAGATGAACGGTCGCAATACGGGTTTTGCCAGAAGGCAATTCGGCGTCATCAGCGAGCGAATAGTCGGCGACGACAATTCGATCCGCTTCGCCGCGTCGTACCGAGTCCCGGTCGAAGTAGGGTGCTCGCGCGTATGCGGCGCTTTCGCCCCTTTCCACTCCGACCACTTTCATGAGGCCATGAGGATCGTTGAGCTCGAACTGCCAGGCCGCGATCGGTGCCGGGCTTTCCAGGTAGATGTCCACGGCCGCGAAGCGAACATTGCTGTCATCCGAAAACGCCGGACCCGGGCAGATGGACCACAACAGGATGAGACTGACGAGCAACACTCTCACGATGTTTCTCCGCTCGGTGCGAGAGAGACGATGCGCATCGCAAATGCATCAATTTCCGCTTGCCGCTGCCCGGCGCCACCCGCCCGAGCCAGGTGGAGAACGTCTGCGATATCGATGCGACCGGAATTATCGAGGTCGGCGTAAACCGGGCCCGGTTCGACGACCTGCGGGCCACGAAGCTGGACAAGGAACAGGGCAACAAGGACAGTAGCCGCGATAGCCGCCCACGCCGGCCGCCGGCCCCGTGCACGTTGCCGACCGGAGAACTGAGCCTGTGCCAGTCGGTAAATCTCGCGATCGACCCGTGACGTGATCATCGGGACCGGCTGATCAGCCGATTTGAGCTGATCAATCAGGGTTTTTGGAAGGTCTTCGTACTCGTCGTCTTCGCGGGTCATTTGCAGCTCCTTGCCAGTTAAGCGCAGGAAGGCCCCAAAAGGTTCACGAATCGAACAATATTTTTGTATCAGGTGAGCTGCGTAATTGCCTGATCCCCAGATGCAAGCGGGATTTGACTGTTCCGAGCGGGATCTGGAGAGCGTCCGCTATTTCTTGCAACGACAAATCGTCGACGAACCTCAGTGTAATGACCTCGCGGCGCTCATCAGGCAGGTGCTTCAACGCTGCGGCAATGTTGCTTTGTTCGGAAGGCGGGTCGGCCGGCAAGTCGTCGGGTCGCACACCATCGGATGAAGGAAATCGTTGAGATTTTCGCATCAGCGTGATCGCGCAGTTCTTGGCAACAGGATAAAGCAGCGACGTTAGTCTGGCACTGAGCGTCAATCCCCGGCCCGTTGGTGGGAACTTTCTCAACAAATAGCTGAAAGTTTCCTGTAACACATCCAGTGCAGCGTCGCGGTCGGGAACAAAACGCAAAGCGACACGAACGACGTAGTCTTTATGACGGTTGTAGATCGTTTCGAATGCTCTCGTCGATTCCTGTGCGTCCCCATAATTGCAAGCCTGCACAAGGTCCGCATCACTGCGCCGATCAGATGTACCTTTCGTCGCCATACACGCAAGCTACCAGCTGGTTGGTCAAAACGGTATCGTGTTCTCGTTGCTGATTGCCAATCGCGTAGCAGGACCCGTCGGGTTTTGCCGCGGAGATGGAGTACGGTTACAAGGAGACGAATCGACCATGATTTATCGGGAATTTCTATTGCTTGTCCTTTTAACCTGCTGCTCCGCGTAACTTCGCACTTGCTGATTTGTGATCAGCGACACCCAGCCGGCAGCTTCCACCGGATCTTTTCGTGCGTGTTGACGAATTATCCTGTAGTACGCCAGATCCCTGGCCTGGGTATCGATTAACTGATCGGCCAAATACCTGGCCCTGTATACGTCATGTCGTGTGAGCCGCTCAAAGATGTTGTCGCGCATAGCGTTCTGCTGCGCCACGTTGCTCACAGATGAGAGGGCGCTTAGCGCCAGCTGCGGATCCACTTTGGCGATTTCGCCGATTACGACAGTCAGGTACTGGTTTTGTTGATGTGGGGCTGCGAGCAGAGTTGCAAAGCTCACAGCTCGATCGCCGAACCGTTGAGCGAAATAACGAGCGAGATAGATTGTCGCCTCTCGTTTCCTGCTTGCCAAATTGATTGCATTTATATGATCAAACGCGCGGGTAGGCGATTCGTCTGCCAGCTGATACAAATATCGCACGCGATTTTCTGCATTGGGAGATATCCCGGTTGCCGCGCTGATTCGTAGTGCCGCGGCGTCATCCATGTGCCCGTACGCGCTGAACATTGCCTGAGCCGCTGCTTCGCGATCAAAAGCATTCGGCAGCTGCACTGCTTCTCGCAACGCGCTTTCGGAATCGGCGATTGACCAGAGGCGCCAGACGTTTTGCAGAATTGTCTTGTTTCCAGCGATCGAGTCCAGCTGGGCCAACGCCAGGGCAGAGCGCGGGTCCATTTCGGTAAGCCGACCAAAAAAAACCAATAGCGCTTTGCGCCTGTCCCTGGATTTTCCTATTCGACTGGCATCGAAAATAAGTTGTTGCAGCGTTGCTGGGTCAGCGTCTCCGGCGAGTTCAAACAAGGCCCGTTGCCTATCGAATTCACTGTCGTAAGCGAGTGCCCGTTCCATGGACAGGACTTCTGTTGGTCGATTGACGACATCGGGTTGAACCGATACCGCGGCATCGCCCGGAACGATAGCGGGACAGGATATGACGGAGGTCGTTGGTGATTCGGCTGGCGCAGTCGTGCGATCGACTGTGGCGAGTATTGCAGCGCCGCCCAATAATATACCGACGCCGATCGACTGTGGTACGCGGAACATAGCTCAGCTCGCTGGCCGGACTTCCCGCACTTTTGCCCACAGTATACCTCGAATGACGAGGTATTGGAATCCCCACTCTCCTCAAACGCAATCGTTGGTGTCAAACCAACTGGTCAGACACCGACGACAATTGTTGATTTGCCCTTGTATTGTCGCGCCAGGTGTCGGGCGTCTTTGACCCAGGTGCAGGTCTCGCAGGTACAGCGCCGGTAGTTATGGTGGCGTCGGGAGACGTGAGCGTCGACGTAGTCAATGCTGAATACAAGCGCCTCGAAGAGTATTTCCACCGGCTGTTCGGCCAGGATACTGAACTCGTCGTTGCTGTTTAGCCAGCGGCACTCCTCTGCTTGATCGCAGGATTGACAAATCCGGGCATTGGCATCGAAATACCGGTTCAACGGACAGTCCTGCAGGCTGATGCGAGATGTCATCAGCATTCGCGGGTAGGTCAGCGACTCTATGATCCTGCGTCTCATGATCGATCCCGGCATCCGGGCCGCGGTATAGCGACCAGGCTACGGTCTTGCGACCAAGCGACATTTTAAGGCGATGCAGAAAGTCTGAAAATCGTGGTTGTTACTTATTTTTCTAATACATCGATTTCATAATATCGATGCCGTTAGCGAGGAGTTCCTTCCACGCCGCCTCGACCTGCTTGTCAAACTGATCGTCACATCCTTCAACGGTTTCCAGCAGGCATGTCATCCAAAGATCGTATAGTTCCGGCGTTATGTCGTTCATCTTATGCCCGTGCGCAATACCAATTTTCCGAAAGTGCGCCCTAGCTTCCTCGGGTTCCGTCGATCGGAGTGCCATTAACATGTGCAGCGAGGCTTCCAGCACTCTCTTTTGCCCCGCCATATCTGTTTGCGCAAATTTCTGCGCAACGGCCTCATTCGACACGATGTAATTTTCATAGAAGCGGTCAATGAAATTACCTGTCTTCAGGCAGCGCTCGTAGCTGTTATTAAAAATTTCGTCGATGTCGATCATGTTCAAACCCGAGACTCCCACACACTTACGGAAATACAGTATTTTAACGCCATTTAGCCCCGCTGTTTATTGCGTAATGTACTGATGCCGACCGGCGCATCGTCAACTGCGGCCAGATTCAAGTGGTTGCGAATTCGTGTAAGGCGTACCGGTGGCTCAAATTGCAATGCATTGAGCCCGCCGACACGCTCCAGAAATGAGTTAGCCTGGCGCTTGTCTGCATCCGAAAATGAGCGATAGCAGTCGAGCGCGCGCTGCATCTTCCAAACGGAGTACGGCAAGATCGCGCGGGTCTCCGTTACCTGGTTAATCGCAAATCGATGCGTTCCTATTTTTCGCGGCACAGCAGGGCCTTTGTTTTCCTCGGCCCACTGCCCCAGGCGTAGCGCGGTGTCGGTGAGCACGGGCCAGTGTTCATCAAACATGCGCCTGAATATCGGCGCCAGAGTATCGGGAATCTCGTCGTCCACCAGAAGTTCGCCGCTAAATTCTTCGGCCCGGTTCATGCGCTCGACCCAAGCCGCAACATTCGGCGCGACGTCCCGCATCAGCTTGCCCGGATACGGGTCCCGGTAAAGATGCGCGTACAGTGGCCCCATCAATCCGAAATCGCCGATTGTTGGTGCGGTGCCGAATACGAATTCGTGATCGACGAAATGCTGGTTCAAGGCAAGCAAAAAATCTTTCTCGTACCAACTTTCGATTGCCGCGTGAGTGACATCCGTGATGCCCAGCATCGGCAAAAATCCGGCAAACCTGGCGCCAATGCGTTTGCCCAGGAAGCGCTGGACGAAACCCGGCAGACCCGGAAATATAGTGCGTCCAAACTCTTCATAGACGAACGGGAAATTGTTGTAGTTCCAACGGTAGTGCATTGCCGGAATCAGCAACCATTCGTCGCCATACAACTCGAGTAACAGAGATGCGAGACGCTGGCGGGGAGACGTCGGCATAACCGGTCGATCGGGGAACGCCTTCTCAAGCGTATCAATAATGTGCGACGTATCTTGCAGGAACTGGCCGTCGGGCGTTCGAACGACTGGCACGAAGCGGACGCCGGTCTCCGGGACAATGATTCCGCGATAAACCTTCAGCGATGACAAGACCTCGTTGTAAGGGATGCGCTTGTGGCGCAGGTAGCTTCGCACCTTGCCGGTGTAAAGCGAAAATTCGGCGCCATAAAGTGTATGTTTAGCGGTCATTGCGGACAGCTTAAGGTGGCCAGGGCGGCACACATATTAACCGATGTAGCCTGTATGGTTCCCGGAACGTCGGGTAAACTTGACATGTAGCGCGACGCCGGTCCGCAAGTTCCGAAGGAGACACAGATGAGCAAACCCTGGTTCGCCCAGTACGACGATTGGACACCGCATGAGATTGATGCTGACAAATTCAAAAGTGTCGTCGAAATGCTCTTGCAGGCGGGAAAGCGATTCGGCGATAGGGTCGCATTCAGCAACTTTGGGGCGACGAAGACCTACGCGGAAACGCTCGACCTGTCACGCGACTTCGCGGCTTACCTGCAGGCCGAACTGGGCGTGACCAAAGGGGATCGCGTTGCCCTGATGGCGCCCAATATGATGGCATTCCCTGTCGCGATGCTGGGTATTCTTCGCGCAGGTGCTGTTCAGGTTAACGTGAATCCGATGTACACGGGCAGGGAACTGGAGCATCAACTCAGCGATGCCGACGTCGAGACGATCGTCGTGTTCTCGGGTTCCACCGGAACGCTCGCCGACATCATCGACACAACGAATGTAAGAAACGTCATCGTTGCGGGCCTTGATGATCTCATCGATCTTGGTCTGCCGTCGCCGCCTGCGGACGAACGGCTTCAAAAATCGATCGCGTTCCTGGATGCGATCGTTGCAGGCAACGACATGGCTTTCAGTGATGTCGATATCGACGGTGACGACCTGATCTACCTGCAGTACACGGGTGGTACAACCGGTTTGTCCAAAGGTGCAATGCTGACGCACCGTAACCTCATCGCGAATGTCATGCAATTCGAAAGTACCGCCGGAGACTACGTCAAGCCGGGCGAAGATGTCGTGATCACGGCGATACCGATGTACCACATTTTCGCGCTCATGGTTAACACGCTGTCGTATTTTTACTTTGGCGGTACGAATGTGCTGATTACCGACCCTCGCGACATGCCGGCGTTCGTCAAAGAGTGGGCGAAGTGGGACGTGTCGGTTTTTACCGGTGTGAATACACTCTTCAATGGACTTTTGCACACGCCCGGATTCGCAGATCTGGATTTCTCGTCGATGCGAATATGCGTTGGTGGCGGTGCCGCGGTCCAAAAAGCGGTCTCGGATAATTGGAAGGAGGTTACCGGTCGCCATATCAAGGAAGGATATGGCCTGTCGGAAACGTCACCGGTTCTGACGCTGAACCCGTTCACTATGGAAGATTTCAAGAGCAGTATCGGTGTCCCGCTGCCTTCAACGGACATTTCGCTGCGTGACGAAGATGGTAACGAGGTTCCACAGGGTGAGCGGGGTGAGTTATGCGCGAAAGGCCCGCAAGTAATGAAAGGTTACTGGGGGCGCGATGACGCGACCGCCGAGGTGATGACAGATGACGGCTACTTCTGTACCGGCGACATCGCGACCATGGATGAAAAAGGTTTTTTCCGCATTGTAGATCGCAAGAAAGACATGATCATTGTGTCAGGTTTCAACGTATTCCCGAACGAAATCGAAGCCGAAGTCGCCGCCATGGATCAGGTGCTCGAATGCGCGTGTATTGGCGTGCCCGATGGCAAGACCGGCGAGGCAGTCAAGCTTTTCGTTGTCAAATCGGACGATGCTTTGACGGCCGAAGACATTCGCGAGTTCTGCAAAAAGCGCCTGGCGGCGTATAAAGTACCGAAAAAGATTGTATTCATTGACGAATTGCCGAAGTCGACGGTCGGAAAAATATTGCGCCGGGAACTTCGCGACACCTGATGCGAGTTCTTCTGCTTGTCGTTCTTAGCCTGATCGCATCGTGCGATACGTCCGAGCGCAAGCTTCTTCACGGCCACCTGTTTTTCGCGGCGGGAAACTACGTCGGTCAATTCGATCTGCGTGACAGCAGCAGCGCTGCGGTTGCCAACCTGGGTGATGTCACGATTGACCACGTGAGTACATTTATGGGTGGTGATCTGTTGCTCACTGTTCGTGTCTTTGACAACGCACGGGAGACATCCAGAATTCTACGATTCAATCCGCGGACATACTCGTCTTCGCCCTTGTTCCCGGGGCTTATGGCCGAGTATCTGCCCGGCACCAAAGCGGTTGTTTATGATGACGGCTTACGATTGCTGGCGACCCATCGCGCGAAAGCATATCGCGACGAAACCGTGATTGACATACACGGATATAACTCGAGGCCCGCCCTCGTCGTTCTGTCGAATACGGAAATACTATTTGACAGCGAAACGGACGGCGATGTTGTAATTCATCATTACGATGTTGAGCGTGACGAGTCGCGACCGCTGCCGGCGCTGTCGAAGATTTGTGTTCTCAATGGTTCGGTTTGGTTGGCCGGCTCTGCACAATTACTCTGCAGAGCACAAAGCTCATCGTCGCAAACCGCCAGGTATGTATTGGTATCGCTGGATGGAACCATCCGGAAAGCGCCGCAATTGCCGGACGACAAACCTTTTCGTGCACTAAGCTATTTGCCGGACCAGCAAATCGTGATACTGACCGAACAATCTGAAAGCTGGGGTGGCGGTCAGCCCAAGTATGCCGTGTGGGCCTACGATGAGAGCGCCGACGAAAGCTACCGAATTGCGAAAGATCAGTACCTGGGGCGATCCGTCGCGTACCGTCCCTGAAAATCAAGCAACTTCGAACAATCCAGCGGCGCCCATGCCGCCGCCAACGCACATCGTAATCACGACATAGCGCACACCGCGTCGCTTGCCCTCGATCAAGGCGTGGCCGACAAGACGTGAGCCCGTCATTCCGTAGGGATGGCCGACCGATATGCCGCCGCCGTCGACGTTGTATATGTCCGGATCGATCCCAAGCGTGTCCCGGCAGTAGACGGCCTGGCATGCAAAGGCCTCGTTGAGTTCCCAGAGACCGATGTCGTCGATTTTCAGTCCGTGTTGCTGCAACAACTTTGGCACGGCAAACACGGGACCGATGCCCATTTCCTCAGGCGCGAGCCCGGCCACGGCAATGCCGCGATATATTCCCAGCGGCTCCAGGCCCTTCTTCTCTGCCAGTTTGCCGTCCATTACAACGCACGCGGACGCGCCGTCCGAAAGCTGACTCGCGTTGCCTGCCGTTACGGTGCCGCCTTCTATGACCGGATTCAGCCCTTGCAGGCTCTCAAGCGTTGTTCCGGGGCGATTGCCTTCGTCCTGCGTTAGCGTAACGTCTTCGTAGGAGATCTCTTTGGTCTCCTTGTCCATTACGCCTTTGGTCGAGGCAAGCGGTACGATCTCGTCGTCGAATCGGCCTGCGTCCTGGGCTGCGGCAGTACGTTGCTGTGATTGCAGCGCGTAGTCGTCCTGAGATTCCCGGCTGATACCGTATTTTTTCACGATGTTCTCGGCTGTAACCAGCATCGGCATATAAGCATGTTCCGCAGCTGCAACGACATTCGGGTCTGCGGTTTCGCCAATCGATTTGAAAAAGTCGTTCTGTACGGCAGATATATTCTCCTGCCCGCCACCGATACAAACCTGCATACCGTCGACCAGGATTTGCTTCGCAGCGATAGAGATCGCCATCAAGCCGGATGAACATTGTCGATCGATCGTCTGGCCGGACACCGTATCCGGCAGTCTCGCGGCCAGCAACGACAGTCGTGCGAGGTTCATGCCGGATGTGCCGGCCTGCATTCCTGTACCGATGACGACATCGTTGACTTCGCCACCATCAATTCCGGCGCGCTCAACCGAGGCGGCAATGGCATGGCCCATCATCGTTGGCGATTTGATGTTGTTGAATGCGCCCTTGAATGCCCGGCCAATCGGCGTTCTGGCGGTCGAAACGATTACTGCGTCTTTCATGAGTAGATCCTGCGAACAAAAAGAGGATTGCGTGATCTGCCGCTAGGCTGCTTCGTCGATGACGTCGATTGCAGTCTGCGCTAGCGGACGGGCCATCTTACCTATTTGCATGGCGTGCGTGCTAGATGCATTGCCATCGAGTGCGCGCTTCAGGACCCCCTGAACAATTGAGGCGAGACGGAAGAAGCTGAAGGCAAGGCAAAACGTCCAGTCGGGGATACCGTCTCTGCCCGTGCGCCGGCAATAGCGTTCAACGTATTGGGACTCCGTGGGAATGCCAAGCGCCTCGCGATCAATTCCGGCGAGCCCCTTGCTAATGCCGGTATTTGGCAAGCGCCATTGCATGCACTGGTATGCGAGATCTGCGAAAGGATGGCCGAGTGTGGACAATTCCCAGTCAACGACGGCGAGAATGCGGGACTCAATCGGGTGAAAAATTATGTTGTCCAGACGATAGTCGCCATGAACGAGTGCGACCTGTCCATCGTCGGCCGGCACATGCTCGGGTAGCCATCGAATCAATTCGTTCATGGGCTCGATAGTCTCGGTCTCGGCGGCGAGATACTGCTTCGTCCAGCGGCCAACCTGGCGTTCAAAGTAATTTCCAGGCTTGCCGTAGTCACTGAGCCCTACTGACGCGATAACCACGCTATGCAACGCGGCAAGCACGCGATTCATTTCATCGTAAATCGCCGTGCGATCCGTATTCGAAGTATCGGGTAGTGACGGATCCCAAAAAATACGGCCGTCAACAAACGACATGACATAGAACATGCTGCCAATGACATCGTCGTCTTCGCAAAGATGATAGCCCGTTGCTACCGGCAGGTCGGTGTCGGCGAGTGCCGTGATGACCCGAAACTCGCGATCGACCGCGTGTGCAGATTTCAAAAGCTTGCCGGCCGGCTTTCGTCGCAGCACGTACTTGCCGCTGTCCGCGGTGAGCAGGAAAGTCGGATTTGACTGACCGCCGGCGAACTTCTCAGCCGATTGCAGGCCGCAGAAACCATCAATGTGGCCGACGAGGTAACGACCGAGCTTTGCAATGTCGAGCTGCTCGACGGGCATGATCTGAGACGTCGTACTCAGTCAGCGTAACGGCGAATGACTTGCTTGCCGAGCGCCATCATATGGACTTCGTCCGGACCATCCGCGAGCCTTAGCTGGCGCGCTATGTTATAGCTCAGGGCTAGTGGAAACTTGTCGGTCAGCCCTGCAGCGCCGTGCATCTGTATTGCCCGGTCAATTACCGTGCAGGCCATCTGCGGCGCAACGATCTTGATTGCCGCAATAAGATCGCGCGCCTCCTTGTTGCCATGCGTGTCCATTTTCGCGGCGGTTTTCAAGGTTAACAATCGTGCCTGCTCAATCTCGCAATAGGACAGCGCGATGTTTTCGCGCACGGACTGATGTTTGGCAATTGGCTGGCCGAATGTCACACGGCTGTTTACGCGTTTGCAGGCCAGCTCCAAAGCGCGTTCCGCGCATCCGATCAGGCGCATGCAGTGGTGAATGCGTCCAGGCCCGAGACGCCCCTGTGCAATCTCGAATCCACGGCCTTCGCCGAGCAGAATATTGCTCGCGGGTACGCGTACATCGGTGAACAGAATTTCAGGTTCGCCGAAAGGCGCATCGTTGTAGCCAAAGGTGTCGTAGTTCGCAATGATCTCAACGCCGGGCGTGTTCCTGGGTACGAGGATCATGGATTGCTGCGCGTGGCGATTCGGATTGTCGGGGTCCGTCTTGCCCATGAAAATAAGAAGTTCACAGGTCTCGCGCATCGCGCCCGTCGTAAACCACTTGCGGCCGTTGATCACATACTCGTCGCCGTCGCGAACGATCGACGATTCGATGTTGGTGGCATCCGAAGAGGCGACCAGCGGTTCGGTCATCGCGAATCCGGATCGAATTTCGCCGGCGAGCAGCGGCTTCAGCCAGCGATCCTTCTGCTCATCCGTGCCATAGAGCAGCAGCGTTTCCATATTTCCGGAATCCGGCGGCATGCAGTTGAACACCTCCGACGACCACATCACCCAGCCCATTATTTCGGCCAGTGGTGCGTACTCGAGATTGCTCAGCCCGGCGCCGAGTTCCCCCGGCAGGAACAGATTCCAGAGGCCGGCATCGCGTGCCCTGACCTTGAGCTCCTCGATCAACGGTGGCGTCACCCACGGATTATCGGTGCTCGCGAGATGGTCCTGCATTGCCCGTTCATTGGGAAAAATATGCTCGTCCATAAAGGACTGCAGCTGCTGGCGAAGGTCTATGACCTTATCCGAATACTCGAAATCCACTTCCCGTGCTCCCTTGTGTGAAGATTGCGTATCATACTTTAGGCCTCACACTGATTGAACAAATTTGGCTCGACGGAGCGCGCGCGATGACAATGTTGGATGATTTGACTATACAAGTCGCAGTAGTGACCGGTGGCGGCCACGGAAT
>CAYLTW010000051.1:0-18125 GCA_964386735.1 uncultured Woeseiaceae bacterium
TGTGAAAGTGACATTCAGAATTACTGCAGCCAGGTAACGCCGGGCAATGGCCGTATGTTGCATTGCATGGCGGCACACGAGGATAAGATATCCGGGCAGTGTGAATACGCCTTTTACCAGGCGGCTAGTTTGCTCGAACAGTTGTCAGTAGCAGTCAACTACCTCGCCCAGGAATGCCAGACCGAGATTCAAAGCCTGTGCAACGATGTTGAGGTCGGTGAAGGCAGAATACTTGCGTGTCTCGCTGAACATGACGAAGAAGTTGGTGATGGTTGCAAAAAGGCAGTTGCCGACACGGTCGGCGAATAGCAAAGAGCAGTATTGGAGAACCAGTCTTTCTTCTCCGTGTTGCAACAGGTATGGAGTTTTTAGCCAAGATGATCGAATCTACTGATATATCCAGAGCAACCCAACTGGCGGCAGCGATGCTGGTGCTGCTGATTTACAGCAACGCCTGGGCGAGGGACAAAACCGACGTGGTCACGCTATCCAACGGTGACCACGTTACCGGTGAGATCAAAGAGCTGGATCACGGTATTCTACGTGTGAGCACTGCCAGCATGGGTGAAGTGCGTATTGAGTGGGAAGACGTAACAAGTATCCAGAGCGACTATCAATTTCAGTTCGAGAGGACTGATGGCCAGCGGATCGTCGCAACCATTCAGAGTATCGACGACCAATACAACATCACACTGGAAAACAACAATCGCACAATCTCGTTCGCGCACGGGAACATAATTCGGATATCGCCAATCGAGAACTCGTTCTGGAACCGGATCAAGGGTTCTTTCAATTTTGGCTACAGTTTCACCAAGGCAAGCGATATTGCTCAGCTGAATTTTGGTGTGCGCGCCAGCCACAGGACGGCAATTCGAGAATTTTCCATCGACAGTAATATCGTCACGACAAGCGACCAGTTGGACCAGACCACACAGCGATCGGATCTGCAGACGAGCATGACGCGATTCAGGAGCGACCGATGGTTCAATACATATCTGCTCGGATTTGAGAGCAACGATGAGTTGGGGCTGAAGCTTCGTTCGAGTCTTGGCGCTGGCCTGGGCCGATATCTGGTTCAAACCAACCTCTCGGAGTTTTCCCTGCTCGGTGGCCTCGTTGCCACCGCGGAGACATTGGTGGGTGATGCTTCTCCTCAACAAAACCTTGAAGGCCTTCTGGGAGCAGAGTTCTCAAGATACATTTTCGACGACCCAACCGTCGATCTGTCGTTCCGGTTATCGGTTTTTCCGAGTATCACCAGTGCCGGGCGTTATCGCGCACAGTTCGATGCAAATATTCGGAGGGAGTTGATTTCGGATCTGTACTGGGACCTGAACTATTACCAGACCTACGACAGCGATCCACCATCAGGAGAGACGGAATCGACGAGCGATTACGGCATTGTGACTTCGCTTGGCTGGTCTTTTTGATACGCGCGATATTTCTTGCCAGTTTGCTCGCGTTGCACGGCTCTTTCGCGTTTGCGCAGGAATCAAATACGGATACCCGCCCAGGAATCGCGCCGGACATTCGTGATGACGAAACCAAGCTGAAATTGCAGCGCGGCAATTTCGTCGTCGTACCCGTTCCAATATCCAACCCGACCCTGGAAACCGGGCTGGTCGCCGGTGCCGCCTACTTTTATCCACAGTCCGAAGAACAGAAAAAACTGCAGCCCGCATCCGTGACCGCCGCTGCCGGCATGTACACGAGCACCGACAGCCGGGCGTTCGCCGTTGTGCAACAAAATTACTGGAAAGACGACAAATGGCGTTTTACGGGCGCGATTGGCGGGGCCGATCTCAGGCTGCCTCTGCTTGCGCCGGATGGAACAGGTGGAGGAGCAAGTCTTGACTGGAAAATAAGCGGCAAGTTTCTATTTGCCAAAATTGCCACAAGGCTCAAAGGTAAATGGTATGGAGGGATTCTTACGCGGCTGATCGATACCACCCAAAGCGTCGAGACAGGTATCTCCGTACCGGACTTCGATACCGGGAACGATGTGCGTTCTGCCGGACTGGGCACACTTCTTGAGTACGACTCGCGTGACATGCCACTCAACAGCTTCAGCGGGCAACATTTCAAGGTCGACGCTCTTTTCAATGACGAGGCGGTTGGCAGCGATTTAACCTACCAGTCCTACAGTGCCTCATATCGCTCTTACCACAGACTGGCGGATTCGCTTGTGCTTGCGTGGGAGTTGCAGGGCTGCGGAAGGGGCGGCATTGCTCCGCTTTGGGACGCATGCACAATCAAGTTACGGGGTTTTGCGGCGACCGATTATCTCGGCAAAGTGTCAACGTCGGGTCAGGTCGAGGCCCGCTGGCAAATGAGTGAACGCTGGGGGCTGGTCGGCTTCGGCGGCGCCGGCTACGTCGCGAATACATTCAACGGCATTCGCGATCGCGAAGCGATTCCCAGCTACGGTGTCGGTGTGAGATTGATGGTGCTGAAAGCCAAACGTATCAACCTGCGACTGGACTACGCCCGCTCCACCGACAGCGAGGCGATTCACATCTCCGTAGGGGAAGCGTTTTAGCGATTCTTGCGCCTTCGAAAAACGAACCGGGCAATCAGAAAACTCTCATGTCGCGGACCGGTATACTTGGGCGAATATTTTCAATGGGAGACTGCTTTGACCTTGCTGATCACCGGCGTCCTGCTCTGGAGCGCCCTGCATCTTTTTCCTTCGACAATGCCTTCTGCCCGAAGCCGATTGATTGCGCGGCTCGGCGGCAGCCGTTACCGCGGATTGTTCGCGCTCGGTATTATCGCAACGCTCGCGTTGATCGTGTTTGGCTGGAGAAACGCAGCGATCGCGCCAGTCTATGTGCCGCCGCTGTTCGGCAGCCCTGTCGTTCCCGGATTGATGCTGCTCTCGTTCCTGCTTTTTGCAGCGGCCAACGCTCCGGGCAACATAAAACGGTTTTTGCGACACCCGATGCTGACCGGTATGGTCGTCTGGGCCGGCGCGCACCTGCTCGCCAATGGCGACAATCGCTCGGTCGTTTTATTTGGCGGACTGGGGGCATGGGCCATCATTGCCATGCTGACCATTAAGCTGCGGGATGGCGCCTGGGAAAAACCCGAGGCCGTACCCTTCTCAAGGGATCCCATGACGATCGTGGCCAGCATCGTAATGTTCGCGATCGTGGTCTATTTCCATGAAATGGTCATCGGCGTTTCGCCGCTGCCGGCAATGTAAGCACTGCCAAAGACGCGGGACTTTCCAACAATCAATAACTTGGGTGATCCATCATTGTTGCATCATGAACAAATCAGGAAACATCGGCTAACAATAAACTTGTAATCAGTAACTTACTGACCGCTTTCCCCAGACTTGATTCCAAGGCCGGCACCAACGCCGCCGGCCAAAAAACGGAGTCAGGTCATGAAATCTCATCACATCGCATTACAGGTCACGTCGCTTGCCGCTCTGCTGGCGGCAGCAGTTATGCTTTGGGGCTGCACCGGTGCAATGGTCGTTTCCGACCCGGTCGCCCGCGAAATCATCATCAGCAACGACATGCCCGGCGAAAACTACAACTTGCTGCGCGGCGCCACCAGCATCGGCCAGAACGCTATTCTTTACTTCAGGTCAACCGAGGTCGAATCGATTCTGCGGCCGGTCTCCTACCTGACGACGCTCGGCTCGTTCGCTTTAAAATCGGTCGGCGGTGCAATGGGCCGCGTCGCTTTGAGTGCGTCATTGATGCCGGCACTGACTGGCGATATCCCGCTCGTAGGTAATGCCGAGCCAATGGACATGCCGGCCTGGGAATCTAAACTTGACAACATTACGAACACCAGGCGATCGCGTGGGGCGATCGAATTTCTGGTTGACGGCGAGGCGTACTTCGATCGACTTGAGTCCGTTATTCGTTCCGCGCACGAGTCGATCGACGTGCGCACCTATATTTTCGACAATGATGATTACGCCGTGTCAGTCGCTGACCTCCTGAGGGAACGCTCCAGGGACGATGTTCGCGTCCGCGTCATGTTTGACTCACTCGGTACAATACAGGCCATGCGAGTCGACCCCGAATCGACTCCGGCCAGCCATCGTGCCCCGCTTTCGATGTCGATGTACCTAAGAAAAGACTCGCGCACCCGGGTTCGCACTATCGCGAACCCGTGGACGACAGGTGATCACACCAAAACAACGATCATCGACAAGAAGGTAGCCTTTGTCGGTGGCATGAATATCGGCCGGGAATACCGTTACGAATGGCACGACCTGATGATGGAAGTGCGCGGCCCGGTCGTCGATCAGTTGCAGTACGAGTCCAACAAGGCCTGGGCACGAGCCGGGCTGCTGGGCGATTTGGGCAACTTCTTCGCTTTTATCAAGGGCCAGGGCGATGACGCGGATGACGGCGGTTATCCGGTTCGTATCCTGCAGACCAAGAACTTCGACTCAGACATATACAAGGCGCAGATTGCCGCAATTCGAAATGCCAAGAGCTACATATTGATCGAAAACGCCTATTTTTCGGACGACCGCACGCTCTACGAGCTGGCACAGGCGCGCCGACGGGGCGTTGACGTTCGCGTTATTCTGCCAATGCAAGGCAATCACGGAACGCTAAACAGCAGCAACCAGATCGCCATCAACCAAATGCTCGAACACGGCATTCGCGTCTACCGCTTTCCGGGCATGAGCCACATCAAGGCCGCGATCTTCGATGGCTGGGCCTGCGTCGGATCTGCGAATTTCGACAAGCTTAGCCTCAAAATCAATAAAGAGCTGAACCTGGCGACCTCGGATCCGGGTGCTGTTCGACAGCTCATCGATCGTGTGTTTCTCCCGGATTTGCTGGCCTCTGAAGAGATCAATGAATTGGTCGATATTACGATGACAGCCCGGATTGCCGAAGTACTGGTCGACGAATTTCTTTGACCGCAACGCGTTTATCGGTGATGGATGTTCACAATATGCGACAATCAGGTATCGGCGGTCGCAGATCAGAAAAATGAAAACGCTACTGATCATTGTAGTTGCCCTGCTTCTCGTTTGGCTCCTGGTGAGACGCCGGCAAAACCAGGCGGCTGAAAAGGCCGCTGTCGGGCGCCGCAAGTCGAGTAACGACACGGCCTATCACGCGGTTTCGCTCACGTTCGCAGCAAACGCATGTAATGCAGCTATGGAGTTGCGAGGCAGACGTTTTCTGGCCAGCGCCGCGCCGCGAGTTCCTCTGCCTGATTGCGACGCCACGGATTGCCAGTGCCGCTTTACTCATTACCGGGACCGGCGCGACCGGAAAGACCGGCGTAGCGTATTCAAGTCCGCCGGATATTCGTCGTCAACCGGTAGGTTCGAGACGGAGCGCAGGCAAGGCGCGGATCGCCGTGCGGACGACGATCCGGATTTCTTCTAGGAAGGCTCATTCGGGTTAAAAACCATAGGCGGCAACGGTATTTTCGTAGCTGGCGAGCTCGTGTTCAAAGCGCGCACGATCCCGAATCAGCTGGTCGATCTCGGTCTCGAGCTCGCCGCTGTGTTCTGACAGGCGCTTGAGGTCGGCAAGCAGTAAAACACGATTCTCGGTCGTCGTATCGGCTGCGATGACGGTTGCTTCCTTGGAGCGAATGTCGGTCTCTATCCGATCGAGCTCGCGCTCTTTTGATGCGATACGGGAGTTCGCTGTACCGACGTTTGAGCGAAGAATGTAAAGCTGATTGCCTACCCGGTAGGCGTCGAGAAACTCCTCTTCCAGCGCCGCATCGCATACCCCGTTGTAGGTGCCGCCACGGACACCCAGGTTGTAGCCCCGACTCGGCCGGCAGAACTGCACCAGTCCCTCGTCGCGACCTTCCTGGTACGCCCGGAAATCCGCCTTAATACCGTGTTTTGCACAGGCCTTGCGACGGCTCGAAAAGCGCTCGCTTGTGTAGCCTGAGGCACCGTCCTCGAAGCCAACCGCTGACCAGTCACTCATTGCACACTCGTCGCTGCTCATGCCGGCGCAGCCGCTCGTGACCAGAGCAACCAGTACCAAAGAAAATCCTGCAATCCTGCTACCCATGCCACACCTCATCTTTCAATCTCGCCGTACCCCGGGGCAATTTCGTAGAAGCTAGCAATCTCCCGGCCGCTATCGCCGTGATGACTTTCACAGATACCGGCACGCAGCCGCGTCGTGACTGAAAACTGACGACTCGGGTGCTCCCTGGGTACCGCGAGTGTGACTTGCATCACAGTGACCCCGGCGGGCGCTCGCTAGGCTCGTCTCATGGACATTCAGGCCGTCAGTGGAGCTGCGACCGTCGCGATCGCGTGCGCGATCGTGTTTTTACTGGTCGCCAAATCCTGGCACCTGCTTTCGAACGTCTTTTCGGGCCATCCGAATTTCGCGGACAGCATTATGAGTGAGGCGGCCCAGCGATTCCGCGACGAGCTCAAGCAGCTGTCGCGCGCGCAGTCGACCTACCTGGGCGCGACACTCGTGTTTGTCGTCATGTACATCGCCACCATCGCTTTCCAGGGCCCGGAATTATTCGTCGGCTACCCCGAGTGGCAGCTATACGTTTTGCTGTCGGCCCTCGCGGCCGCAGCCCTGTTTGCGCTGTATCGGCTGATTCGCACCGTCGTATCCTGGCGCTCAGTCCGCTTTCTCCGCGACGCCAATGTCGCTGTTGGCCATCAACTGCAACGAATCGCATCATCTCACGGCCGTGTTTATCACGACGTACCAAGCGCCGCGGGTGTCGTCGATCATGTCCTGGTCGGGCAAGGCGGCGTATACGCCATCAACGTTGTGGCACGTCGACACCTGAAAAAAGGCATCGTACATCTTGATGGCAACGATCTGCATTTCTCCAATACTGCGAAAACCCTGTCAATAGTCAACGTTATCGCAACTGCCAAGCGCGTCGAAAAAGAGTTTCGCAAAATCACCGGCAAGAATATTCGAGTACGATCCGTCATCGCCGTACCGGGCTGGCAAATTAAGGAACAGACCAGCAGCGAGCACTTGCTCGTCAATGAACGCAATTTGCCGATGATCACCGGCTGGAAAGATCAGAGTGACTACCTGATGAATGAGGATGTCGACGCTCTGGGGAAAGCCCTCACGCGCCGCTGCAAACTCACGGCCGCCTAGTTCTGCACAATCGGTTGCAGCCGATCCGCCACCCGATCACTTTCCAACACGTCTTCCAGTTCGTCCGCCAGTTCCTGGCACGCAGCAACCGCGCCGCGCCATGCGCGCTCACGATCCTGCCGTGAAAACGTCGTGAAGTCGCTCCGGTCGGGAATTTTTCCGTTCGGCAGCCCCGCCACAAATTCGGGCGACGGGCTGATCAGTATTGTTCGATCAACGCTCTCGGCGCTCACGTGGCGCCACGATAAGCTTTTGTCGAACCAACCAGGCTTCAGGAAGTTGTAAAAGTGGATATAAAGCGCGAACTTGTCCGGCGCGCTATGTGGAAAATCCAGGTGGTAGTCGATGACGCCTCCGTCCCGATACAGGCCTCGCGGCGCGCCGGAAATATCTTTGACGCCCGCCAGCACAAGCGGTATCGATCCCGACGCCAGAATCGCGTCTTTCAGGTTTTCCTCGCGCAGGGCCACCTGGTACATCGGGAAGCCATCGAGCGAGTGAAACGGCGGCAAGTCTCTCGGGTCGTAAAACAACACTCTGTCAAAAAACGCGCCCAGCACTTTTCGACTAGCCATATTCATGGTCGCGACAGACATCAGCCCGAGTGCGAGACCCACACGATTTTCCGTCGCCAGCAGACCGCGGCTCCGAACCGTCATGATATGGGTTCGGATCAGGGGGTTGTGCAGAATCTCTTTGACACCTGTGTCGCCCAGAATGTAATCGAGTATCTCTGTCGTTCGAGCCGTGATCTCCTCACGATCGGGCTTCTCACTATAGGTCTGCGAGAGATAAGCCTCCTCAAATCGATCGATTGCGGCCACCGGGTCTCGTAGCGCGTAACATGCGAATCGCCAAGCGCCGATTGACGAGCCGATCGTGTGGACCGGTGCCTGTAGTTGCGGCAAAATTTTTCGGGCGACGACGCGATCCAACTGGCTCAGCACGAGCCACTTGGCCCCGCCGGACGCACCCGCGAGCGTGCCGATTTGCCCCGGCGAAAAACCGTTCTCGCGGATTTCTCTGTAGGCCGTATTTCCGGCGCTGAAAATCAAAGATCCGCGAGAACTAGTCAAGTGTGACATTGGTCTCAGTGTACAGAATTGGCCGGCAATTTATGTCGCACGCAGCGGCACCATCGCGCCAGGATTGTTAAGCTCAAATTATGCAAAAACCATGGCTCACGAAAATACTCGCCTTGCTCCTGGCCACCGTGGCCATCAACTCGGCGAACGCGCAACAGGACTTCGACGAATCCCTGTTCGTCGCCAACTCGGGCGCAGATTCCGGTCGCTGTGGTAATCCGGAATCGCCCTGCCGGACCATCGGTTACGTAATTCAACATGCCGTCCCTGGCAGCCGAATTCTTGTTGCGGCGGGTCAATACGAGATTTCCGATGCCGGCGATCTCTTTTTTCTCGTTAACGGAGCCGCCAACATTCGAGGTGGCTTCGATGCTATGGACGGCTTTCGTCAAACCTCTGATGGCGTAACGACATTGGTCGGTGTGCCGCACGAATACCGTACGCAGCTATCCGGCCTTGGTTTTCATGTCGTCGCGGAAGCGAAAAGTGTCAAAGACGACATCCTCACCGGGACTGCTGTTCCCCAAAAACTCTTGCCGAGCTCCCAGGGAAACCTCTCGACGGCCCCGTGCATTGGCGGCCAGAGCAGTGGACTTGAGTGTCTAAACGCAGAGCTCCTGTCCCGCGTAGCAAATTCATCGATTAGCGCTGTCCCGGGTGCGGCGTCCGACGTCTGGGGTTTCACCGACCTTAACAGTAACCGTGAATACGTCATTGTCGGTTACAACACGGGTACAGCAGTCATTGACGTTACCGACCCGGAAAGCCCCGCTGAAGTCGGATTCATCGCCGGCCAAACCACGAGCTGGCGCGATATTGCGATCTATCAGTTTTTTAACAGCGTCGAAAATCGCTGGAACGCCTTCGCATATGTCATCTCCGAAGCGACATCGGAGGGGCTGTTCGTTATTGATCTCAGCCAGTTGCCACAGAGCGTCGCTCGCCGCAATTTCGTCAGTGAGTATGGGGCGGCACACAATGTCTACTTGACGAATACTGACTTTTCGACCGGGCTCGGACTCAGTCTGGCAGTACCCAGCCTGATCGTCGGCGGCGCAGCGCTTGACGGCGGGCGCTTTCGATCGTACTCGCTCGCAAACCCGGCCACTCCGCAGCTTAACGCAGTCGGCGCCGGCGGCGGGGACCTGTACATGCATGACGCAGTATCGGCCGTCATCACTGACTCACGAAAAGATCAGTGCCAAAACGAAACGCCGGATTACTGCGAGCTGCTTTTTGATTTCAACGAGGGGTCGATTGTTATCTGGGATATAACGAATTCCGCGACACCTTTTTTGTTACAGGAAATATCGTACGGCGGAGCGCAATATACTCACTCCGGCTGGGTATCGGAGGACAAGCGTTTTTTGTTCGTGCATGACGAACTGGATGAACGAAATCTTGGCACCAACACGACCTTGCGGGTATTTTCGCTCGACACACTCAACGCTGTATTGTTTGCGGGGTCGTGGGTGAGCACGAATGTCACGACGGATCACAACGGTTTCGTCCGAGGCAACCGTTACTACATGTCCAACTACAAACGCGGGCTGACAATCCTCGATATCACAGACCCCGCAAATCCGACGGAATCGGGCTACCTCGATACATTCACGCCGCCCGACAACTCGGGTTCCGTGTTCCAGGGCGCCTGGGGCGCCTACCCGTTCCTGCCAAGCGGCAGTATCGCGATCAGCGACATTAGCAACGGCCTGCACATGATTCGCGACAATTCCCTCGCGGTCGCGCAAGGATCGCTGTCATTCGCGCAATCGTCGTTTGCCGCTACCGAAGGCAGCGACGTGACCGTTACCGTGCAGCGAGTCGGAGGCAGCAGCGGTACGGTCAGTGTCGACTATGCGCTGGTCCCGGGCACTGCGGACGGCGCCGATCTTGCCGGTATGACCGGCACACTGTCGTGGACGAACGGCGACCTCACAGACAAGACTATTACGCTAAGTACATTGCGTGACAACGAACCAAACGAAGCGCTGGAGCGCATGTTCATCAAGCTGATAGCGCCAACGGGCGGCGCCACGCTTTCACCCGGCAGTATGGCGAGCGTTTATATCGGAGAAGATAGCACCAGCTCTGTCGAGTTCGACCGCAACGCATTCGATGTTGCGGAGCTTGGATTCGGCAAGGCCATCGTTATTGTTCAACGACGCGGCAGCGCCATCGGTGCGGTCAGTGTCGACTACCGGATCAGCAACGGCGATGCGCTAGGTGGCATTGACTACCAGGGTTCTGCCAGCGGCACGTTGAACTGGGTAAGCGGCAACGCCGACCCGAAGTGGATTGAATTTCCAATTGTCGACGATGGCAGCGGTGAAGCCGACGAGTTTTTCGAACTGACTTTGTCGAATACCTCCGGTGCGACTGTTGGCACGACCAATTCCGTCCGCGTGACGATTCTCGATGGTAGCGGTATCGATCAGCCGCCCAACCCTCAGCCGGGCGGCGGCCAGACCGTACAGTCCGGCGGCGGTGGTGGAACTATCGGCTTGTTTTTTCTGACGCTGTTCGGCAGCCTGGCGCTGAGCAGACGAACGACTACCCGAAAGGGTGTCGCCTGATTATTGTCTCTTCACGGTCCGGTCCGGTTGAAATGATGTCGACCGGCACACCGGCAAGTTCCTCTATGCGGACAAGATAAGACTGCGCGTTTGCCGGCAATTCTTCAAAACTTTTCGCGCCGACTGTTGATTCGCACCACCCCGGAAGCTCTTCGTAGACGGGCACACACTTCGCAAATTGTTCAACAACAACCGGAACACCGCTTATCGCGTCGCCGTCGATCTCGTAGCCGACGCTGATCCGGATCGTTTCGAGTTCATCAAGGACGTCGAGCTTCGTTACACACAGTCCGGACACGCTGCTGTTAATGATTGACCGCCTGAGTGCGACCGCGTCAAACCAGCCGCAGCGACGTGGCCGCCCTGTTGTTGCGCCGAACTCCGCGCCGACGCGCGCGAGGTGCTGGCCCAAATCGTCAAATAATTCGGTCGGAAACGGACCAGCGCCCACCCGGGTCGTGTAAGCCTTCACAATTCCGAGCACGTAGTCAAAATTGCGCAATCCGATGCCGGTACCTGTACTGGCCGCGGCCGCAACTGTATTGGATGACGTCACAAACGGATAGGTACCGTGATCAATGTCGAGGAACGTGCCCTGCGCGCCTTCGAATAAAATACTCCTGCCATTGTCGGCCAGGTCACTGAGGATCTGCGTTACGTCCGCTGCGATCGGCACCACTAACTCTGCTGCCGCCAATGCACTGTCAAGTGAACGATTGAAGTCGACCGGTTTCGCGCCGTAGTAATTCTTCAACAGGAAATTGTGATAGTCGAGGATATCGCCCAGCTTTGACGCGAATTTTTCACGTTCAAACAAGTCCGCTACCCTGAGTGCCCGGCGCGATACTTTGTCTTCGTACGCCGGGCCAATACCGCGCCCGGTTGTACCAATTGCGTCCGAGCCGCGCGCATTTTCGCGAGCGAGATCGAGCGCAGCGTGCGATGGCAGGATCAATGCGCAATTCGGGCTGACGTTGAGTCGCTCGAACACCGGCACACCGCTCTCGACAAGCGCATTCGCTTCCGTGACCAACGCCTCAAGCGACAGCACAACACCGTTGCCAATGAGACACCTGACACCGTCACGCAGGATTCCCGATGGAATCAGGTGCAATACCGTCTTCTTGCCATCGATAACCAATGTGTGGCCAGCGTTGTGACCACCCTGAAAGCGCACAACAGCCGCCGCACGCTCGGTAAGCAAGTCAACAATTTTTCCTTTGCCCTCGTCACCCCACTGGGTACCGACAACAACGACGTTCTTGCCCATATTCATTCCGTAACAGTAGCTGGCTTCAAGGCCGCATCAATGGCGCACCAGGTACAACAGCGCAAGACCCACCAGAATAATGACCAGACCCACAGTGCGAATCTGATTGTCATGTAGCAGCACGACTTGCGCCACCATCTGCCGGTACCGGCCCGGCAACGCAAACGGCAGCAGACCCTCGATAACGAGGACCAGCGCCAGCGCCGTCAGAATTTCGCTCCAGGCCACGGTGATTTCGCTTGGCGGGATGGGGAGCTAGCGTTTACCGTCTGACTGGTTCAGGTAGCGGAAAAACTCGTTGTTCGGATCAAGGACCAGCAAGTCGCCGGATCCGCCCACTGAACGCCTGTAGGCGCCGATACTGCGGTAGAACGCGTAAAATTCGGCATCTTTGGTGTACGCACTGGCATAGATCTCGGCGGCACGCGCATCACCTTCACCGCGAATCTTTTGCCCGTCCCGATAGGCGTTCGCGAGTACAACCGTAACTTTCCTGTCGGCACCGGCGCGTTTCTCCTCGGCATCCGCTCGTCCCTCGGAACGACGTTCGGCGGCAATACGTGCGCGTTCCGCCTCCATCTGTGCGTACACAGAGTTGCGGACGTCGTCCATGAACTCAACTTTCTTCACACGAAAGTCGATCAGTTCGACACCCAGATCTTCGGCGGCCGGTGCGGCCGCTACCAGCAAGTCCCGCATGAGCTCCGCACGCCCAACGGAAATTGCCTGGGACACCGTGCGTTTGCCGAACTCGGTGACGACAGCACTCTTTACGATTTCGCCAAGGCGTTTGTCGGCGACGTCCAGGAACCCGCCTGTCGACGTGTAAAAACGAATGTCGTCCACAATGCGGTATTTGACGAAGAAATCCACTTCAAGCGCCTCATTCTCCGCCGTGAAAATCCGCTCCGGGCGATCACTTATCGTCAAAATCCGTTTCGGAAACTTGCGAACGTTTTCGATAATCGGAAATTTCCACTTCAGGCCGGGTTCGTAACCCGAAGCCACCACTTCGCCGAGGCGTAGTTTTATCGCGAGTTCGCGCTCGTTGACCGTGAACAGCGACAGACCGACGACGACGATCGCCAGCCCAAACAATACAAATGCTCCAAAGCGTCCACCATTCATTGGCGTGTCCTCCGCTCGCGCACGTCTGTCGGGTTCGTGCGGGAATCCGACTGCGACGTCGGGGGTTGGCCATCGGCAGAGCGTTCTCGATCGCCGTTCGACCGACTTCGGCCACCGCTACCCTCGATGAGCTTGTCAATCGGCAAGTACAGGAGATTGCCACTGCCCTGAGAATCCAGGATGACCTTCTTTGAATTTTTGTAGACTTGCTCGATCGCATCGATGTACAGGCGATCTCGCGTTACACGCGGCGCTTTCTGGTATTCGACCAGCAACGCCTCGAAACGCGCCGCCTCGCCCTCCGCATTCGCAATGACGCGCTCGCGATACGCACGCGCGTCTTCGAGCACACGCGCGGCGTCACCGGAGGCCTTTGGAACGACATTGCGAGAATAAGCGTCCGCCAGCAGCAGGAACCGCTCGCTGTCGTTGCGCGCTTTCTGAGCATCGTCGACTGCCGCCTGCACACCTTGCGGATAGTTGACGTTCTCCAGTGAAATTGACGTCACGGTAATGCCTGCCTCGTAACTGTCGAGTGTAGATTGCAGAACCTCACTAGTACGCGATGTGATTTCTTCGCGCCTCCCCGTAACGAGTGTGTCAAGCTTGCTGGTTCCGACCACTTCCCGAAGCGCGCTCTCGGTCACGTCCTGCAAGGTTAGCTCCGGATCAACAACCTTGAAGCTGAAATTAACCGGATCAGACCGGCGGTACTGAATCACCATATCGATGAATACGTATTGCTCGTCGGCCGTCAGCATTTCCGTTCGAAAGGCGTAGTTCGTCACAACGATCGTATTGACCAGGTCAACCACCTCGATCGGGAACGGCAGGTGCCAGTGCAGTCCCGGCATGGTCGTTTCGGTGTAAGCGCCAAATCGCTGCACAACGCCGCGCTCCGCCTCATCGACGCGGTAAAAGCCCGTCAGGCCCCACGCGACAAATACGAAGATCAGGATAAAGTACCCGCCGCCGCCGGCAGGGCCGCCGCCTCTGCCGCCAAGCAATGCGCCGAGGCGTTTTTGCCAGTTCTGCACTATTTTGTCCAGATCATTCGGCTCCTGATTGTCACGATTCCAGGGATTCTTGCCGTTTCCAGATTCATCATTCCAGGCCATAGTTTCTCTACTTGCTCTCAGCTACTTGCTCTTGGGTCGCTGCCGACGCCGCCTCCTGTTTGTTTAGCGGTGTCAGCAAATCTGCCGCGAGATTTTCGCGCTTCAGGAAGCGTCGCAAATCCCGTTCGGCCATTTTTAGTTCCAGGTTCCAGCCACCATCTTCTGTCGCCGACTCGCAGATAACGGCGCCAAGCTCAAAAAGTCTGGCGCGTTGTCGCCCCTGCGAAGGATGCAAACGAATGATGCCGTGCAATGTCTTGCGACGCAGTCGGTCACTGATCACTTCCAGCAGCATCGGCACACCTTCGCCGTTTACCGCCGACAACCAAACCGCCCGCGCGTTTCCATCGCGATCATTTGCAACACGCGGCTTACGATCCAGTTTGTCGATCTTATTGTACACCCGAATCTGCGGCACGTGGTCAGCATCCAGTTGTTTCAATACGGCGTTAACCTGCCGCACCCGTTGCCAGCGGTCGCTGTCGCTCGCATCGATCAGGTGCAGAATCAGGTCCGCTTCGCGAGCCTCCTGAAGCGTAGATCGGAAGGCCGCGATCAGTTCATGCGGCAGATCGCGCAAGAATCCCACCGTGTCCGCGAGCACGATCTTGCGTCCGTCCGGCAGTTCGAGGCGGCGAACCGTTGGATCGAGTGTCGCGAACAGCTGGTCCCGTACGAACACATCGGACTTGGTGAGCGCGTTGAACAGCGTTGACTTGCCGGCGTTGGTGTAGCCAACCAGCGCGACGGCTGGAATCTCGGCGCGTTCGCGATTGCGCCGATTCATCGTACGTCGCTTATCGACCTGATCGAGTCGGGCGTTCAAAGCCTTGATTCGATCCCCCAGCAACCTGCGATCAGTTTCAAGTTGAGTTTCACCCGGTCCGCGCAAGCCAATACCGCCTTTCTGGCGTTCAAGGTGAGTCCAGCCGCGAACCAGCCGCGTCGACAGATGCCGGAGCTGCGCAAGCTCGACTTGCAGCTTGCCCTCGAAGCTGCGCGCGCGTTGCGCGAAGATATCGAGAATCAGGCCTGCACGGTCCAGCACGCGACACTTGAGTTCGCGCTCAAGGTTGCGTTCCTGGCTCGGCGTTAGCTCGGTGCCCAGGATGACCAGTTCTGCTTCGTTGGCCACGATGCTCTGGCGCAATTCGTCTACCTTGCCGCGACCGATGAAGTAGCGCGCGTCGGGCCGCTTGCGCGCACTGATGATTTCGTCGACCACGATGGCGCCTGCCGAGCTCGCCAGCTCCGCAAATTCTTCACGTTCGGTTTCGTCTGGTGCGCCCTGTGGACTCGCATGGACGAGAATGGCACGTTCACCGCTCTGCGGTCGTTCAAACAATCACGACCTCCCGGGGCGGCAATCGTCGGCTAGGTTTGTTCGTCGCCATCTCCAGCTTCGTCATCCGGAAGCGGAAGACGAACATTGCGTGACGGAACCACAGTCGAAATTGCATGCTTGTACACCATTTGGTTGACACTGTTCTTCAGTAACACAACGAACTGGTCGAACGAGTCAACCTGACCCTGCAACTTGATGCCATTAACCAAATAAATCGAAACAGGAACCTTCTCCTTGCGCAAGAGATTCAGGAAGGGATCTTGCAGTGTCTGCCCTTTAGCCATGTCGGGTCTCCTTATTTTTGTTGTCGTTGAACACCGCGTCCCGGTGGCGCCGGTTGCCCGAAATTGCGATGTTCAGCCTAAGCGTCGAAAAATGGTATCAGAAAGGCCGATATTGAGTCGATTGCATCGGCTTCAAGGGGGTCGAAACTCATTAATTTGTCGTCGGAACGTAGCCAGGTTAGCTGACGCTTCGCGAGCTGGCGTGTCGCGACGAGCGCCTTGAAATGAGCATCTTGCAGCGAACATTCGCCGGCAGCATGCGCCCAGAACTGCCGATAACCCACAGAGCGCATCGAAGGCGCGTCCCGGGTCAGCTTCGGCCGTTCGCGTAACACTCGCACTTCATCCGATAAACCATTGTTTATCATATACTTTAGTCGGTGATCGATGCGCTCGTGCAATACCTGGCGAGGCTCAGGCTGCAAGCCGATTCGCAAGTACTCAACATCGCCATCACCGCTTGCAGCTCGTCCCTTTTCCTGCCATTCGGACAGCGGCGTACCGCTAAGCCGATACACCTCCAGCGCTCGCTGAATCCGCTGGCTGTCGTTGGGACTCAGTTTCGCCGCTAAAATGGGGTCGATGCGCGCTAATTCCGCATGTAGCGCGGGCCAGCCGGTCTTTTCCGCTTGCGCATCGATCTGCCTGCGGGTCTTTTCGTCGGCCGAGGGCAACGCCGCGATACCCTGGGTCAGGGCCCGGAAGTACATCATCGTTCCACCGGCAAGAAGCGGCGTCTGCCCGGCAGCGAATATTTCCTCCATCGCCTGTCGCGCGTCGCGCACGAATTCGCCCGCCGAGTAGGGTTCCTCGGGGTCGCGAATATCAATCAGCCGGTGCGGCGTGCGCTCAAGCGTGGCCTTATCCGGTTTAGCCGTACCGATATCCATGCCACGATAAACCTGCGCAGAGTCGACGCTGATGATTTCGAACGGAAATCGATCGCACAAAGCAATCGCGATTTCGGTCTTGCCCGATGCCGTCGGACCCATCAGGCAAACGGCGGTTCGCGCCATCAGCGACCGCGCAGAAACAGGCGGTCGAGTTCCGCCATCGTAATCGCAGTCCAGGTCGGCCGGCCGTGGTTGCATTGGTCGGCGTGTTCGGTGATTTCCATTTCGCGCAACAGCGCATCCATTTCGCCGATCGTCAGCGCACGATTGGCGCGTACCGAATTATGGCAGGCCATCGTTGCAAGATACTCGTGACAGGTGTCCTCAACACGATTGCTTTGCCCGGCTTCGGACAGATCGCTGAGTACATCGCGAAGCAATGATTCCGCGTCCGCATCTCTTAATAGACCGGGCATTTCGCGAACAACGAGTGTTGTCGGTCCGGACCGGTCGACGACCAGACCGATCGACGCGAGGGTTTCCTGTGACGACTCGACCAGGCTGGCCTCTCCCTCGGACACTGCGACGGAAACCGGCACGAGCAGCGGTTGCCTGACAACGGACTTGTCATCGAAGTCGCGCTTCAGTTTTTCGTAGACTATTCGCTCGTGTGCGGCGTGCATGTCGACGATGATCAGTCCGTCACTGTTTTCAGCCAGGACGTAAACACCGGCAAGCTGGGCTATCGCGAAACCCATCGGTGGGATTTCGCGATTCTGACTTGGTGCCGGTTCGCCCGGGGAAGCTGTCGCGCCAGCAAACGCGTGATAGGCCGCGAGTGTTTCCCGAACTGTCGATGCGCCCGGTTGTACACGGTCTCGCAACAGCATTGAGCCTTGCTCGAATCCAGGACGCGCGCCGGCCGGCATCGGCGTGATGGCGTGTCCGCCTGGTCTCGTCTCGCGCAATGCGGCCTCGAGCACTTGCGAGACCACACCATGTACTCGACGGCCATCCCGAAACCGCACCTCGTGCTTGGCGGGATGTGCATTCGCATCGACGCCGGCCGGGTCCATGGTCAGGTGCAACACGTAGGCTGGGAAACGGCCGTGAAACAACACGTCGCGGTAGGCGTGTTTGGCCGCATGTGTCAATGTGCGATCGCTGATACTGCGGCCGTTGACGAACCAGTACTGCAAATCCGGTTGGCTGCGGTTAAAAGTCGGCAGCCCGACCCACCCTGACAGCGCAATGCCCTCGGTTTCATGTTCGACGAATACTGAATGCTCGGCAAAGGTCTCGCCGCAAATTTTCGCGACCCGCTGCCGGCGTGTCTTGTCCGAATCGGCGGCATTCAAAGCGAGTATCGCGCGACGATTATGG
>CAYLTW010000052.1:0-18007 GCA_964386735.1 uncultured Woeseiaceae bacterium
TCACTGTCGGCGATGTTGTTATAAGAGAGTGCCTTGCCCTGCAATTGCCTCGCCGTGGCGAGCGAACCAGCCGGTGCCTGTTGGTCGATGTAAAACGCCGCATCCTGGTGCGGATTCTCGCCATAGCGCAATTTCTCGACCAGGCTGCCGGCATGGAGAAATCGCTCCCCCAATGGCTCGTCGCCGAGCGAGCGGGACAGGTATTTGGTGATGGCTGTGTCGTAGGCGGCCGTGTGCGCATAAGCTTTTGCGGCTAGCCGGCGCCGTTCTTCGAGTGACAGCGCGCTGCCCTTGAGTCTTTCGAGCACACTGTCGTAGTCGGCCGGATCGACGACGACGGCGACGCCATCGTGGTTTTTCGATGCTGCGCGGATCATGGCCGGCCCGCCGATGTCGATGTTCTCGATCGCATCATCAATCGTTGCGTCGTCGCGCGCGATCGTCTGCTCAAAGGGATACAGGTTCACAACCAGCATGTCGATTGGCTCGATGTCGTGTTTAGCCATGACGCCTTCGTCAGTGCCGCGTCGCCCGAGGAGGCCGCCGTGGATTATCGGATGCAGTGTTTTTATTCGGCCATCCATGATTTCAGGGAAGCCGGTCTTGTCTGCGACGTCGATCGCGTTGATGCCGGCATCGCGAAGTTGCCGGGCCGTGCCACCCGTGGAGAGGATTTCTACGCCGAGTTTTGCGAGGCCGGAAACAAACGGAATCAGGGCGCTCTTGTCAGAAACGCTGACGAGCGCGCGTCGCACAGTAAACATGCAGGTCCTTTACAGAATCAGGGAATAGGTCTTGAGCTTCTTGCGCAGCGTACCCCGATTGATACCGAGAATGCCGGCTGCCTGGCTTTGATTGCCGTGTGTATAGTCCATTACGGCTTTAAAAAGGGGCCGCTCCACTTCGCCGAGGACGAGATCGTACAAATCGCCCGGCCGGTCGCCGTTCAGGCTCGCAAAATAGCTGTCCAGAGCGTCTTCTGTGTGTTTACAGAGTGGTTTTTTACTCTTGGGCGCTTTCAGAGCTGTGCCGTTTGTCGTTTTATTTTGGGCCACGTTGGCGAATCCTAGAGCCTGTCCTCAAAGTCCTCCCGCTTCCGAGCGACTACGCGGCCATCGAAATACCCCCGTCAGGACGGTCAAAGTATTCCAGCGTCAGTCTGATTTGTTCAGAAGCACTATCGACGCGCACTGCCTGGTAACGAAATTCGTCTGCGCTTGCGAGCTTGTCGCAATACCAGGTCAGATGCTTGCGAGCCACCCGAACGCCGGTTTGTTCCCCATAGAACCGGTGCATTTCGTTCAAGTGGTCGAGCATAGTATCACGCAATTCTGTTTTTGCTAGCGGTGCAAATTCAGGTTCGTTACTTAGACCGTTTATAAGTTCGCGGAAGATCCACGGACGCCCCTGTGCGCCGCGACCGATCATCAAGGCATCAGCATTAGTTAGGCGCAAAACTTCAAGCGACTTCTCGATATTGTGGATATCCCCATTGGCGATCACGGGGATATCGACGCTCTCTTTTATGCGCGAAATCGTTTCAAATTCCGCATTTCCGCGGTAGCGACATGCGCGCGTTCGACCATGTACGGCGAGAGACTGGATGCCGGCGTCCTCGGCAATGCGCGCAATCGTGGTTCCGTTGCGATGATCGGGGTCCCAGCCGGTTCGAATCTTCAACGTGACAGGAACGCTGGTTGACGCGACAACGGCCGTGAGAATGTCGCGCACCAGGCGCTCGTCTTTGAGCAGCGCCGAGCCAGCCAGTTTTTGGCACACTTTTTTGGCCGGGCAGCCCATATTGATATCTATGATCTGGGCTCCGCGCGCCACACAGGCCTTTGCGGCAATGGCGAGTTGCCCCGGCTCGGATCCCGCAATCTGCACCACGACGGGTTCGGCGTCGAGGTCGAGATCAAGCCGCCGCCGCGACTTCGCCGTCTGCCAGAGACGCGTATCGGCCGTCGTCATCTCGGAGGTCGTCATTCCGGCACCGAATCGTCGGCAAAGCGCCCGGAACGGCTTATCCGTTACTCCCGCCATCGGCGCAAGAACAAAAGGGCTACTTAGTTTGTAGGGTCCGATCTGCATGGCGGGGCTCCAACGATTGCACGCGTCGTCCCCAGCGGGGAGCGGGCTTCTACTTGAAATCCTCGGTCGCGCAGCGCAACAGGCCGGCGGCCTGCCGGTAACAAATATCCAATCTGAATCCCGTCGTCTCCGGTGCCGGTGACTCGATGGAGATCAGCGCGTTAAACGTGTTGCCAGGCGGCAGGGGTACGCGGGGGTCGAAATTGCCGGTCAGGTATTCGCTTGGTTCCAGCACCTTGTTGCCTATGATTTCCTCGAAGCGGTCCGTGAGTGCAACGCTGATGAGCGGATAGGGCAACGGGCCGTCGGACTTATTGCCAATTCGAGAGTAGATTGTGAGCGTTTCGTCTTCCTCGGCGGAAATGCCAGCGGTGGCGTCGAACTCGTCCGCGACGGTTTCGCCGCTTTCCGCTGTTTCGCCTTTGACGAAACTGGCGATGGGATTGGTGCTGCCTTTGGTTACTTCAATTCGCCAGCCCGTAACATCCCAATTTGGTGTAATCGGTGCGCCGACAGCGCGGTAAACGGGCGCGATCGCGTTATTGATCGCGGGCACGGTCGCCAGAGCCGAACGCGATTGATGAATTAGCTGGCCGACTAACAGTAACGCAAGCACAACGATTCCGGCAATCATCCTGAAGTTGGGCGCATTTTTTGCGACATCTTCTTTTGGCTCTTCTTTGGGAAGCACGAAGCCTGCATCGCCGAGTCCGTCCGTGGCTTTCGCCGCTGCAGCGAGTTTTTCCTGCTCGGCCGTCGCGTGAATTAACTCGCCTTCCATGATGATTGTTTCGAAGCCGCTGCCTTCTTCCTTGGGGGGCGCCTTCTTCTCTGTCTCGTCCTTTTCTCCCAGGCCTTTTTCTTCGACTTTCTTGTCTTCAATTACAATCGTCGATGCAAAGCCGTCTTCGTCTTCGACGGCCATGCTGAACAGCTCCTCGTCGATCATCATGTTGATCGTTTGTTCTTCTTCGGATTGCGGCGGCACAAAATGTTTGGGTCTTTCTTCGTCTTCCAGCTTGATCTCAATGTTTTCGACATCCTCGTCGAACTTGCCGTCCAGCTCTTGCGCGAGGTCTTCGTCCCGGCGCTCTTCTTCGAATTCTTCGAAGAGTTCCTTGTCTCCCTCTTCTTCGTGTTCCTCGGCTTCCTCGGCGAGGTCGCCCTCGACCGCCGTTTGCTCATTTTCGAACGCTGCGGCAATCAGGTCCTCGTCAATCGAGGTATCTTCCTCGGCCACGTTGAACCCCCCGGCGTCCGCGGTATCGTCGTCGGGCTTTTCGTGGATGCCACTAAGGTCAATTCCCATGGCCTCAGCCTGCATACCGAACTGAGTATCGATGTCCAGCGGTGCGTCTTCGTTGCCGCTAACTTCAATGACCGCGGCTTCATCAACATCGGGCACCGGTTCGGTTTCGACCGCGAAGCTGGCGGCGTCCGTCGATTGTTCGCTACCGAATTCATCGAGCAAGTCGCCCCATTCCTCCGGATCGCCAAGTGCGAGATCGACCTGAAGATTTTCGGGTTCCGGGTCGGGCATTGGCTCGGGGTCGTGCTTCGGGCCGGCAGGCGCAGACGGCACGCTGTCGAAATCAAAGTCGTCGGGCAGTCCGGTGTTGTCATCAAACCGCAGCTCTTCGGCGCTCGTCTCGTCCGCTGCGTCGCCGGTGGTTTCGAACACTTCTTTCTCTTCGACAACGGACGGCACCGGATCTTCAAAAATCTCACCGGCTTCGACCGGCGTCGGTGTTTTTGTCAGAAACTCGTCAACTCTGATTGGCGCGTTTTCGCGAAGTTCATCGATATCTGATTCGTCTTCCTCGTCAACGCCAAGTACCCGCCATTCGATGCCCGTGTCTTCGAGACGAATGTCTTCACCGGCGAGTTGGTCGAGCGTCTTCAGGAGCGCCGCACTTTGCTCCGGCGAAATCGCCGTCGGCGGCGAGCCCGGCTCTTTTTCGATCGGGTCCGGCATCAGTTCTGGCAGCGACCCGTCGACTTCGGTGCGCACGGAGGGGTCAGGTTTGTTCTCGGACAGATACGCCAATGCATTGAACGCATTTCCGCAGCCGCCGCAACGGACCTTGCCCGCGGCCTGTTTCAATACCACGGCGGTAACGCGAAACGATGTCCCGCAATCTGGGCACTGCGTGTACATGAGCTAGTTGTCTCTCCGTTTTCCACTTAACCGCGCCCAGCGTTGCTGGCCCTGAGATCGAAACGCGGGCTCGTCAAACGCAATCCACGGCGAATAGGCGTCGCAAACGGCTTCAACTTGCTCCGAAAGTATGCCTGAGAGTGCGAGTTGTCCACCGGAACTGAGTCGCGTTGTGACTGATTCGACGAGTTTGACGAGCGGTCCGGCCAAAATGTTGGCGATCACGGTATCGAAGCTACCTCGAATCTCTGCATCCGAGCCCACCACGGCCAGGGCCCGGCTAACGCCGTTTCGGGCGGCGTTCTCCGCTGTCGCCGTCAATGCCTGTGGATCGATGTCCATACCCGTCGCCGATGTGCAACCGAGTTTCAGCGACGCGATGGCCAGCACACCGGAGCCACAGCCGTAGTCGAGCATGGCGGTGCCATCGTGCGAGAGGCCGTCGAGCCACTCAAGGCACATTGCCGTGGTGGGATGTGTGCCGGTGCCAAAGGCGAGGCCGGGGTCCAGGCGAACGACGACGGCATTGTCGTCGTCGGCGCTGGAATCGCCCGGGCAAATCCACAATCGCTCGCCGAACCGCATAGGGCCAAAATCCTTCAACCACTCGCGCTCCCATACCCGATCTTCGAGTGATTCAATACGATGTGGCGGCATATATACGAGTGACAGGGAGGCAACGAGGTCGTCTGCGAGCGCGCCGAGATCGGCATCGGGAGAGAACAACCCGGTGATAGACGTGTTGCTCCACAACGGCGTTTCACCCGGGGCCGGTTCGAGGACCGGCTCGTTGCCGCCGTCAGCCAGCGTTACAGCATGCGCTCCGTGCCGCGTGAAAATTTCCTCCACACAGTCAGGATTCAGCTTATCCAGGTCCATGACAAATTGTTGCCAGTCCATCGTCGCTCATCGCTCTTTTTCTTGATGCGCTCCTACGCCAGCCCCAGCCGCTTCTCCAGGTAGTGGATGTCCGTTCCTCCGGCCTGGAAGGCCGCATGCTGAAAAATCTCCTGATGCAAGGGCACGTTGGTCTTGATGCCTTCGATGACAATTTCAATCAACGCGTTGCGCATGCGGGCTAACGCCGCATCACGGTTTTGGCCGTGCGCGATCAGTTTGCCGATCATCGAGTCGTAGTACGGCGGCACGTTGTAACCACTATAGATGTGCGAGTCATAGCGGATTCCCGGGCCGCCCGGTGCATGCGACAGTGTAATCAGGCCGGGCGATGGCATGAACGTTTTCGGGTCTTCAGCATTGATACGGCATTCGATGGCGTGCCCTTGCATGCGCACATCTTGCTGCCTGATTTGCAACGGCTCCCCGCCGGCGATATTGAGTTGCTCGCGCACGATATCAATTCCCGTAATCATTTCCGTAACCGGGTGTTCAACCTGCAGGCGCGTGTTCATCTCAATGAAATAAAACTCGCCATTCTCGTACAGGAATTCAAAAGTTCCGGCGCTGCGGTAGCCAATCTCGAGGCAGGCATTGACACATCGTTCGCCCATGGCATTGCGTTGTGCTTCGGAAATTCCCGGTGCCGGCGCTTCTTCGATGACCTTTTGGTGGCGTCTCTGCATCGAGCAGTCGCGCTCGCCCAGATGTATGGCGTTGCCCTGGCCATCAGCAAGCACCTGGAACTCGATGTGACGCGGCTCTTCGAGAAACTTCTCCATATAGACGACATCGTTGTTGAACGCCGCGCGCGCTTCCGCTTTGGTCACCGTGATCGCGGCAGTCAGTGACGCTTCCGAATGCACGACGCGCATGCCGCGCCCACCGCCGCCTCCCGATGCCTTGATGATGATTGGGTAGCCGATCTCGCGGGCCATGCGCATGTTTTCGTCGGAGTCTTCGCTCAGCGGTCCATCCGAACCTGGTACGCAGGGGACACCTGCCGCTTTCATCGATTTGATGGCGGACACCTTGTCACCCATGAGCCGAATTGCATCTGCTTTTGGTCCGATAAACGTGAAGCCCGAAGATTCGACGCGCTCGGCAAAATCCGCGTTTTCAGAGAGAAAGCCGTAGCCCGGATGAATCGCAACGGCGTCTGTCACTTCGGCCGCGCTGATGATTGCCGGCATGTCCAGGTAGCTGTCTATCGACGCCGGTGGGCCGATGCACACCGTCTCATCGGCGAGTAGCACGTGTTTCAGGTTTGCGTCGGCTGTTGAATGCACCGCAACGGTCTTGATACCCATCTCTCGACATGCGCGCAGGATTCGCAGGGCAATTTCGCCGCGGTTGGCTATTACGATTTTTTCGAGCATACGTTGACGCCCGCCTAGTCTGCCGCGCGCTGATCAATCACGACCAACGTCTGGCCGTATTCGACTGGCTCCCCGTTTTGTACACGGATAGATTTAACAATGCCCGACACGTCCGATTCAATCTGGTTCATCATCTTCATCGCCTCGATAATGCACAACGTGTCGCCCTCATTAACGCGGTCGCCAACCTGCACATACGGTGCGGCGCCCGGCGAGGAAGAAGCATAAAACGTACCAACCATCGGTGCGGCAACTTCGTAACCATCTTCTTCAGGTTCGGGCGTTGCGGCCGGTGCCGCGGCTGCCGGCGCCGCTACTGGTGCGGCGACCGCCATTGGAGCAACTGGCGCGGCCGCAACCGCTACGCCCGGTGCGTAGCGGCTAATGCGAACCGACTCCTCGCCTTCGGTGATTTCGATTTCAGCAATACCGGATTCGTCGAGCAGCTCAATCAGTTTCTTAACTTTTCTTATGTCCACTATTTCCCCCCTCCTGCGGCGACATAGTTGCTTGCGGCATGCAACGCCAGTTCATAGCCGTATGCCCCAAAACCGAACAGGCAACTCTGCGCAATATCGCTGAAGTAACTGTTGTGTCTGAATTCTTCCCTTGCAAATGTGTTACTCAGGTGCAACTCAATAAAGGGTATTTCGACTGCAAGCAGCGCATCGCGAAGCGCGATGCTGGTGTGCGTAAAAGCGCCTGGGTTGAGGATGATAAAGCTCACGCCGTCCACGGCTGCCTGCTGCACCCGGTCGATCAACTCGTGTTCGGCATTCGATTGGTAGCAGGCGAGCTCATGCCCGTGTTCTATCGCCAGCGCTTTGCTCCGTTCTTCGATATCTTCAAGGCGTGTGGCCCCGTAGACCTCGGGCTCCCGCGTGCCGAGCAGGTTCAGGTTGGGTCCATTGATGAGTAGAAAACCGGACATTTGCTGTTGTTCTCTGCCAGTTTGCCGAAGATGGCGGCAATTCTACCCTTTTTCGGGTACTTTCAGGCAAGTTTTATCGTAATGCAGCAATCTAAAGGGTCACTGTCCCCTTAATTCGCTTACAGGAGATCCAGCGCGCCTTTCGCCTGTTCGGCGTTAATCTCGCCTTTGTCCAGGCGAGCAAAGATGTTGTCGATATCGTTGAGGTGGCTACGGTGCAATTCACCCAGGTAGGCGCTCAGGAATTCACCATCGCGTGACACGAACATCGTGAACGGCATTGCGATGAACTGGACGCCCGACGATTCTGCCAACGCCATCGCATCTTCCTGACCGACCAGGATCGGGTAGTTAAACTTCGCGGCCTCCGCGTAGCGTGAAACTTCTTCGGGAAAGTCCACGGCGATGCCAATAATCTGAATGCCATCGTCGCCCTGTTCCGCCTGAAATTCCTTGAGTAGCGGAATCTCGCGACGACACGGCGCGCACCAGGTCGCCCAGAAATTCAGCATGCGATTGCGCCCGTTCCACTCCGAAAAATCACGGGGTATACCGTCCATGTCGTTCATCGTGAATGACGGGTATCGCACGATAGCCGGTGTTTCCGGGACCACTGGTACCGGCGCCGCATTTTCGACGGGAAGGCGCGCCGCGTAGAAAAGCGCACCAGCCATAAGGGCAACGAATGCCATGGCAATGATTAGAAAGGAGCGTTGCAAAGCGGAGTCCTCATAAATCAAAAGCCACTCTTATGTGACTGGTAAAATCTTCGGCATTCATGAAGCCCACAACCTCGTACCCCTTGAGTTCCTGGCCGTCAGTGCCGAAGAAAATAATCGTTGGCGGACCGAAAACACCGAATCGTTCCAACAATACCTGGTCCTGCGCGTCGTTTTTCGTTACGTCCGCCTGTAGCAATACGGTGTTCGAAAACGCTGCCTGAACCTCGGGCGCGATGAAGGTGTACTCCTCCATTTCGACGCAGGAGACGCACCAGTCGGCGTAGAAGTCGAGCACCGTGGATTTTCCCGCGGCTACCGCCACGGCAATTTCACGATCAAGGTCATCGACGGTCTTGATGCGTTTGAATTCGAGATGTTTGTCTTCGACCGCTGTGAAACCACCTCCGCCAAAACTGATGCTGGCAAGCGGTTTTAACGGATTGGATCCGCCGCTCATTGCGCCGACGAACAGGACGAGCCCGTAGAGAATCGCGAGAAGGCCGAATCCCTTGCCCAGTCTCTGCGGAATGCTCGAGCCGGTCGTCAATGTCGTGAGTCCGCCCATGAACACACCGCTCATGAAAACGAGTGCGGCCCACATGGCCAGCGTGATGTTGCCCGGGAGTATGCGCGACAACATCCAGATCGCGAGGCCCAGCATCATGAAACCGAAGGAACCCTTGACGGCGATCATCCATTGGCCGGTCTTCGGCAAAAATTTACCTTGCGCCGCACCGACGGCGAGCAATGGCGCACCCATGCCGAGGCTCATTGCGAACAACGCGAGGCCGCCACGAACCATGTCGCCGGTTTGCGCCATAACGGTCAGCGCCGCAATGAGAGCCGGTGCGACGCAGGCGGTTACGACGAGTGCGGAAATGGCGCCCATTACAAAGGCACCAATTGTCGTACCCATTTTCTGATTGCCGCTTACGCCAGCCAGCTTGTTTTGTATGCTGGATGGCATTTGCAATTCAAACGCACCGAACATGCCGAAAGCGAGAACCACGAACAGGCTCGAGAACAGGATCAGGATCCACGGCTGATTAAAGGTTGCCTGCAATTGCATGCCGGCGGCGGCGGCGGCGACACCGGCAGCCGTGTAAATGAGCGCCATGCCCATGACATAGCTGAGCGCGAGCGTAAAGCCGCGTATCGGGCTTACGTCGTCACCTTCGCCGGCGATGATGCCCGACAGAATCGGTACCATTGGCAACACGCACGGCGTGAAAGCCAGTCCAAGGCCCGCGAGGAAAAACACGCCGGCCGCGACCCAGATGCTCGATTCGGCGATGATCGATGCAAGGCGCGCTTGCTCGGAGACAGGCACAGCGTTGACCAAATGCTCAGGCAGCGAGGACAAGTCCGTAATGGTTGTCGCTTCCGGCAAGCTGACTGTCATCACCTTGGTCTGTGGCAGGTAACAAAGTCCGCCGTCGGCACAGCCCTGGTAATTGAGCTCAAGTTCTACGTCCATTGCCTCAGGCGTTGCCCGTGCGATCGCGAGATGGCCGATGACCTCGTCGTAGTAGACTTCTTGCTCTCCGAAGAACTCGTCGGTGTGAATCACGCCCGGCGGTAACTCAAGATTGCCGGCACGGGCGTTGTCACCAATAACGCGTACCGAGATTTTGTTCTTGTACAAGTAGAAACCGGGAATGACGCGAATTCCTACCTCGACGGTGTTGCCATCGATAGCTAACAGGTCCGGAAAAAAGACTTCATCAGGTGGCGGGAACTCACTTTGCGCGTTGCTGCCGAAACTTCCAAGGTCGAGTTTCGCGGCAGTCGATTTCGGCTTTGCAAGCTCAACCGTTTCAATCCATGTCTGCGGCATGTAGCAGAAGCCTTCATCAAGACAGCCGCGGCTCTTGATTATCAGTGCGAATCGTTCGGGTTTGCTCTCGCCCTTGAACGTGTACGGAATGCGCACGAAGAAGTTGCCGCGATAAATGACCTGCTCACCGAGGAACTCGTCGGTGTGCACCTCGCCTTCCGGAAGCTCGGGCTCACCCAGTTCGATCGACAGCGCCTCGGTTTCGAATGCGAACGAGTCGCGATACATGTAAGCACCGTCTTCGACGGCCCAATCGATCTCGAGTGCGTCGCCCGCGTCAAAAATCACGTAATGGAATACGTCTTCGGGCGGCGGCGGCTGGTTTTGTTGTGCGGCACCTGGCGCCGCGAAGAGAACGGCAAGCGAGAGCAATGCCGCCAAGGTTCGGGTAAGTGTCATAGGGCTGGGGTCGACTTTTTGTCCGGAAATGCAGGCAACGGGTCTACCAAGACCCGTCAGGGATCGCGATTGTTACGCGAATTCGCCCCGATGTCATCGACCCAGGTAGGATTTTTGGCCAATAAGTCGGCCAAAAATGCTTGAAATTTCAAAGCTCATACCCATAATTAGCACTCCTAACGGCCGAGTGCTAACAACACCGGTCTGGAAACCGCGAAAAGTCGGTAAAAAATCAATAGCTTATAGGAGAAAAACACCATGAAGATGCGACCACTTCATGATCGGGTCATCGTCAAGCGTACGGAAGAAGAGCGCACCTCACCAGGTGGCATCGTCATTCCTGATGCCGCGGCGGAGAAGCCGATCAAGGGTGAAATCGTTGCAGTTGGCAACGGCAAGATCCAGGACAGCGGTGATGTACGCGCACTCGACGTCAAGGTTGGCGATGAGGTGCTGTTCGGCAAGTACGCCGGGACAGAGGTCAAAGTTGAAGGTGAAGAACTGCTCGTCATGAAAGAAGACGACATCATGGCTGTTATCGAAGGTTAAGCCTTCGGCACCACACCCAAGACGATAGGTTTCAACTATTCAGTAATACGGCTGCGGCAAACGCTGTGGCGATTCATTAGAGGAAATAGAAATGGCTGCTAAAGAAGTACGTTTTAGCGACGATGCGCGCCGGAAAATGTTCGCTGGTGTGAATATTCTCGCGAACGCGGTCAGGATCACGCTGGGTCCCAAGGGACGCAACGTGATTCTCGACAAGAGTTTCGGTGCACCAACGGTCACCAAAGACGGCGTCTCGGTCGCGAAAGAAATAGAGCTTGAGGACAAGTTCGAAAACATGGGCGCTCAGATGGTCAAGGAAGTTGCTTCCCAGACATCTGATGTTGCCGGTGACGGCACTACGACTGCGACGGTTCTCGCACAGGCAATCCTGCGCGAAGGCCTGAAGTCGGTTGCTGCTGGCATGAACCCGATGGACCTCAAGCGTGGTATTGACAAGGCATCTGTTGCGATCGTCGCTGAGCTGGAAAAACTTTCCAAGCCCTGCGAAGACGAGAAGGCGATCGCCCAGGTTGGTTCCATCTCTGCCAACGCAGACGCCAATATCGGTGAGATCATCTCCAATGCCATGCAAAAAGTTGGCAAAGAAGGCGTCATCACGGTTGAAGAGGGCACCGGTCTTGAAAACGAACTCGACGTTGTCGAGGGCATGCAGTTCGATCGCGGATATCTCTCTCCTTACTTTATTAACGACGCAGGGAGCCAGCAGGTCGAACACGAAAATCCACTGATACTGCTGTTTGACAAGAAGATTTCGAACATTCGCGATCTGTTGCCGGTCCTTGAGGCCGTTGCCAAAGCGGGACGGCCGCTCTTGATTGTTGCAGAAGACGTTGAGGGCGAAGCGCTTGCGACCCTGGTCGTCAACAATATTCGCGGTATTGTCAAGGTAGCCGCTGTCAAAGCACCGGGCTTCGGCGATCGCCGCAAAGCCATGCTGCAGGACATCGCAGTCCTCACGGGTGGCCAGGTGATTTCCGAAGAGGTTGGCCTGTCGCTCGAGAAGACGACGATCGAAGATCTCGGCGAAGCCAAGAAGGTTCAGATCACAAAGGAAAACACGACGATCATCGACGGCGCAGGCCGCAGTGAAGATATCCAGGGTCGTGTAGAGCAGATCAATGGCGAAATTGAAGATTCTTCTTCGGACTACGACAAGGAAAAGCTGCAGGAGCGCGTTGCCAAGCTCGCCGGCGGTGTTGCGGTCATCAAAGTAGGTGCAGCGACAGAGATCGAAATGAAGGAAAAGAAAGCACGCGTTGAAGATGCGCTGCATTCGACTCGTGCAGCTGTTGAAGAGGGCGTGGTTCCAGGTGGTGGCGTTGCCCTGATTCGCGCTGTTGCCGGAATCAGCAAGCTCAAGGGTGATAACGACGACCAAAACGTCGGTATTAACATTCTGAAACGTGCGGTTGAAGAGCCCCTGCGCCAGATTGTCAATAACGCTGGCGAGGACTCGAGTGTTGTTCTTAACGCGGTGGCTGAAGGCAAGGGTAACTTTGGTTACAACGCGGCTACAGGCGAGTACGGTGACATGATCGAGGCCGGTATCCTGGACCCAACCAAAGTTACACGTTACGCATTGCAGAATGCTTCCTCGGTTGCGGGCCTGTTGCTCACAACCGAAGCAATGGTCGCAGACGCACCGCAAGACGAAGCGGCCGGACCAGCGATGCCTGACATGGGTGGCATGGGTGGCATGGGCGGCATGATGTAATTGCCTCTCCCGTAGGAGCCCGCCCCCTTCGGGGACAACGCATGCGGGCGATCAAATCAAGGCCCGGCGATTCGCCGGGCTTTTTTTTGCCAAACGCGGTAACCGAGAAGGACGAACAACACCACTGAATAGATCAGCGGCTCAAGAAAGTCCGCCTTTACCTGCCACCAGTAGTGCCAGACGCCGAGCAGGCCAACCACATACACACTGTAATGCAACCTTATCCAGCGCTTGCCCATGCGCCGACGCATCCCGGCCGTCGACGTTACGGCCATGGCCGTCAATAGCAAGAGCGCCGTGAAGCCGAGCGCGATAAATGGCCGCTCGGTCAGGTCTTCAAGAATCGCTGACCAGAGCATGCCCTGATCGAGTACAAACCAGTTCAGGAAATGTGCGAGTACATAAAAAAAAGCGAACAGGCCAAGCATGCGTCGAAAGCGCAGCAACCAGACCTTGCCGGTGATTTTTCGAAGCGGCGTAACAGCGAGGACGATCATCACAAAGCGCAACCCCCAGTTGCCGAAGCGATCCTGCAGTTCCTCGATCGGGTTGGCGCCGAGCGATCCTGTAATGCCGAACAGATCGCCGATTGCCAGCGCAAATGGCAGCAGGCAAACGAGGAAGACGATCGGCTTCCAGATAAACCGAATTTGCGACAGTGTATTCAAGTGGGCTAGAAGTTACGTCGCAAGTCCAGGCCATTGTATAGATGCGCGACTTGCTCGCCGTAGCCGTTGAACATCAGCGTCGGCTGTTTGGGCGCAAACAGCCCCGCGCCGATGCGGCGTTCGCGCGCCTGGCTCCAACGCGGATGACTCACGTCGGGATTTACGTTGGCGTAGAAACCGTATTCGTTCGACGCCGACATATTCCAGCTTGTCTTTGGCATTTCCTCGACAAAGGTCATCTTGACGATTCCCTTGATGCCTTTAAAACCATACTTCCACGGCACGACCAGTCGAATCGGTGCGCCATTTTGATTTGGCAGGACTTCGCCATAAAGGCCAACGGCCAGGATGGCGAGTGGATTTGTCGCCTCTGCGATCGTCAGTCCTTCCCGATACGGCCAGTCGAGCACGCGGCGACCCTGGCCGGGCATGCGGGTTTTGTCTTCAAGCGTCTCGAACGCTACGTACTTCGCTTTTGACGTGGGATTGAGACTCCTGACGACGTCAGCCAGCGAAATTCCGACCCATGGAATGACCATCGACCAGGCTTCGACGCAACGCATTCGGTAGATTCGTTCCTCAAGAGCGAATGGCCTGATGAAGTCGTCGAAGTCGAATGTGCCGGTTTTTTCGGCGTGACCGCCGACGGTAATTGTCCAGGGGCGAGGGTCGAAGTCCTGCGAGTTTTGATGCGGGTCAGCCTTGCCGGTGCCGAATTCGTAATAGTTATTGTAGGTCGTGACGTCCTCGTAACTGTTCAGCATCTCGTCGGTGCTGAAGTCGCTTTTGGCGATGCCCGGAATACTTGCACGCGGCTCTTCGGAAACGAGGGCGCTCAAAGCTGGCGAGGCCATCGCGGTCCCGCCCGCGATGGCGCCGGCGCGCATAAAGTCGCGGCGGTTGAGGTAGTTGTCCTCGCCCGTAATTTCGGATGGGCGAATATCGGCGGGCTTTAGTATCAGCACTTCGGCGCTCCTCACGGGGTTCTGCCACACTAGACCGGGTCCAGACCTGTAATATTGCACTGTCCCCGATATTGTTACGAGTCCCATGCCCTTAATCCGGTCCACATCGTCCCAGAGCGTTATTCGCGTTTACTACCTCGCGACCTTCGTATTCTTGTTGCTCGATGTCATATTGAACATCAATGTTCGTGTCGCCTTCCTCGAAACCAGCCCCGCGCTGCGCGCGTCCTACTACGCCGCCCTTTTCACTTGCATGGCGCTTGTTCTCTGGCGGCCCGGCTGGACTGTCGTTATTGGTGCGATCGAATCGCTCATCGTGCTGGTCGCATTGATCCTTGGAATGGGCGTGCGGACGATGCTGGTCTCAGATGCGATGCTCGAAGGGGCTGCCGGCGTCGTCACATTGCCCGAGATCATCAATTTCATGATCACCGGCGGCATCGCGTACCTCGCTTTTACGCGCGCAATGCGTCAAATAAGGGGCCTGTAACGACGTTTTCGGCGATGTTCACGAAAGTTCCCACCGTTTTCACGGAATTTATTCCAATATCCGGGCTCTAATACTAATAAGAGCGTACAACGGCCCCGGCCAGCCAGGCTTCAGCTTGCAGGGCGCAAACTTGATATTAAGAGCTGAGCCCTCATTTCCGGATGACACGGAGGAACAGGAAAATGAGCGAATTCCTTTCGAACATTGTTAGAGTAAACGACCCCGCAGCGAATGTGGCGACGCTGCATGTCGAGGTCATCGCGGATCTTGTCTGCCCGTTTTGCTACCTGGGCAAGCACCGGCTCGAAAAGGCACTGCTCGCGGTCCAGGGACCCAGCGATATTAGCTGGTACCCGTACCAACTGAACCCCGAAATTCCGCAAGAGGGAATTCGCTTTGATGACTATCTCACTCGCCGCTTCGGCAGCCCGGCCGTTGTCCAACCCGTACTGAAGGGCCTGACCGACGAGGGTAAGCGCGAAGGCATCAATTTCCGCTTTGACCGAATCAAGCGTGTGCCGAACACGATGCGCGCTCACCAACTCATGTACCTGGCCGAAAAGGAGGGCAAGAACCAGATGCTGCTGGCCGAGGACCTGTTGGCGGCGTTTTTCGAGTACGGTGAGGATATTGGCGATTCCGATGTACTCGTGAGGCTGGCTGCTCGTCACGGTCTGAAGCGTGGCGACGTGCTTCGCGTCTTCGACGATGAGGCAGCGAAGCAGCTGGTTTTGTCGCGCGAAGGGCAGGTCCGGTCCAGTGGTATCGCGGGCGCCCCTGGTTTCTTGCTCAACCGACGCCTTCTTCTGATCGGTGCCCAGGAAACTGAAAGCATCGTCAACGCCTTTGATCGGGCTATGTTCGGCGAGGGTACTGACGCGCTCATTTCACCGGCGCTTCACTAAATCTGATTTGCGGCAAGTTCCCGCCATGCGGGAGACCCGCATCCCGTAGGAGCCCGCCATGCGGGCGATCCTCGTGTACGAGCAATTTCTTCGCGAGCGCATTACAATGGCGCCCGCCTCAAACCAGCCCCCGGAAAATAATGACTCCTGCCAGGATTATTTACACGATTACGGACGAAGCGCCTGCACTCGCAACGCGTTCGTTTTTGCCAATCATTGAAGCGTTCACTGCGGCGGCCGGTATCGATGTTGAAACGCGTGATATTTCGCTCGCCGGCCGCATCATCGCGAACTTTCCGGACTGCCTTGCAGAGGATCAACGCCAGGGTGATGCACTGGCCGAACTTGGCGAACTCGCCAAAACCCCGGATGCGAACATCATCAAGTTGCCGAATATTTCCGCGTCAATTCCGCAGCTAACCGAGGCGATCGCCGAGCTGCAGTCGCGAGGCTACGACTTGCCTGATTTTCCCGAAGAACCGGAAACGGACGCCGAACGTGACATTCAAAAACGTTACGAAAAAGTGTTAGGCAGTGCTGTTAATCCGGTGCTTCGCGAAGGAAATTCCGATCGTCGTGTTGCGCTTGCCGTGAAAAACTATGCCAGGAGCCACCCGCACTCGATGGGCGCCTGGGACCCGAATTCGAAAACGCATGTTGCACACATGGACAATGGTGATTTCTACGCGAGTGAACGTTCGGCCGTTATCAACAGCGCGGGCGACGTTCGCATTGAGCTGCATACCGGCGAGGGCGTTTCGGTACTGCGCGAAGCGGTCGCCGTACTTGACGGCGAAGTCATCGACGCATCCGTCATGAACTGCGCCGCGCTACGCGAATTTTATGCCCGGGAAATCGATGCAGCGAAGTCGGAAAACGTGCTGCTTTCCCTGCATCTCAAAGCGACGATGATGAAAGTTTCCGACCCGATCATGTTCGGTCATGCCGTTTTGGTCTACTACCGCGATGTTTTCGAAAAGTATTCCAAATTATTCGACGAACTGGCTGTCGATCCGAATAATGGCATCGGTGACGTCTACTCAAAAATTGCGGACCTACCCGAGGCAAAACGTGGCGAAATTGAGGCCGCTATCGACGCCGTATACAAAATCCGTCCGGAGCTTGCCATGGTCAATTCGGACAAAGGCGTCACGAACTTGCACGTGCCGAGCGATGTCATTATTGACGCGTCGATGCCGGCAGCGATCCGTTCGTCGGGCCAGATGTGGGGTCCCGATGGCAAGTTGCACGATACGAAAGCGATGATTCCCGATCGTAGCTACGAGGGCATTTACCGGCAGACTATCGAGTTCTGCAAACTGAACGGTGCGTTCGACGTAGCGACTATGGGCAATGTCTCCAATGTGGGGCTGATGGCACAAAAAGCAGAAGAATATGGCTCGCACGACAAAACGTTTGAAGTCGCCGCGGCAGGAGCGATTCGGGTTATCGATGAGTCGGGCAATACCTTGCTCGAACATGCTGTGCAGCAAGGCGACATTTGGCGCATGTGCCAGACGAAGGACCTCCCGGTTCGTGACTGGGTGAAGCTTGCGGTCAGCCGTGCGCGCCAGACCGGAACGACAACGATATTCTGGCTCGACGAAAATCGCGCGCATGACAAGAAGCTGATCGAAAAGGTCGACAGGTACCTCAAAGACCACGATACGACCGATCTCGACATTCGTGTTCTGTCTCCAAATGAAGCCATGCGGACTACGCTCGAGCGCGTCAAAGATGGTAAGGACACGATTTCGGTCACCGGCAATGTGTTGCGTGACTACCTGACCGATCTGTTCCCGATCCTTGAACTTGGCACCAGCGCGAAAATGTTGTCTATCGTCCCATTGCTGGCAGGTGGTGGATTATACGAGACAGGTGCCGGCGGCTCGGCGCCAAAGCATGTACAACAGTTTCTGGACGAAGGGCACCTGCGCTGGGATTCGCTCGGCGAGTTTCTTGCGCTTGCCGTGTCGATTGAGGGCCTGGCGGAAAAAACGGGCAATAAAAAGGCGCATGCGCTCGCGAATGCGCTAAACGAAGCGAACGGCCGCTACCTCGAAAGCAACAAGGTGCCGTCGCGAAAAGTTGGTGAACTGGACAACCGCGGCAGTCACTATTTTCTCGCCAGGTACTGGGCAAAGGCCTTATCCGAGAAAACCGGCGAACTCGAACTTGCCGACCGCTTCAGGCCGGTCGCGAAGGCACTGGCGCAGAATGAGGCGGCGATTATTGCCGAACTCGAGGCGGCACAAGGCCAGGCAGTCGATATTGGCGGCTA
>CAYLTW010000053.1:0-17975 GCA_964386735.1 uncultured Woeseiaceae bacterium
CGCGTAAACGATGGCGCCATCAAGCTGGGTCGTCGCCAATTGCAAGCGATGTTTGAAGCCAAATTCCGGGAATCTGTTTCCGCAGCAAACATCGAAATAGGGTTTCCGGGCGAAATTATTCACAAAGATCACAAGATAGCGGTTTGCGACTTGTCAGGCCTGCCGTCGGCGATCGCCGGGTCGAAGCTGAAGCAGTTGATTGAGATAAAAAGCGCGGTAAAGGCAACCGGTTCCACAACAATGATGGCGAGGCTGACGCACGCGCGCCTGTTTGGTACAGACAGCCCCTATGAAGAACGGTCGAAGGAAGAACTCATCGATGAGATGCGACAGATCGAACGTCAATATCGACATCAGGACAACTATTTCCTGTTCGAAGAGCATGTCAAGAAAATTCAACTGGTTGTGCTTAACCAGGGCGATGAAATAATTCGCGATGCATCACTCTCGATAGTCATGCCCAATCACTCAGATTTTTATGTCGCGCAAAACCTGCCGAGGATTCCGCGCGACGATGAATTCGTCGATCGCAGCGCCAGCGAACAGGCGGAGTATCCGTCCGTGAGTCTTGGCGATGATGCCGTGCAGGTATCGGGCAAGCTTGGCGATATCCCACCCGGAGAGTTTATAGACGTATTTGACGTGCCGCTCCGGCTGTGTGTCGGCGATGGCCTCAGGGGCAAGCGCTTCGGCATGCAATACTCATTGTTCGCACAAAACCTGCGCGCGCCAGCGAAAGGCAAACTCAGGCTGTTGTTTTAGCGTCAGAGCGGGCTTCTACGGGGATCGCGAGCCGCGGCCCGCTTACGTCCATTTTGCGATTTGCGGTGCGCGGTATCGATCAAATTGTTGCACAAGCCCGGCCGGATCCCGATCGTGCAATAACATTTTACGGTTCTCCGGCCGAAGGAATCCCTCGGCCACCGCATGATCGAGATATTTCAATAGCTGATCGAAGTAGCCGCGCACATTAAAAATGCCGCAAGGCTTGTCGTGAAACTTCAATTGTCCCCAGGTGACGATCTCGATTAGTTCCTCAAGCGTCCCGTAACCACCCGGCATTGCAATAAAGCCATCCGACAGATTCGCCATCATCGTTTTGCGCTCGTGCATCGACGAAACGATGTGTTGCTCGGTCAGGCCCGTGTGCGCGAGTTCCTTTTCGGTCAGGAATTTCGGTATGACACCGTGTACCTTGCCGCCCTGCTCCAGTACACGGTCTGCGATGACGCCCATGATGCCCACGGCCGCCCCACCATAAACGAGTTCAAGCTTGTTCCTTACGAGTACATCCGCAAGCTCGCGCGCCGCGGCCGCGTATTCTTCCCGCGCGCCGGAGCTGGAGCCGCAGTAAACGCAGATTCTTTGCATCCTGTGTCGAATTCAGGCGGCGGTGACGCACGCTTTCGCGCTTTCAATGATGGCTGCAATCTCGGGCCGGACCTGTCGCAATTCTTCCGGCGTCAGCGCGTCAAGTTCGTGAGGAAAAACCAGCCACTCGGCCGTCTCGCGAATGTAATAGTCGGGCACGAGCTCGGTCTCATTGCGGCTGGGCTTGTACCACGGTACCGCGATGCGAATGTCTTCTGGCGTATTGTCGCGAGCACGGCGCGACAATTCCTCAACCACGGCCTTGATCGTGTTGCCGGTATCGAAAACGTCGTCGACAATCAGTACACGATCGTCGTGGCAGATTTTCTTGATGATGTAGTTCAATCCGTGCACGGCGACCGAGCCGCGCTCGTCCACGCCCACGTAGGAAGACGTGCGAATAGCGATGTGGTCCGCTTCGAGGCCCGCGTAGGACAGAATCTCCTGCACGGCAATACCAACGGGCGTACCGCCGCGCCAAATGGCGATTATCATCGTCGGGCGAAAGCCGCTCTCAAGAATCCGGAGCCCCAGGCGGAACGAATCCTCGAGCAGCTCCTGAGCGGAAAGTACAGTCTTGTCCATAGTGCTTGCCTGTGGGCTTTGTGTTGGCTTTATAATGCCCGTCCGGAAGTCTACCGCACCGCGGGCGCAGACAGACAATGAAAAGACGACTTTAAAAGCAATGAAAAAACAATTCATCGCCGCGGACGATCTATTGCGCGACTCGTTTCAGCTGGCTGCGAACATCTACCAGGCTGGATTCAGGCCGGATTTTCTTGTCGGCCTTTGGCGCGGCGGCAGCGTCGTCGGCATCGCCGTGCAGGAGGGACTCGAGCACCTGGGCGTCAAGACCGACCACATCGCGATTCGTACCTCGTACTCGGGCGCCCCGCAATATTCCGAGATGGTCAGCAAAGCTGACGCTATCCGCGTACATGGCCTGCAATACCTGCTCGAAAACCTGTGCTCGCAACACTCGATGTTGATTGTCGATGACGTCTACAGCACGGGCTCAAGCGTCGCGGCGGTTATCGATCAACTGGCCCGCAAAACCCGCCGTAACCTGCCGCGTGACATTCGCATCGCGACGGTCTGGTATCGACCGACGGACAAGACCTTGCGCACACCGCACTATTTCGTACACGAAACCCGGGACTGGCTGGCTTTGCCGTACGAACTGGCCGGGATGTTGCCCGAAGAGCTCCTGGAATACCGGCCGGAACTTGCGCCAATTATTGAGCGCCTGAAACCGTTCATGGAGCCCAACGAGGATAAGCCAGCCGCCTGATGGGCAGGGACAGCGTTTTTCTGCGGCAACTTTTCGAAACTGCGGTTTCGGCCGTGTCCCCGCGGTCTTGTATGGCAGACGTACTCAACGCATTGCCGGAACATGATCTCATTGTCATCGGCGCCGGCAAAGCTGCGGCCGCCATGGCCCTCGAGATCGAACGACACAAACGCGGCGACGTATGTGGCGTTGTGATCGTTCCTTACGGCCACGGCCTTGCCTGCGAGAAAATCGAGGTCGTCGAGGCCGCACACCCGGTTCCGGATCAGGCAGGCGTCGCCGCTACCCGGCGCATGCTCCAACTCGTGTCGGGGCTGTCCGAATCCGACCATGTCCTCTGCCTGCTGTCGGGTGGCGGCTCATCGCTTATGACCTTGCCGGCAGACGGCATCACGCTCGAGATCAAGCAGTCTATAGCGCGCGCGCTGCTAAAGTCGGGGGCAGCGATCAGTGACATGAACCGCGTCCGCAAGCATTTGTCCGCGATCAAAGGCGGCCGACTCGCGGCAATCTGCTGGCCGGCGCGCATCAAGACGCTGGTAATTTCGGATGTACCCGGTAATGACGTGTCGGTGATCGCTTCGGGCCCAACCGTGCATGACGCGACAACGCCTGACGATGCCCTTGCGGTCCTGGCGCGGTATGACATCGATGTGCCCGAGTCAGCGAAAACAGTACTTGAGAACGTCGAGCCGGTGACGAGCAATTTCGATGAGGACGTCACGGTCATAGCCACGTCCGATACTGCAATTGCAGCAGCCGCGGAATTTGCAGAATCAGAGGGTTACGCGCTAATGGTGCTCGGCGACCTCGAGGGAGATGCTCGCGACCTGGCGAACCACCACGCCAGCCTCGCGAAAAAGGCGGCCGACGGCGCCGACCGGCGAGCCCTGCCGCTGGTCATTCTTTCCGGCGGCGAAACGACGGTAGAAGTAACTGGCGATGGCCGCGGCGGCCGCAACAGCGAGTATGCCCTGGCACTTGCGTTAGCGCTCGACGGGCATCCGAAGATCTCGGTGCTGGCCTGTGACACTGACGGCATCGATGGCGCCGGTGACAACGCCGGCTGCGTGGTTCTGCCTGATACGCTTGCCCGTGCATCCGCGTTGTCTTTGGATGCCGCCGCATTCCAGGCGAAAAACGACAGCTACTCGTTCTTCGCCGCCCTGGGCGACCTTGTCATAACCGGCCCAACTCGCACCAATGTAAACGACTTTCGCGCGATTGTTATTGAGCGCTGACAGGCGAACTTTCCAAACTGATCAATAATCCCTCCGGGGAGGGATTTCTGACCTCGGTGAAAACTTGCCCCGGGAACGAAATCAGTAAATCCGACCACCAATGCGCACGCTACTGCCGTAGCCACCGTGGCCGCCGTAGTAGCCACCACCACCGTAGGAGCTGTAGCCGACGCTCCCGTACACTTGCGGGGGTTCGCAGGAAGTAAGCGATGCGCACAGCACGCCGAGCAGAAATAGTTTTGTCAGCCGATTGATCAGCATCTTCATTCTTCTCCCTCCGTATCTAACGGCCAGGTCTGCAGTGCAACGCCTGCGCCGGACGGGCCGGCAACAAACGCCACGTGCCCGCCTATGTCTCGCGGCTGTGCCTCGACGATAACCCGACCGCCGAGCGCTGTGACCTGAGATGTGACCGATGCAGGGTCTTCGACGCGTATGTAGTTGACCCAGACCGGGCGCTCGCCCTCGAACGGGTTCGATAGTACGCCCGCCCGGGGCTCGTTATTGCGCTGCAGAACGCGGTAGCTGCGTGACGAATCTGCGATCGCCTGATCTTGCGATTCGTAACCGAATACCTGCTCGTAAAAGCGGCTCGCACCTGCGACATCGCTGGTCCACAATTCATCCCAGAGAAAGCTGTTGTGCTCCGGCTCGTGAGCCGGCGGATCCCCGTCACGGGTTTGAATCATGGCGAACAACGCGCCGGTCGGTCCTTCCAGCACCGCGAGCGATCCGCGTGATTTCACGTCAGTGGGCTCGGTCAAAACAGAACCCCCGTTCGCCGTCACACGAGCTACCGCAGCATCGATGTTATCGACCGAGATCATCGTGATCCACTGCGAAATGTTCCGATCTTTGCGCAACGCATTTGCATCAATCATGCCCCCGATCAGGCGGCCGTTGTGACGAATCAGCATGTAATCCTTTTCGCCGCCAAGACCGATGTGAATGCGCGGCACCTCGAATGTCCAGCCAAAGAGTTCGCCATAAAAACGGCGCGATGCCTCCGGCGTCGTCGTCAACAGGTCATGCCAGATCACGCGTCCGGTCTCGTGAACGCCCGTCGGCGTTTCAGTTACCGGCGGCAGGTCTATTACGATAGTTGCACAGCCGGCGAGCAACGTGGCCAACATACTTATTCTTATTTTTCCTGGCACCTCAGGCTCCGGTCCGGTGAATTCGAAGCGCACATCCTACCGCATTCAAAAATCTTCAGGCATCTTATGTTTTGGCCCGGCTTCCGCCGAGGACTCGTTGTCCGTTGACGAACGTGGCGGCGATATTTCGGTCATCTGCGAGCATCGTCAACGCAAACAGGGTCTCCTCCGGCGATTGCGTATTGGCAAGGCGTCGCGCGGACAGGTTTGTGCCATGCGGGTCAAGCACGATGAAGTCAGCCTCCTTACCGGGCATTAAGTTGCCAATCCGGTCATCAAGGCAGAGTGCTTCGGCCGCACCGAGCGTGGCGAGATAAAGCGCCCGCGCCGCGGGCAGGTTTTGATGTTGCAGTTGTAAAACCTTGTAGGCCTCGCCCATCGTTCGCAACATCGACAGGCTCGTGCCGCCTCCGACATCGGTCGCTAGTCCGGTGCGCACCGATGCGTCATCCATTGCGCGCAGATCATAGAGTCCGCTGCCCAGAAAAAGGTTGGAAGACGGGCAGAAAGCGGCCGCCCCGCCCTGCTCACTCATGCGCTTTCGATCATCGCCGTCAAGGTGCAGGCAATGCGCGAACACAGAGCGCTCGCGCAGCAGGCCGAAATGATCGTAGACGTCGAGGTAGCTCTTGCTCCACGAAAAGTACTCCGCGACTTCGTCAATTTCCTCCTGGTTCTCGGCGAGATGCGTGTGGATCCAGGCATCCGGGAATTCACTTGCCAACCGGCCGGCTGCCGCAAGCTGCTCATCGCTGGAAGTAACGGCGAATCGCGGCGTAATGGCATAGCCGAGACGACCCTTGCCATGCCAGCGCTCGATAAGTTGTTTGCTGTCCTCGTACGCCGACTGCGGGTTATCGCACAGCCCGTCCGGACAATTTCGATCCATTAATACCTTACCGGCAATTAGTCGCATGTCGCGCTTGTCGGCAGCTTTGAAAATCGCGTCGGCGGACTGCGGATGTACTGTCGCAAAGACGGCCGCTGTCGTCGTACCGTTGGCCAGCAACTCGTCGAGGAAAAAAGCTGCGGCAGCATCAGCGTAGGCCGCATCGGAAAAGCGCATCTCCGCGGGGTAGGCGTAACGGTTTAACCAGTCGAGCAACTGCTCGCCGTAGGAGCCGATAATGTCTACTTGCGGAAAGTGGACATGGCAATCGATCAGGCCTGGCACAATCAGCTTGTCCGGGAATGCCTCCACTACAACACCGGGATTCTCTGTCAGCAACTCGGCCGCGTCACCGAGTCCGATAATATTGCCATCGTCCGTAACGATCAGGCCGTCTTGAAAAAACTGTGTTGTGTTAGCGTCGCCGGCCTCCCCGGGATCGGCCAGGCAGTGGTAAATCGACGCACGATACGCCTTCTTCATGAGGTTCAGGCCCTCTGCAACATGACAGGCTCGTCAAGCGTGTGTTCGTCACAATTAGGACCGTCGCCCTTCCGATCGATAATCAGGTATCGCTGTCCCGACTCGAGCGCGATCAGTGGCATATGCCAGGTGCCGCGCCGGTAGTTGATGCCCTGCTTGCCGTTGGTTTCGAATGCCCGAAGGTCTGCCGGCTCCACAGACTCTGCGGGTGGCGCGACAACGATGAACATTTTACACGGCGACAACGGTACAAACGCCTGGCTGCCCAGTGGATGTCGTTCCACTATGTCGATTCGACAGGGCAACACGCTCGCGGTGCGGCTGCACGCGATACTTACGGAAATCTCACCATCGACAATGTCGACCTCGCACAAGTCGTCAAAGCGATCAAATCGCGCGTTGTTCATGCCGATACCACGCAGACGGGAAGCTTCGATGACTTCGCCGTACGGCATGAAACGCTCGCGCGTCAATGGCATCGGCTGCAGAACGATTCCCGACATCCCTACTCTCCCACCGAGACGTATCCGAACAGGCGCAATCGGCTAATGCCGCCATCGGGAAACATGGACATACGCGCGTGCGTGACTGGGCCTGTCGCCAGCAGCTCGGATTCGAAATAGTGTTGCTGGTCCATCGACAATTTTGACTCAGGCAGTAAAGACCGCCAGGCGCCACTGTCATTGCTGGCTTCTTCGTTGTTCGCAAATGTTGCGACGTCGATTGAAACGCGATCCGGGTAGTTGCCCTTGAAGTACGCGGTATCGACTTCGACGCGCTCGATCACGCCGGGCCGGCCGAGAGCGAGAATGACCCAGTCGTTGCCAGGACCGCGGCGACGTGCCGTCTCCCAGCCATCGCCCATATTGATGCCGCGGCCGGGTAAATTCAGGTTGTGCATGCTGCCGAAATGTTCGTCGCTACAGCAAAGTGCGCGTCCGCCGTGGCGCAACGCGAGTAGATCCGATATGCCTTCCTCTTCGGGGACCATCGCCCGCACTTCGCCGAAGACACGCAAACGTGCAACACCGCCATCCGGATAAATATTAAGTCGCAGGTGCGTCCAGCTATTGTCATTGTTGACCGGGATCAAATGATGGGAGTCGCCGTCAAGATCTGTTTTTGCGACCAGTTGAGTCCAACCCTCCTCAGGGACATCGTCGTCGCTCACACACACATCGATCGACGCCTGCGGCGGGTAATTGCCGGTGAAATGTGACGTGTCGATGTCGAGACCGCGAACAATGCCGGGGATACCCAGGCGAATAATGCAGTAGTCGTGGCCAGGTGTTCGCCGCCGACGACTCTCCCAGCCATCCATCCATTTGCCGTTGTCATCGTACTTGCCTTCGACAAATACAGGCTCGCCCGGATCGATAAGCCGCTCCTTGGCCGCAAAAAACTCGTCACTTGCGACGACGACACGCGTTCCAAGACGCGGCTGCTCAAGTCGTATGAATGCATGAAACGGGTGCCGCTCGGTACTCATAAGCCCATTGCCTCCAGCCGCAGACGCGCGATCTTGTGGATCTCGACAAGTGCGGCCTCGAATTCCTCGTCGTAGTCGCTCCGCAGGCGCCGCTCAAAGGCGTTCAGGATTTCACGCCGGCTGCTGTTGCGCACTGCCATGACGAAGGGAAAGCCGAACTTTTCCTTGTAGCGACTGTTCAGGGTCTGAAACTGCCGGAACTCATCGGGCGTGCATTGATCGAGGCCGGCGCTGGCTTGTTCCGTCGCAGAGGACGCGGTAAGTTCTCCCCCGATCTGCGCCTTGCCTGCAAGGTCAGGGTGGGCGCGAATCAATGCCAGTTGCAAATCGGGCGAGGCATTGTCCACGCAGTCGGCCATGACCACCGCGATATCGCCGGGTTCGCCACTGGAATCCAGGTGCTGCCCGGCTCGCTCGGCCACCCAGCTCGAATGCTCGTAGATGCCGCCGAAGCGCGCGATGAAATCCGCGTCGCTCATGACGATTTAGCCGGGTGAATCTGTTGCCAGTGCCTGGCAATGTCGATACGTCGAGCAAGCCATACCTCGTCCCGCGATCGCACGTAATCGACAAACCGCTTCAGCGCCGCGAGCCGGCCCGGGCGACCTGCAAGACGGCAATGCAGGCCGATCGACATCATGCGCGAACCCTCTTCGTATAAAACGTCAAACGAATCCTTCAGGTAATCATAGAATTGCTGGCCCGAATTGAATCCCTGCGGCGTTGCAAAGCGCATGTCATTGGCATCGAGCGTGTACGGCACCATGAGTTGCGGCGTGTCGAAAGAATAGTCCCAGTACGGCAAATCGTCTGCGTAGGTGTCGCTGTTGTAGACAAAACCACCCTCTTCGGCCGCGATTCGATGCGAGTTCGGACTGCAGCGTCCGAGATACCAGCCGGATGGTGGCGCTGCGGTTACGCGCTCGTGAATCTCCAGCGCCATTTTCATGTGCTCGCGTTCCGTCGCCTCATCAATTCCCTGGTAGTCGATCCAGCGATAGCCGTGACTGGCGATCTCCCAATCAGCCGCCTGCATTGCCGCAACAGCGTCGGGGTTGCGCTCCAGCGCCATAGCGACAGCAAACACGGTCACTGGCACGCCACACGCCGTAAACATTCTATGCAACCGCCAGAATCCGGCGCGAGCGCCATACTCGTACATCGATTCCATGTTCATATGACGCGCATTTGTGTACGGCACCGCGCCCACGATTTCGGAAAGGAACGCCTCGGATGCGGCATCGCCATGCAGGACACAGCTTTCGGCGCCTTCTTCGTAGTTGACGACGAACTGCACCGCGATTCGCGCCCCGCCCGGCCAGTCAGCCTCCGGCGGGTCCGCGCCGTAGCCGCGGAGGTCCCTTGGATAAGACGGCTCGCTCAAGGCACCTCACCCTCGGCGCCGCCCTGATACCACTGGTCGATCAGAGCGCGTTCCTCGTCACTGATGTTGGTGAGATTGCCGATAGGCATGACGCGCGTCACGACTGTTTGCTGATGAATTCGCAAGGCCTCGGCGATGATCTGCGCATCGCTATCGAGCTCCACACCGCCCGGTGCCGCCGGGAAAGCCGGGTGTGTTGGATTCGCCGAGTGACAGGTCGTACAGCGCTCATGAACCACTCGCCGCACGTCGGCAAAACGCGTATCGCCGTGCGCCGATGCGACAGTCGACTTCGGCGCTATCAGAAACGCCGTAGCCAGAAGCAAAATCACGGCAACAACAACGGGCCACAGCGACGCATCACCCTTGTGTCGCGCGACGAAGTAGATGCGAATCAGCGCGCCAGCGATCGAGATCGCAATCAGGACGGCCCAGTTGAATTCACTCGAGTAACTTATTGCGAAATGATTACTGGTCATGACGAACAGGACGGGCAGCGTGAAATAGGTGTTGTGAACGGACCGTTGCTTGGCGCGAATACCGGGGGCGGGGTCCGGCGCCTCACCACGGGCTGCGGCAGCAACCATCTGCTTTTGACCCGGGATGATCACGAAGAACACGTTCGCAGCCATTATCGTTCCGAGGACGACACCGAAGTGTATGTAGGCACCGCGTCCGCTGAACAACTGGCACAGGCCCCACGCAAGCAGGGAGACAAGTACGAGCAGCACAACGCTGAACGCGCGCTCGTTCCGGCCGAGCGGCGATCGACACAACAGGTCATATGTAATCCATCCGATGACAACGAATGCCACGGCGATTGCCACAGCCGTCATCGATGACATGTCGGCGACGGCCGGATCGATCAGGTAGACCTCGGCGCTATACCAGTAGACCAGGACGAGGAGGAACATGCCCGACAGCCAAGTCGCGTAGGCCTCCCACTTGAACCAATGCAAGGTTTCCGGCAGCTTGAGGGGAGCAACCCTGTATTTTTGTGCATGGTAGAAGCCGCCGGCATGCACGGACCAGAGTTCGCCACCCACGCCCTTGTCCGAATCACCCGCATCGCGTGGCGGCTCGAGGTGATCGTCGAGCCAGATAAAATAGAACGACGAGCCAATCCACGCGATGCCTGCGATGAAGTGCAGCCAGCGCACGAGCAGATTCAGCCAATCGATAATGTACGCTTCCATAATTAGTCGTCCAACGAGTCGCTAGCTTCTTAAGGGGTGAACGTTGCCGGGATAGGCATGCGATGTCGCATTCAGGCTGCGCTCATAAGCCTGAAGTACTTCCGCTGTCGCGGCAACGGCAATTTCCGCCGGTTTCTTGCCGCTGATGCCGCCAACGCCGATCGGACAGGTCAGCGCATCGAATACGTCCTGAGGCATTCCCTGTTGTCGATAGCGCTTCTCAAATCGGAGCCTCTTTGATCGGGAGCCGATAAGACCACAGTATGCCGCATCCTGTCTGCGAAGGATTCGGTCGCAAATTTCGAAATCGATCGCGTGACTGTGTGTCATGACGACGTAAACACTGGCCGGCGGCATCGCCGCTACCTCGAGCGCCGGCGCAGGCGATTCGATTGCGCGAACATTCGCCGGTGTTGAGCGGAAAATGTTACGGCGATTGTCAATCCAGCGGATGTTGCAGTCGAGCCGCGACATTGCGGCGACCACCGCCGTGCCAACGTGGCCCGCCCCGAAAATTGCAATGTTGAAATCTGTACCAATGATCGTATCGACGAACCAGTCGTCGACGCGCTCTCCGCGCGAGCCGGTGTCGAGAAGCTCGAGGGCACGATTTGTGATTGCCTTGGGCACGGTCTGCGGGTCGCCATCGTATGCACGCCCGGCCGAGATGACGAGTTTTTTATCGCTGCCAATGTGTGTGAGCAGCGCCGCCTTCTCACGCTGGCCATGCAGGGCGCGCAAATCCCGCAGCCACTCCGGCAAGCCAGTCGACATCGGTTCGAGCAGGACATCGACGACTCCGCCACAGCACTGGCCCATCGCCGCGCCCAGTGGAAAGGTTCTGACGGTTGACGCTTCATCGCCGCCAAGCATGTCAACAGCAATGCGCGTGCACTGATGTTCGAGTTGTCCGCCGCCGATCGTGCCAATGCTTTCTTCGGCCGTCACAATCATCCTGGCGCCGACTTCCCGCGGCGCCGAGCCACGAATCCCCACGATCGTAAGCATAACCACGGCCTCATTCGTGGCGGTCAGGTCGGACAGTTGCTCAATCCACTCATTCACGAGGCGCGGTCCTCCCAGGCCCGCAACACGGCCTCGGGTGTTGCCGGTGCATTCAGGTCCGGCATCGGATTCGCGTCGGTCGCGATCGCGTCACGGATAGCGTGAAAAACCGACAGGGCCAGCATCAGCGGCGGCTCTCCGACGGCCTTGGAGCGGTAGATCGTTTCTTCTCTATTCGCCGCGTTTTCAAGAAGCTGCACACGAAAATCGCTTGCCAGGTCCGAACACGTCGGAATCTTGTAGGTCGAGGGCGCATGCGTCTCCAACTCGCCCGCCTCGTTCCACCAGAGCTCTTCGGCCGTAAGCCAGCCCGCGCCCTGTATGAAACCACCTTCAACCTGGCCGAGATCGACGGCCGGGTTGAGGGAGTCGCCGCAATCGTGAACGATATCGACACGAAGAATTCTGTGCTCACCCGTCAGTGTGTCGACGATGACTTCGGACACCGCGGCGCCATATGCGAAATAGAAGAACGGCCGACCGCTGAATGTCTTGCGGTCGTAGTGAATCTTCGGCGTTTTATAGAACCCGGTCGCGGATAGTGAAACACGGTCCGCCCAGGCCATCTGCACGAGCTCGGCAAAATTCATCGACTGCTTGCCGATCGTCACGGAATCCGACGCGAAGGTCACATTAACTTCTGCGACAGAGAATTTTCGGCACGCGAATTCGGTCAGCCGCTGTTTGATCTTCGCGGCGGCAGCCTGCGCCGCTTTACCGTTCATGTCGGAGCCGCTCGATGCCGCCGTTGCGGATGCGTTCGGAACTTTGCTGGTATCCGCCGCCGCTATCAGTATGCGGTCGACATCGATGCCGAACTCGTCGGCGACGACCTGCGCCACCTTGATGTAAAGGCCCTGACCCATCTCCGTGCCGCCATGGTTCAGGTGCACCGTGCCATCCTTGTAAACATGCACCAGCGCGCCGGCCTGGTTGAGCAAGGTGTTCGTAAAGGAGATGCCGAATTTGACCGGTGTCAGCGAGATTCCCTTTTTCAGAATTGCGCTGCCACGATTGAATATCTTAATTGCATCCCGCCTCTCGACGTAATCCGAATCGCTCTCAAGCTTGTCGACGATCTCGTGAATGATGTTGTCATCGACGGTCTGCTCGTACTGGGTGACGTTGCGTTCGCCAATACCGTAAAAATTCTGCCGTCTTATCTCGAGCGGATCTTTACCAAGCGTGCGCGCAATGTTCTCGATGACATATTCAATGGCGAACATGCCTTGTGGCCCGCCAAATCCGCGAAACGCTGTGTTTGACACCGTGTTCGTCTTACAGCGATGCGATTCAATGTGTACGTTCTCAAGGAAGTAGGCGTTATCGCAACTGAACATCGCTCGATCGTTTACGGGGCCCGAGAGATCCGCTGAAATTCCGCAGCGCGACGCAAGCATGAAGTCGATGCCGGTGATGCGACCATCGTCGTCAAAGCCGGCGTCGTAGTCGATGACGAAGTCGTGGCGCTTGCCGGTCATGATCATGTCGTCGTCCCGATCAAGCCGAAGCTTGCACGAGCGCCCCGTTTTAGCGGTCATCAACGCTGCGATGCAGGCGATCAGCGCGGCCTGACTTTCCTTGCCGCCGAACGCGCCGCCCATGCGCCTGCAGATAACCACCACGTCTTTCGCAGCCCGCCCGGTTGCGTGAGCGACCATCGACTGCACCTCATCCGGATGCTGCGTCGAGCTGTAGACGAGCAGGCCGCGGCTCTCCTGCGGCAGCGCCATCGCTATGTGACCTTCGAGATAGAACTGGTCCTGACCGCCACAACGCACGCGTCCCTGCACGCGGTGTTTCGCATCCTTTATCGCGCGCCCGGGATCGCCGCGCGTAAGGTTTTCGCTCGGCAAAACAAATGAACCCTGCTTGATCGCCTCAACGGGATCGAGAATCGGCGGCAGCGGCTCGTAGTCGATATTCGCGAGACGCACCGCCTTGCGAGCCTGGTCCACGGTGTCTGCCGCAACGGCGAAGATCGGGTGGCCCACGTACCGGGCGATGTCGCCGACAAATATCGGATCGTCGGCAACGATCGGTCCGAAGTTATTGGCACCCGGGATGTCGTCCGCCACCATCGTGGCACGAACACCGGCGGCCGCGCGCGCCTTGCGAAGGTCGACTTGATTGATGCGGGCGTGCGCGTGACTGCTCATGCCGACCGCGAGATGCAGCAGGTCGCGCGGCTCGGGCAAATCGTCCGTATACGCCGCCTGCCCCGTGACATGCAGCTGCGCACTGTCGTGCGGCAGCGCTTTGCCAACCGCGCCCCCGGTTGCCAAAGTGCCGGACCTAGCCCGCGCGTCCATAGCTGTACACCGTGTCCGTTATCTCTCCCTGCGTTTCCAGGTACCAGCGACTGAGGAAGTTCTGCGCTACGCGCGACCGGTACCCGGCCGATGCACGCATGTCGCTGATCGGCGCGAAGTCTTTTGATAAGGCCGCCATTGCCCGTTCAATACTTGCCTCGTTCCACGGCTGCCCCAAAAGTGCATCTTCGCAGTGCTTCGCGCGCTTGATCGTCGCCGCCATGCCGCCGAACACCACGCGAATACACGCAACATTGCCGCCGTCGAGCTGCAGGAGAAATGCCGCACAGGCGGCAGAGATATCCTGATCGAAGCGCTTGGTTATTTTGTAACTGCGTAGCTCGACGCCTGCTTCCGGCAACGGTATGCGCAGCGCCTCAACAAACTCTCCGGGCTTCAGGTCGTTGACCATGTAGTCAAGGTAGAAATCCTCGAGTGCCATCTCTCGGCTGCCCTTATTGCTGCGCAGCACGAGCGAGCTGCCGGCAGCCATCAAGGCCGGCATTGAATCGCCAATCGGCGAGCCATTGGCAATATTGCCACCCAGCGTGGCTATATTGCGTATCGGCGGCGACGCGAAGCGCAGGAACAATTCTTCCAACAGCGGATAATATTCGAGGATCGCCGGCACGGCGTCGCTAAGCGATACCGCTGCTCCGATCGACAGGTGCTCATCCCTGACCTGAATCTCGCAAAGCTCGCGAACCTGGCCCGTGTACACAACCGTCTCCAGCTCACGATGTTGCTTGGTTACCCACAAACCGACGTCCGTCCCTCCGGCAAGGATTGTTGCGTCCGGGTTTTCGTGCAACAGGTTCGCGAATTCTTTCGCGGTCCTCGGCGCATGAAACTCGCGGCCTCGCGCCGCCGCGTGCAATGACGTGTCGCGCCGCAATGACCTTAGTCGATCAATGCGATCTTTCGGCACCGTTTGTTTCGCAAGGGGCTGACGCAACCAGTTGTCACTATCCGGGGCTCCCTCATACATCGCCCGCGCTGCCGCGACTATCGGCCGATACCCGGTGCAACGGCACAGGTTACCGGCCAACGCATCGTCGATCTCACGCCGCGTCGGTTTCGCATTGGTTTTGTATAGTGCGAACAACGACATCACGAAACCCGGCGTGCAAAAGCCACATTGTGACCCGTGGCATTCCACCATCGCCTGCTGCACCGGATGCAGGTCATTACTGTTTTTTGCGAGCGACTCGACTGTGATCAGTTCCTTGCCGTCGAGTGTCGGCAGAAATTGAATGCAGGAATTAATCGCGCGTAAGAATATGTCCGTCCCGTCGCGGTTCAGTTCCGCCACGACAACGGTGCAGGCGCCACAATCACCTTCGGCACAACCCTCCTTGGTTCCCGTTCTGTACAGGTCTTCACGAAGATACTGCAAGACGGTCCGCGTTGGATCGACGTTCCGCAGTTCGACAAGCTCACCGTCGAGTATGAAACGAACGGTGCCAGACACAGGCGATGTCGAGGTCCCGGCCACGGCCGTCAGCTGCCCCGGTATGTCGAATAACTCCAGGGCGACGCAAGCAGCGGCACGTGGTAATGCTCGTCCGCGTTGACGGCGAAACGAATGACAACAGTACCAAGGAAAACGGGCTCGAGCAGGTCTACGCCGATTGCCGTGAAATAGTCGCCGATATCGAACTCAATTTCGTAGCTGCCGGTCTGCATCGCCGCACCGTCAAGCAATGCGTCGTCGGTACGGCCGTCCTGGTTGGTTCGCTGTGAGGAGACCAGCGTTCGTTCCTTGCCGAGCGAAAACAGGCGCACGGCAACCCCGGCAGCCGGATGCCCGTGTGCAGTGTCGAGAATATGTGTCGTTAGTCGTCCCATTGGTGCTTGAATTATAGCTCAGCACAGTTTGACGCCCTATGCTAGTTTTACCCGCAAACAACGCGGCAGAGACTATGAGCAGCGACAACGAACTATCCAGACGCGGATTTCTTCAATCCGCGGGAGCATTCACCGGAAGTACATGGCTGCGCATCGGCGCGCCGGCGATCGCAAGCCTCACGCAGGCAGCGTGTTCGGCGAAAGAAAAAGGCGCACCTTTTGCGGTTCTGCGCGAGGACGAGGCAGACGACTTCGCGGCGATGGCGGCGAGAATCATCCCGACAACTGACACGCCTGGCGCGAACGAGGCCGGCGTTATTTATTTTATCGATCGCGCGTTCGCGAAAGAGCAAAGTTGGTCATTGCAGGCCGCTCGCGACGGCCTCGCAAAACTCAATGCAACGCTGCGCAACGGAACGCGTTTCTCGGACCTGAGCGATAACAGGCAGGACGTCGTACTCGGCACTATTGCAAATGGTGCTTTCTTCGACCTGATGCGGCGTATGACGATTTTCGGTTTCTTTGCAATGAGTTCCTACGGCGGCAACACGGATAACATTGCGTGGGACCTGATCGGCTTCGACGGGCATCACGGTGCCTGGGAGAACCCGTTCGGTTACTACGATGCCGAGGCGAACGGAGGCTCAAACGGTGGCGAATAGCGTGACGTTCGCTAACAACACGCCCGTCGATTTTGTCATCGTCGGATCCGGCTCGGCCGGTGGAATTCTTGCCAAAGAACTCTCGACAGCCGGTTTCGACGTCGTTGTCTTCGAACAGGGGCCGTATCGAAAGGCTGCCGATTTCCGTCACGACGAGCTATCGGTCATCTTTCACGATGAGCTGGGCGGTGGCGGCGTGCGAGCTAGCGGCCAGACGTTTCGCGACGACGCGAGCAAGAAGGCGGTTTCTCCCAAAGGTCGCGCACCGGTACGCTACGCGCAAACGGTCGGCGGTTCGAGTGTGCACTTTACGGCCAACTTCTGGCGTTTTCGTGAGATCGATTTCAAGGAACGTTCCCTGCTTGGCCCGATCGGTGGCACTAACTTCGCAGACTGGCCGATTACCTACAACGAACTCGAGCCGTACTACACGAAGGTCGACTGGGATATCGGCGTATCGGGCGCGCCCGGTCCATTCGATTCGCCGCGATCCAGGCCATTTCCGATGCCGCCGCTGCCTATCAAGTGCTCGGGCGTCCTGCTCGAACGCGGAGCGCAAAAACTCGGGCTGCATGCGCAGGTAGAACCGCACGCGATTTTATCGCGGCCCCATAATGGCCGGCCCGCCTGCATTAAATGCGGCTATTGCATGTTCTTCGGCTGCGAAGTTAATGCGAAATCGTCCACATTGGCGGCGATGATTCCGCTGGCCGAGGCCAGCGGCCATTGCGAGATCCGGGCTGAGTCGGCCGTGTTTCGCGTCGAGACCGATAGCAAGGGCCGTGCGAGCGAGGTACTTTACTACGATGCGGACGGTAATGAGCGTTCGCAAAAAGCAAAAGCGGTCATTCTCTCGGCGAACGGTGCAGAGACCGCGCGATTGCTGTTGATGTCCGAAAGCGCGCGCCACCCGGACGGTCTTGCGAATTCCTCAGGCTTTGTCGGCCGCAACCTGATGCTGAACGCCCATTCGGCGGTCCAGGGCGTATTCGAGCATCAATTGAACGACTACAAGGGCGCGCATGTGTCACGCATCGTCCATGACTTTTATGAAACCGACGAGACACGTGGCTTTTACGGTGGCGGTGGCATTGATTCAAGACCGCTATGGTCCGCGACGCCGATTCTGCATGCAATGCTGGGGATGCCCTCGGACGTGCCGAGTTGGGGTGCCCGTTTCAAGGACGAGATAGCGCATAACTTCACACGCCAGCTTAGTCTTGTCGGCAGCACAACATCGCTGGCACTCGATCGCAATAACATCACGCTCGACCCAAGCAACACGGACCAGTGGGGACGTCCCTCGCTGCGCATGACTTACCGCGATCACGATGACGATCTCAAATTGGCGAAGTTTCTGCAGGATCGCTGCATGGAACTGCTCGATGCCGCAGGCGCGGAAAAGAGCTGGCGTTTTCCTCTGCATCCGACCGATGGCGGCGAGCACCTGCTCGGCACCTGCCGCATGGGTGATGATCCGGCGACGTCCGTTGTTGACCGCGACCATCGCAGTCACGACATACCCAATTTGTTCATCTGTGACGGTTCGAGTTTTGTCACGTCGGGGCGAGGCCAGCCGACGATGAC
>CAYLTW010000054.1:0-17479 GCA_964386735.1 uncultured Woeseiaceae bacterium
CCCTCAAGCATTGCCATGATGAGCGCGGCGCGTGTGTTCAGTTCACTGTCGCCCAACCCGGGGACCAGATCACGAATCCGCAATTGCGTTTCATCGTAAAACGTCTGGTATATCTCGTCTCGCTGCTGCGCGACGAATTCGCTGACTTCGGCAAACGCCAGCAATTGCGCGAAGAAAATCCGCAAGTCCCGGTCTTCGTACTCCTGGAACCAGAGTTTAACGAACTCGTCGAAGCGGTCTTCCGGGTTGCCGTTCGCTGCCTGGGCATTGCCGTAATATTTTTCGTAATAGGACTTTAATTCGTACTCAATAACGCCCTTCCACAGAGACTCGCGGGTGGGGAAATAATAGCTGACGTTGCCGTCACTGATTCCGAGCCGCTTGGCGATACGACGTTTCGTCAAGGCCGTGAATCCCTCGGTACGCAGGATTTCGACGCCGGCTTCGACGATGTTGGCGACGCGTTCGGCGCCCTTGCGGGTGACGTCGAGGCGCTCCATCAGCAGTTCGACCTTCTCGTTCATAGGTATTTCCGGATCAACTCACGACCGCGAGCAGACAGATTAGCCCTGCCGGGCAATTTTTTCCAGATCAGAGACGATCTTTCATCGCGTAATACAGCATGCCGAGCACCATGCCCGGGTAACGCAACAGCGTCCCGCCGGGAAAGGTCCGCACTGGCAGCTTCGCGAATACATCGAAGCGCTCGGCCACACCGGCGACTGCTTCGGCGATCAGCTTGCCCGCAAAATTGGCTGTCGAGATACCGTGCCCGGAGTAGCCTTGTCCGAAGTACAGATTCGGCGGCAGGCGGCCAATATGCGGCAAGCGGTTGACTGTTACGGAAAGCGCACCGCCCCAGGCGTACTCGATCGCAGCGTCTTGCAGCTGTGGAAACAGATCCAGCATGTAAGGACGCACAAATGCGGCAATGTCTTTCGGAAATCCGAGGCGGTAATTCTCGCCACCACCAAACAACAGGCGATGGTCATCGGATAGCCGGAAGTAATTGACGACAAATCGAGTGTCATGCACGCCGTAACGGCCGCTGATCAGTTCGCTGCATCGTTCCTTTCCGAGCGTTTCTGTCGCAATCATGAAATTGTTGATCGGCATGATCTTGCCGGCAACGCGGGGCTCCAGCTTTCCAAGGTATCCATTGCAGGCCAGCACGACGAAGCTGGCGGTAACCGAGCCCTTGTTCGTTGAAACCCTGGCGGGGTCTGCGCGCGTATATGCGGTAACTCTGGAATTTTCGTGAATGCTGACGCCGGCTTCCTTCGCAGCATTTGCAAGACCCAAGGCGTAGTTCAATGGATGAATTGTGGCGGCATTCGGATCGAAAAAACCTTCAAGGAAGGTATCCGTGGCGACCATCGCGCGTGTCCCCTCGCGATCGAGGGCGTGAGTATCGGGATAGTCATAACGCTCGGCGAGCGCGTCCGCCAGTTTCGCCGCCCAACCCAGGTAGCGTTTTTTGTGCACGCCGACAAGCTGGCCTTTTTGCAGGTCGCAATCGATATTGTGCTTCACGACACGACCACGAATATCCTGCTTGGCCATTTCGGCGAAATCCCAAAGCAATTTCGAGCGCGCGTGACCGAACATCTCCTCGGCTTCAAGTACATCCTGTCGCTGGCCGCTGCCGATCAGACCACCGCAGCGGCCGGAGGCCCCGTAGCCGATGCGTTCGGCCTCGAGTAACACCACGCTCATGCCGCGCTCGGCAAGGTTTAGCGCCGCAGACAGCCCGGTAAAACCTCCACCGATAACACAGACATCGGCATGATGATCGCCCGCGAGCGACCTATGGTCCTCAACACCATCCGCGGTCGCAGCGTAGTAGCTGTCCGGGTATTCGCTCAAATGGATGCCTGTGGACGGATTGGGCTGCCGTCAAAGAAACGCTGCAACCGCAGCGGGCGCAAATCGAGACCCGGGTCACCTCCAGTCATCATCGCGGCCACGGCTTTGCCGGCTCCCGGGCCTATACCGAATCCGTGCCCGCTGAATCCCGTCGCCACGTGAAAACCCGGGATGGAGCCGGGTGAGTCGATAATCGGAACAATGTCCGGCGTCGTCTCGACCATGCCGGCCCAGGCCTCGGCAATCTCTATGCCCTTGAGTTGCGGGAAGACGATCCCCAGGTTCCGTTGAATGCCATCGACAACATGTTTGTTTGGCTCAGGATCCAGAACGCGCGTCGCTTCGAATGGCGACGCTTTGTCGAGATCCCATTTCTTCGGCGTATTCCACTCGTCGATGAAATCGCGACCGATCCTTAACCTGAGACCCTTGATCTCCTGCCGCAACGCCGGCAAAAACTTGAAACAGTGTCGAAATGTTGACGGCGTTATTGCGTGGTCCAGAATCGTGCCATGGGCGACGGTATAGCCGCCGTCCTGGCGACGCCGAATACCAATCCGCTCGTCGAAAAGACAGCCATCTAGTACGTCCGGGCCCGGCACTGTGCGCGTGACGGTTCCGCGCACCTGCAGTTGCGGCAATGCTATGTCGAGGGATCTGCAGAACATTGACGACCAGGCGCCAGCCGCGCACAAGACGGTCGACGTCCGAATCCTGCCATGTTCGGTTACGACTGAAGACACCTTGCCCGCGGAAGTCTCGATGCCGCGTACGGCGCAGCTCACCAGGATGGCGGCACCGTTTCGTTGCGCCGCACGCGCGATCGCCGACGTAGCCTTGTGCGGTTCGGCGTGGCCGTCGCTCGCCGTATACATTGCTCCGCGCCAGTCGGCCGCTGCACTACTCACCTTGGTCATCAGTTTCTCTCGAGACAGCACGACCGTGTCGAGTTCGTGGTCCCTGGCAACGGCGAGCCATTCGTGAAACACGGCGAGTTGCTTGTCGTCTTTGGCAGCGAACAGGCAACCGGCCTGCGTGAAACCGACGTCTTCGCCGATTTCATCGGCAAGTCCCTGCCAGATTCGCATACTGTCGATCATCATCGGCAACTCGCGTATGTCGCGACCCTGCTGTCTTACCCAGCCCCAGTTGCGGCTCGACTGTTCGCCCGCGATATGGCCCTTCTCGCACAAGACGACCGATACTCCCTGCTTTGACAGGAACCAGGCCGTTGATACGCCTACGATGCCGCCGCCGATGATGACAATGTCCGCAACTTTCGGGACCGCCTGCGGCGGCTTGAGCGGTTGCGACCAGGTGTCGCTGACCAGATTTTTGGCAGGAGATTCCGGCATGATTATTTCGTAAACTGTCGAGACTCACAGGTCATTCAGAGCCTCGCCATCATGACAGAAAGTGCGCCGCGCAAGAAAGGCATTCAAGCCGAAATGGTGGTCGCCGTATCCGCCGTGTTCATCGGTGTTTGCGCGCTGGCCGTCTCACTTTACGAAACCAAGCTTATGCGTGAGGAACAGCGCGCATCAGTTTTGCCAATCGTCGAGTTGGGTCGCTCCTATTACACTACCGAGATCGCCGCCGACATTGTTGCGAATTTCGATCGATTCAATTTCGAAGCGTGTTATTGCTCCGTTTTCGGCGATTGCTGGAAAACAGGCTACGCAGTCGGTTTTTCGGGCGCGACGGCAGTCCCCGAGTGCAAACGCGACGACGATTCATTCATGGAGTAGCCGCGCGTCGCCGCAGCGAGTGTACTGGCCGCTTTGCGATCTTTGTCGCTTAGCAGCGGATTCCAAAGGTCGAATATCAGCACGACGCGCAGCTGCTTCGGCCAGCGGTTATCGGGCGGCGCAACCTGCAGCGCGTGAGAACAGGAGCTCGCAGCCGCCTGGCTGACGATTGCCCTGCAAGCCGGTCGCGCCGCGACCGCGCGCCCGGTCATGGCTTTGAGATACGAGTAGGGGGAGTGTTGTCCTAGCGAATAACGCCGCCTTCCTTCAGGCGCTTAACGATGGCCTTGCTTTGAGCCGTAATGATCGCGTAAGTGGTCTGCCCGTGCGTCGTGCTGGTCTCAAGCGAGTAAATACGCTCGTCACTTTTCACATCGTAGAAATCCGCTACAAGGGCCACGTTAACTGTGTAGTCCACACCCTCGGCTTGATTCGGGTGTACGACGTCCTTGTAGTCAGATCGAAAGAAACCCAGCAAGCTGCCGCCTTGTGGTATCACCTGGATATCCACCTGCTCGTTACGCTCCGTTATCGCGGCACCCGTCACGTCAGCACTGACGACAATGACGCCGTCGATACCGGCATCATCAATCAATTCCTGAATTGCCGCTTCGGTCGGCTCGGTACTCGAACTTTCCCTGACGAAGGAATGGGCCTCTACTTTCGCAGCCTTAAGCTCGGTGGTCATACCAAGCTCTACATTGCGTGCCGTATCGCGGCTTGGCACCGCAGCAACGACGAGAATGTTTGTGTACGGTGCGTTGGGCATGTTGGACGCCCCCAGCACACGGTTAACCGTCGTGGTCTGCTGTGGTGCAGTTTGACACGCCGCGACCAGCAACGATGCAAGCACGACGAACGACAAGTTCCTATAATTCCGCATATTCAGTTTTTATCCCTAGTTTGCCTTACCCAGTGACTCGTCCAGCCAATTGCGGAACAAGCCCGCCCAGTACCTTGCAGCTTTATCAACCTCTTCCCATTCTGCCGCACCGCCGCTGGTCGATACATCTTTTGTACGATCACCGGCACGAGCAAGCACATCGCCCGACTCAGAATCGATCATCTCCATGAGAAACGTCAGTTCTCCGTAGGCGACCAGCTCGCGCAGCTTGCCGCTGGGCGTGTAATTGCCGCTGGCACCAGTCACTTTCATGTCGATCAATTGCGCTTTAACCATTAAAACGTCGGGGCCCGGCGCATCGACAACCTCGTAGTCTCCGCCAATCGCGTCGGCGAATGCGCTTCGAAACGACTCACGAATGCGATCGAGATGTTCTTCGGGCGGTGCGCCGTCACTTTGCGGGTAATAAATCTCCAGACCATCCGTCATCAACTTTGTGTACTTGCTGAAGTCAACGCCCGGCTGAATGTACGCCTGGTCCACGACCGTGTCGGACTGCCGCACATACGAAGTGGTGGTTGTTTCGACGCAGCCGGTTAAAATCATAGTGGCTGCGGTTATGGCCAACGAAACATTCTGTAGCGTCATCCGGCGTCTCCTGATCTTATGTTGCGCGAACTCATTGGAAAATGGAATAGAATAAAGACTATTGCAAGACGGAACCGATTAATCGGCGAATAGCTCGAACTCGACGGCCGCGAGTTCCTCTGGTGTATACCAGTAGCGCGCAATGAATTCGGGCCAGCGGGGGTCCTGTCGAAGGTTCTCGAAAAACGGATACCAATATTGGTATTGAATTTCCTGGCCAGCGGCGAGCGCTTTGTCCAGCCATTCGAAACCCCGATCGACATCGCCAGACCAGGCGAACATGGAGGCCATTGCGAACGGTATTTTTTCGGCGACGCCGCCAAGAAGTTGTTGCACGCTGTCATCATAGTCGCCGATTCTTCCCTGGGAATAGAAAACCATCGCCCGGAACGAAAGGAAACGGTCGCTTTCAGTTTGCGGCCGGCTCATCGCGTCCAACGCCTCCTCATATTCTCCTTGAAGCAGAAGCGTCAAGCCAACTGCAATCCAGCCACCCGAGCTAAAGCGCATGCGCTGCCGATACGCCCATTCTGCGCGCTCATAGTCGCCGGCCTGCTCGAATGCGTGGCCTAGATCCCGGTAACAAACGGAACAGGAAGGATCACGCGCAACCGACATTTCTCCGAGTCGGATAGCATCCTCAAAGCGTCCAATCGCTCGCGCAAAAATTCCGACAAGCCAGAGTACTTCCGCATTGCCCGGCTCCAGCTCAAACGCTCTACGCAGGTGCCGGGCGGCACTGTGTAAATCCCCGTTGTCAATTGCGTCGATCCAACCCCCATACGCGTTGGCCGGCGCATAGTCTGGCTCCAGCAGAAGCGCGCGCCGGTTCATTGCGGCTGCCAACTCGTGTCCCACCACTGGCTCATAGAGCGCACTTGCCCAGTTTCCTGACGCGTAGTAATACGCATTGCTGAGTAGAACGATTGCGGGTACGTATTCCGGCGCCGATTCGACCAATCGTTCCAACCGGCTAATAATCTGGGCGGAGGCCATGCTTCCGCCAATCGCATTCTTAATCTGCAGATACTCGATGTACAGGTCCGGATCGACCTTTTGCGACTCGAGTCGCTGGCCCAGCAACTGTAGTTGCAACTGATCAGCAACGTTTCGTGCGACCTCATCCTGAATCTCGAAAATATCCACCAGTTCACGATCCCAGGTTTCCGACCAGACATGTGCATCGACTCGCGCATCGATCAGCTGCGCCGTGATTCGAACCGTGCTGCCCGCCATTCGAACGGAGCCTTCAAGTACATAGGCGACATTAAGCTCCTCGGCTACTGTCGGTACATGAACATCGCCGCGGTACGCAAATGCAGATGACCTCGAGATTACTCGTAACTCGCGAATCGTAGTGAGGACATTCAGGATCTCCTCGGCGATGCCGTCGGAAAAGAAATCCTGCTCCGGGTCGGAGCTCATGTTGACGAATGGCAGCACCGCAATTGATTTATCTCCGTAGGACTCGACCAGCGCATCAATGCGACCGCGCATAGTCGCTTCCTCGGCGATCTCGGCTTTCCGCACCGGATCCAGCACGAACTTGTCGAACGCGAAAACGCCGACGGCCAGTGCCAGCACGACCATGATGACGCGATCGAGGGTCTTGCCGGTTTGTGGTGCAATGGATTCACGCGGCGCAACATCGGCATCACGCCTGAGGCCCTCGGGCGTCCACTCAAAGGCCCAGGAAATAACAAGCGCGGGAACGAAGCCGATTGCAACGACGATTATCAGGATGGTCAACACCCGGTCCGGCACGCCTAGCCTTGGCAGGACCACATCGGCAATCTGCAGCAATAGCCACGCTCCCGCCAGGTATGCGAAGAGAACGCGAAGGACGTTGCGACGTTTTAGCTCAGTGAATAACGACACTCGAATCAGTCTCCGAAGTCCGGTATTTCGAACTCGATTGCGGCCAGGGATTCTTCATCGATACCCGCATCTTCGCGCCACTTAAGCCACTCCGGCGTGTCGTGCAGAAAAGCGAAGTCAGGATCCCACAAATAGGACCCAAAAAAACCACCGTCAGACTCCATCATCTTGCTGATCCAGGCAAGCGTCATGTCTTTGGTTCCGATGTGCGCGTAGTACCCGGCGAGCCGATGAGCCAGAAACTGGTCTGGTTTCGATTCGAGAATTGCCACTCGTTCGGCTGCCTCGTCAAATCGCTCGAGGTCATACAAGGCCATTGCCGATGTTACGAGCCACTCGGCCTCATAATCCTCAAATGCTCCCTGTGCCTTGTGCTCTACCGCCATGCGTTCGTAGATTTCCAGCGCCTCATCCGGGCGGCCAGCGGCAACCAGGACATGCGCAAGATTGGTACTCCCACCGAAGTCATCGACGAGCGCAATTCGGCGGCGCTGCAACTCCTCGGCCTTCTCGAAATCCCTGGTATACATGTAGCTGTCAAGCAGTTGCGGATAGCAAACGATGCAAAGCGGGTTTATCGAGATCATTCGTTCGCCAAGCACGATTGCAGCATCGAAGCGACCAATCTCGTTTGCCGCCATCACTGCAATACGCAGCACCTCGGTGTTGTTTGGTTCAAGCGCCAGGGCGCGTTCGATGTCGGACAGGTTCCGGAGCCGATCATCTCCTTCTCTTGTCTGATACCCGTAATACAAGATCGCGACGGCATCGTCAGGGTCAGTTTCGTAGGCCGTAACCACCAGTTGTCGCATTTCTTTTTCAAGCCGCTCCCGCTCGGCGTCCGGCGTATCACCCGAGAAGGCCTCGTACCAAAGGACGAGGCTTAGCAGTGTCATCGCCGGCACGAAATCCGGGTCTCTCTCCAGTACGATCCGCAGTAGTCGTATTGGCCTGGTCTTGTCGGCTACGGCCCCTGCCTCGCCGTAAAACAAGTACTTAGCCTGCAGGAACATCGCGTAGGTCTCCGGATCTGTTTCCTGCTGTGGACGGCGTTGGTTGATCAGTTGTACTTTCAGCTCGTCTGCGACCTCTTTGGCAACTTCGTCCTGCACGGCGAAAATATCCTCGATGCCTCGGTCCCAGGTATCGGACCATACGTGGCTGTCCGTTCTCGCATCAATTAATTGCACCGTCACCCGTATCTGATCGCCCGACCTGCGCACGGATCCTTCGAGAACATAGGAGACGTTCAGTGCCTTGGCCACATCCGGAATGTTGACATCACCCCGATGGACGAAAGCCGAGCTCCTCGAGATGACGCGCAGTTCTCTGATTTTGGCGAGCAGATTCAATATTTCTTCGGCGACGCCGTCCGAAAAATACACTTGTTCCGGATCCGAACTCATGTTCACGAACGGCAGCACGGCGATCGATCGGTCGCCGAAGGACTCGACTCGTGTGTCCGCTCGCACCTGTTCAGCCAGTTTCGCGTCTCGCCCGGGGTCAAGAACGAATTTGTCGAACGCGAACAATCCAACCGCAAGCGCCAGCACGACCATGATGATGCGATCGAGCGTCTTACCGCTCCGTGGCGCGATGGATTCGCCTGGCGCGACATCGGCGTCGCGTTTCAGCCCTTCGGGCGTCCACTCGAAGGCCCAGGAAATGATGACGACCGGAGCCAGCCCGATTGCGAGAACCGTAATCAGGACGCCGACGACTGAATCCGGCAGCCCGTAAGCCGGCACGACGGTGTCTGCGATTTGAATCAGGAACCACGCCGCGGCCAGGTACGCGATCAGAACGCGTATGACATTTCTTCTTTTCAGTTCGGCCAGAAACGACATTACGCTGCTTCCTGAGAACCCTTGCTGCAAAGACTAGGCAAAACAGCCCCTTCTTGCCAGCTTTCGGCGCGTTTTTAACAATAAAAACATCAATTTGCCGTCAAATTCCGGAATCGACCGGATATAATATGGCGCAGCTGTCGTGAACAAATAAGAATCAAATTGGGGATACATGGTGGCAGACGGTTCGAGACTCATCTCGCTGACAGGTCACGCCGAGTTCGACTCGGCCATCGCCCGGTTTTCGGAGATCGACGATCCCGAGCAGCAGGAGACGGCGCGCGGCGAGATCTGGGAGAAATTCGGTACAAAGGGTGCTGTTTTCATCTCTGATATGGCCAGTTTTTCGAGTACCTCGAGAAAAATAGGCGTCTGTCACTTTTTAAAGATGATCCACCGGGCGCGGCAGGTTATCGCTCCGATCATCGCCGACAATAACGGTACCTTGCTCAAATGCGATGCCGACAATACCTACGCGTTTTTCGAGAGTACCGATGATGCGATCCAGGCAAGTTTTGACGTTAACGCCGCGCTTTTTGAGTCCAACGAACGGTACAGCATTGCCGAGCAGATTTATGTATCGGTGGGAATCGATTACGGCCGCGTCTTGCTCATTGGCGATATCGACTACTACGGCGACCCTGTCAATACGGCCTCCAAACTGGGCGAGGACCTCGCGATCAAGGCCGAAACGCTGGTTACCGAACGGGCCATTGATAAAACCAACTTCGTGGTACCCGAAACGGCCGAACGCATGGTTGCCCGCATCTCCGAGATTGAGATTAAGTACGTGCGCATGCCGATGACGGAATCCACTGGCAAATGAATCAACAGGCGACGGAAGCAATAGCGCTTCGACGTGTACTCGAAGTTACCCGCAAGCTCGCGGCTCCGTTCGACCTCGACACGATGCTCGAAGAAGTCGTTGATGCGTCACTGAATATTCTCGACGCCGATCGTGGCACTGTTTTTTTGTACGACGAAAATAGCGACGAGCTCGTCGTTCGAGTCGCGACCAAACTCGGCCACATACGTATACCGGCCGACAAGGGTATCGTTGGCGAAAGCGCCCAGTCTCGTAAGCTCGTCAATGTGCCCGACTGCTACGCCGACGCACGATTTAATCGTGCGATCGACAAGCAGACCGGGTATCGGTCGCGATGCATGCTGACGATTCCGCTGATCGGATACGAGGATTCATTGATCGGTGTATTGCAGATACTGAACAAACACAATGGCACGTTCGACGACCAGGATGAGTTCATTGCCGTGGCGCTCGCCGCCCAGGCGGCCGTCGTTCTGCACCGTGCCAGGATCGCAGAACAAATGATCGAATCGGAAAAACTCGATCGCGAGATCACGATCGCACGCGACGTGCAGATGGGCACGCTGCCAAAGGAAATGCCGACTATTGAGGGCTATGGTTTCGCCGGCGCATTCGAGCCGACCGATCAAACTGGCGGCGACCTGTACGATTTCATACCGCTCGACGACGACCGTCTGTTCCTGTTGATGGGCGACGCGACCGGCCATGGTATTGGTCCGGCGCTAAGTGCAACCCAGGTTCGTGCGATGTTGCGCGTAGCCCTGAGGCTCAATTCAAGCCTTGACGACGCATTCGTGCATATCAATGATCAGCTGTGCGATGACTTGCCCGATGACCGCTTCGTTACGGGATTTTTCGGTCTACTCGATGCCAGGGCCCATTCCGTTCGATTTCACTCGGGTGGCCAGGGGCCGATCATGCACTACCACGCCATGACCGGCGACTATGACTGGCATCCGGCGACGACTTATCCACTCGGGTACATGCCGCAGGTGAACCTGAATAGTGCCTTGGAATTACAGCTTGCGCCGGGCGACATCCTCGGACTTATTTCTGATGGCGTGTACGAGTACGAAAACGAATCCGGTGTGCAGTTCGGCCAGGCGGGCGTCGCGGCGGTGATCGACAGCATGCCCGACGCATCGGCTGGGGAAATCGTTGCCGGCATCCTGAGAGCAACACGTATCCATGGCGGCAACGCGCCCCAGGCCGACGACATTACGATCGTACTCGCCCGGCGATCACGCGAGTAGCTCATGCAGAAATCCTTCGTCAGGAGCATCGATTCCATCGCTGATGTTTACGAATTCACGGAAAGCGTGCTCGTATCAGGGGACATCGGCGAAGCGCTTCGATTCCCGGTGCATCTCGCGATGGAGGAACTGTTCGTTAACATGGTCAATTACTATCCGGACAACGACAATGCGATCCAACTCGACGTCGACACCGCAAATGGCGTTGTCAGCGTGACAATGACTGATTTCGACGTAGATCCGTTTGACGTAACCCAGTCACGCGATGTCGATATCGACGCACCGCTTGACGAGCGCACACCCGGCGGCCTTGGGCTGCACCTGATTCAAAGCATGGTGGACAACCTCCAGTACGACTGGGAGGACCGCCGGAGTACTATTCGATTTACCAAGGGGGAAGGATAAAGAATGTTTGACATCGAATACGGCGAAAATGGAGACGTGCTCTGCTCGGGCAGACTCGACGCCGCACAGTGTGAGAAGGCGCAATCGTTCATGGACGGCATAACCGGGGCTGGCGTCCTGGATTTCGGCAATCTCGAATACATATCGAGTGCCGGCCTCGGTATACTGTTGAAAACACAAAAACGCCTGTCCGAAAATGGCGACGCACTAAAAATAATTAACGTAAACAATCATATACATGATGTGTTCCGTTATTCGGGCTTTCACGCAATTTTCGAAATCGAAGCCAAACAGGGCTGATACCGCCGTGTTATCCATTATGGCGCCAACTTTTTCCGCGGCTGACCGTATGTATGAATGAGCCAGACGACACAACGTTGATGGAGCAATGCATCAAGGGAAACCGGCAGGCATTTGAAACGCTGCTGGTCCGATACGAAAAGCCCGTCTACAACGCGGCCTACCGGATGCTACACAGTCGGGACGACGCGCGGGATGTTACGCAAACGGTGTTTCTCAAGGTGTATGAGAACCTGGATCAATACGATCCGAAGTACCGCTTCTTTAGCTGGATTTACCGCATCGCGCTGAATGAATCCGTCAACGTTCTCAAGAAATCGAGTCGTCTCGAAGCTCTGAACACTGAAACGATCAGTCAGACACAAGGACCCGAACAACAGGCATCAAGCGAACAATTGAGTGAAGGCGTGCAGACAGCCCTGATGGCGATTAAGACGGACTACCGGTCCATTGTCATACTGAAGCACTTCCTGGGGTGCAGCTACACCGAGATCAGCGAGATTCTCGAGATCCCTGAGAAGACCGTGAAATCAAGGCTCTACACGGCCCGCCAGTTACTCAAAGAGCAGCTTGTCCAAGATGGCACACACTAATGGCAATTGACGAGAAATACACGGAGCTGATCAACGCCGACATCGATGGCGAAATCCAGCCCGATGAGAAAGCCGCTCTCGAGGCATTTCTCGCCGAAAATGCCGAGGGCCGGGCGCTTCACGGCGAACTCCGTTCCCTGTGCTCGACGCTCGACGCGGAAGATATGCTCGAGGCACCAGCGCATTTGAGGCACGTGGTCATGAATTCCCTGTCAAAAACCGAATCCGGGGCCAGAAAACCCGGCGACGAGGCTCCGGCTTTCTGGAATTCATTGTTCGCCGTGCCTGCATTGCGATACGCGGCGACATTCGCGGCGGGCGTCATAATCGCTATTGCTATTGCCGATTCCGGGCAGATTCAAAAAACCGTATTCAATGACGTGACCGGCCTGGTGGGTACCATGACCGAAGCCGGGGACGTCGCTCCCGGCATTGGTAGTGTGACGATCAACAAAACGGCCGTCGCCGGCACAATTACGCTCAGGCGGGCAGACCCGATTCTTATCATCGACTTCGATCTTTCGACCAACGGTCCGATTGACATCATCGCAAGCTACGATGACAAAACAGTCTGGTTCAACGGCTTCGCACAGCTCGAGAGCACCGGTACCAGCATTTCGGCCGATGGCGGCAAAATCAGGATCCAGGTCGACGGCAAACGGCGATATGCCGTCTATCTGCACAACGCAGGCAGCCGTAAGCTATCGATAAAGCTACAGTTTTTCTCGAACGGCGAGCCCGTACATACGACCGTACTGGAGTACGAACAAAGCTAGGTGGCATTTTCTCCAACTTTTTTCCCGCCGCTTGGTAATTAGAACATCTACAGGCATAAGGGCCCGGAACCGGGCGAATAAGAGGACAAGACAATGGCTACAAGCAATAAAACACTCCCGATCGCAATTGTTGCGGGCATAGTCGCACTTGGGGTCGTCTATTTTGGCATGAACAACCCGCCTGGCAGTGGCCTGTTCGGTACCGTCGCACCGGCCGAGCGCTATCGCGGAAACCAACTTTCCGAGGATGACGTACAGCTCGGCGATCAGGCGCTACAGGACTTCATGCAGACTGATCTGTATGGCAAGCTTGTTAGCGACGAGTCGTTTCGAAATGCTCTTAGCAATGAGTCGCTCCGCGATGCTCTTAGTAATGAGTCGTTCCGCGATGCCCTGGCTAATGAATCCTTTCGTGACGCGATGAGCAACGAGTCATTCCGCGATGCTTTGGCCAACGAATCGTTCAGAGATGCCCTGGCCAATGAATCCTTCAAGGATGCACTGGCCAATGAAACATTCCGGGACGCCCTGGCTAACGAAACGCTCAGAGATGCGCTAAACAACGAGTCGTTGAGAGATGCCCTGGCTAACGAGTCTTACCGCGATGCCCTGGCCAATGAGTCTTTTCGGAACGCTCTCGCCAACGAGTCATTCAAAGATGCGCTTGCTAATGAATCGTTCAGAGACGCGCTCGCGAACGAATCCTTCAGAAATGCCCTGGCCGATGAATCGTTCCGAAACGCGATGAACGACCAGTCGCTCCAGGACACGTTGAATAACCAGGCCTTGAATGACGCCCTGTCAAATGAGTCATTCCGGAACGCTCTCGCAAATGAATCATTCCGCAACGCCCTGGCGAACGAATCGTTCCGGGATGCGCTGGCGAACGAATCGTTCCGGGACGCGCTAGCGAACGAATCGTTCCGGGACGCGCTGGCCAATGAATCGTTCCGGGACGCGCTGGCCAATGAGTCATTCCGGAACGCCCTGGCGAATGAGTCATTCCGGGACGCCCTGGCAAATGAATCGTTCCGGGACGCCCTGGCGAACGAATCGTTCCGGGATGCCCTGGCAAATGAATCGTTCCGGGATGCCCTGGCAAATGAATCGTTCCGGGATGCCCTGGCGAACGAATCGTTCCGGGACGCGCTCGCAAACGAGTCATTCAGAGATGCGCTTGCCAACGAGTCATTCAAGAATGCATTGGCTAACGAATCGTTCCGGAATGCATTAGCGAACGAGTCTTTCAGGGACGCGCTGGCAAACGATGCTCTCAGGAATTCGATGCGCGATCGTCAGCAGTAACGGATGCGACCGCGCGAAGCTGCCAGCGCCCAAGCGACGAGGATGTTTAGCGGAAATAACCGGCCGTAGTCACAATCGAAGAGGATACAGCGAAACATTACGCTGTATCCTTTTCGTCTTTACCTAATAAAAAGAATCGCGATGCGTACATCGAAGACTTGGTTTCTATTCGCAATACCAATTCTCGGACTCGTCCAGCCGGTCGATTCGGAAGAACTAAAATACTTCGAAGCGACCGATTTGAGGCTGCTCTATTTCGACCCTACGGAAACCTACCTGGTGCCGCATGCTGCGCGTAGTTTTCAAAATTCTCTGCTCAGTCAGCGTAAGGTATTCGGCTACGATCCTTACGAGAAAGTAACAGTTCTGTTAAAGGACTTTTCCGACTACGGAAATGCTGGCGCATTGCCTGTACCGCGAAACGCCGTAATTGTTGACATAGCCCCCAGAGCCCTTACTTTCGAAACGGCGGCCCCGGCCGAGCGCCTCTATACCTGGATGAACCATGAACTGGTTCACCTGATGATGACCGACCAGACGAACACTGCGGATCGGCGCTTCCGGCGACTCTTTTCGGGCAAAGTACAGGCGATTTCTGATCATCCCGAGACGATTTTTTATCAATATCTAACGACTCCCCGCCTCACCAGCCCCCGCTGGTACCACGAGGGCATGGCCGTATTCATGCAGACCTGGATGGCCGGTGGCCTGGGCCGAGCACAGGGTGGTTACGACGAAATGGTGTTTCGATCCATGGTTCGTGACAACACGGAGTTTTACGATCCGCTCGGATTAGTGTCCTCGGGAACGATGGTCGATTTCCAGGTCGGCGTTAACTCTTACCTGTATGGAACCCGGTTTCTGAGCTACCTCGCATACGAATATTCGCCCGAAAACCTGGTCTCGTGGGTTTCCCGTACCGAGGGCAGCAAACGCTATTACGCAGCACAATTTGAACTTGTTTTCGGTTTGCCGCTCGACAAAGCGTGGCAAAACTGGATCGACTGGGAACACGAGTTTCAAAAGGCGAACCTCGTTTCGGTAGGTCAATACCCTGTTACGCAATATACGAATCTGTCCGAACGGCCGTTGGGATCGGTTTCGCGCGCTTTCGTCGATTCTGAGGCGAATAAGATATATGCGGCTTTACGGTATCCGGGTGCCGTCGCGCACATCGGTGCAATTTCCCTGGCTGACGGCTCTATCGAAAAAATAGAAGACATCAAGGGTCCGATGCTCTTCCGCGTAACTTCGCTTGCGTACGACCCGGACTCGAAAACACTTTTCTACACGTCCGACAATCACGCTTACCGGGATCTCATGTCGGTAAATCCGGAAACGGGCGAATCGAAAATGCTCCTCCGCGACGCCCGTATCGGCGAGCTTGTATTTAACAAAACCGACCGTTCTATCTGGGGAACAAGACATCTGAATGGTGTAGTTACACTCGTGCGCATCCCGTATCCCTACGAGGAGTGGAATCAGATTCACACGTTCCCGTACGGAACCATGCTGTATGACATGGACATTTCACCTGACGGGCAATTGCTATCAACTTCGTTTGGAAACTTGAAAGGGGAACAATCGGTTCAGATATTGAATATTCAATCTCTGCTTGCGGGCAATGTTGAACCGATACAGAAATTCGATCTTGGGAGCTCGGTCCCCGAGAGCTTCGTGTTTTCGCCGGACGGCAAATATCTCTTTGGGAGTTCCTACTTTACGGGTGTATCGAACATTTTCTGTTACGAAATCGATACGGGCAACATCGAAGCCGTCAGCAATGCTGAAACCGGTTTTTTCAGACCACTACCCCGCCAGGATGGCTCTTTGATCATTTTTCAATACACGGGGCAGGGATTCGTGCCCGCTGTGATCGATCCTGAGCCGCTCGAAGACGTCGGCGCAATTACATTCCTCGGCCAACAAATTATTCAGAAATATCCGCAGCTTCGAGAGTGGCAGGCCGGGTCTCCTGCCGATATCCCCCTCGACGAAATGGCAACGGACGAAGGTAAATTCAAAGCTGTCGGCAATTTCGGGCTCGAGTCAATGTACCCAACCGTTCTCGGTTACAAGGACTCTGTGTCGCTCGGGCTTAGAGCCAACTTCTCGGACCCGATTCAACTGGATAAGCTGTCGGTTGGCGCAGGCTACAACGTCGACGGCAATATCCCCGGCGATGAGCGGCTAAACCTGAATATTGAATACCGACATGCCGTGGTAAGCAATTCGCCATTCGCGGGTACGTGGCGTTTCGGCGCCCGTCTGAACTACGCCGATTTCTATGACCTGTTCGGACCGACGAAGATGAGCCGCAAGGGAAATCGTTTTTTCGTCGGGTATGAAAAAACGTTGCTATACGATGAACCAAGACGGCTGAATTTTAGAACCGAACTCAATCACTACAGCAACATGGACGCACTGCCGCGCTTTCAAAACATACCAGTAACCTTCGACAAATTGACGACGTTTGGGGCGCTTCTCGAATACTCCCATGTTAGGAAATCGCTTGGTGCCGTTGATGACGAAAAAGGGTTCACGTGGCGTGTCGGCGCAACTGCGGATTATGTCGATGCTGACACCATTCCGAAAATTTTTGGTCAATTCGATTTCGGCTTTGCGCTGCCGTGGAAGCACTCGTCAATCTGGTTTAGAAACGCTGCCGGCGCAGCCTTTGGTGATCCATTCGATGAGTTCGCCAATTTTTTCTTCGGTGGGTTTGGTAATAACTACGTTGATCGTGAATCGGTAAAACGCTATCGGGAATACTACGCGATGCCCGGGTTTGAACTAAACGCGATACCGGGCCGTAATTTTTATCGCGGCACGCTCGAGTGGAATCTTCCGCCCGTACGATTCAAACGCGTCGGAAAGCCAAACTTCTATTTATCCTGGGCTCGACCCGCCCTGTTCGCGAGTTACCTCACCACGAACCTTGACAGCACCGTTATCCAACAAGAGGCACAGAGTTACGGCATTCAGATCGACTTTCGATTTACCTTGATGTCACGTCTCAATATGACGTTGTCGACGGGTTACGCGAAAGCCTATGGCAATAATTCGTTCACGGACGAGGAGTGGATGGTCTCACTCAAGATAATGTGACGGCCGACTTTGTTATTTTCGCCCTGCTCGGCCTGCTTCCGGTTAGCTGCTTCCTGGCCGCGCTCGTCTATCTCGACAGCTA
>CAYLTW010000055.1:0-17474 GCA_964386735.1 uncultured Woeseiaceae bacterium
TGGGACTGAGCTTCGGTGCGCTGGCACAGGAGGATGGGTCCCTGGATATCCGCACGGTCGTGCAGAAGGAGGAGGTCGTCGTGAACGCGGACGGCAAATCCGAGAGCCGCCTCGTCGCGGTTGAGTCGGTGGTTCCCGGTGAACGTGTCTTTTACACGATTACGTTTACCAATGTCGGCGAAGAGCCTGCCGACAACGTCGTGATTACCAATCCGATAGCGACCGAGCTGAGCTATGTCGAAGGCTCGGCATTTGGACCCGGTATGGACGTGCAGTTCTCCGTCGATGGCGGTGCCACATTCGCCAACGCTTCGGAACTGACGGTAACCGAAGACGGCGAAGTCCGTGCGGCAGGCCCCGAGGACTTCACGCACATCCGCTGGGTTATGCAAGGCGAATTGAATACCGGATCGCAGGGAACCGCGCGATTCGCAGCAGTTTTGAACTGAGGGGCTGTGATTTAGCAGACCTTCGCTTGGGCGTAACGGCTCGCAGGTGCCGTTTTTCGCATTGGGAAATCCTGCTCCGGCTTTTGCCGGATATCACTTGGAAGGAGTACCGTGATGAAACTTGTAAAAGGAAAGACCGGCCTGATGATCAGGCTGGGCGTTCTGGTCACCGCCATGCTGTTGGGTCAGCAGGCGATGGCCGTGGGAACGCGCGCAGCCACGCTGGTTGAGAATACCGCGACCGTCGATTATTCGGTCGCTACTGTTCCTCAGACTCAGCTATCGGATACGATTAGCTTTGTTGTGGACCGTCGTGTCGATTTCACAATGGTCACACAGGGTGCCGCGTTGGTGCCGGTAACACCGGGCGGGACGGACTACTTCGTTGACTTCCTGTTGACGAATACGTCGAACTCGGTGCTCGACTTCAACGTAACGCTCACCCAGATGATCGGTGGCACAGTTCGTGGCCAGACAGATGACGCGGACATGGCGCTGGTCGAATTCGCAGTAAGTGCGGATACGGTCGTCAACGGTAATCCGGATCCTGTTCGTGGAGCAGGCAACAGCTGGGTTGACGAACTGGAAGCCGACGCGGCGATTCGTATCCGTGTCTTCGGCGACGCGGCCCTCGCAATGGTCAATGGCGAGATCGCTGGTGTGGACCTGTCGTTGACTGGTGCCGATGGCGGTGCCGTCGGCGTTGAGGGAGCTGTGCTGGTAGAGCTTCCGGATACTCGTCTTGGTGTTGAGAACGTGTTTGCCGATGCGGGCAATGACAATATCGAGGCGGATCAGGACGGCTTCATTGTCGTTTCAGCCAATCTCGCTGTTACCAAGTCGTATGCCGTTATTGCCGGCGACCTTGGCAGCGGTTTGGCGATCCCCGGCGCGACAGTCGAGTACACGATCACGATCGTCAACTCGAGCACGACAACGGCTGCGGATCCGGTTCAGATCGGTGATGTACTCGATGGCGATGTGACTTTCGTCCTCGGCGGCTACGGCGGTGCGAACCTCGACTTTGAGATCGACAACGGTGGCGCAGTCTCGCAATGTTCGGCAGCAGCTGACGGCGATGATTGCGTGGAAGCCGCAGGCGTGATCACGGTTGGTGGCGGCGGTACGATCTCGCTGGCAGCCAGCACGACGTTGACGTTGACCTACCAGGTCCTGATTCCGAATCCGGCAATAACACCGTAAATCGGAAAACGACGACGTATCACGGTGCTTAAGGAACGACACAAGTCGGCCGGGCGTCGGGTCACCCAGAAGGGTGACCCGCGTCTTGTCGTGCGAGGGACGGCGCCGCCTGGGCGAAGTCCACTCGGACTTGTGACAGCAGTATCTCGGGGGAAGCAGGCGCTTCCCCCGAGTCACGTCTGGCGTTTCTGCTGCACACTGTTACGGACCGCGTATGTGGGAATTTTTTCGTCAATTCTGGTGGCGGGCAGCGCTTTTGCGGCTCCGCCAGGGGCCATTGTCGCGAACCAGGCGACTTTGGAGTATCAGGATCTTGCAGGACAAGCCGCGTTCGTTGTCAGCAACCAGGTATCCGTCGTCACCTCGGTCATACGCAGTACATCGAGCCTCGAATTGACGCGGGTCCTGGCCGCTGGAACCGGGATCTACCAGGAAACCGTCGGTCCGTCCGCCTGCTTGCAGGCGGGTATTTATGTGCCGCTGGCCGATCCGGTGTTAACGGGCGGCATTGTTGTCGACCCGACGCTTGTTCAGGAAGTTGCCGCTGCGAGCGTGTACAACCTGGGCGAGCCAATGTTTGTGAGGCTGGATGACAGTGACCAGAATCTGGACTTCCAGGTGCTGGATACCGTCGACGTCTCGATCATCCACGATGCGTCGGGTGATACCGAGATAATCCGCCTGACCGAAACCGGTCTGGATACCGGTATCTTTGCCGCTTACCTGCCGTCGACGCGTGCTGCTGCAAACTCAGGGGATTGTGTCTTGCAGGGCACGATGAACACCACGGTTCGCGTCAGTTACATCGACCCGGTTGATGGCTCAGACACCGCGCAGGCAACGGCAGGCCTCGACCCGGTCAATATCGTATTCGAGTCGAGAACCGGCACATTTGTCGATGGCACGCAGATAGAACTTGTCGATGCGGTCACAGGGCAGGCTGCGATCGTTTACGGAAACGACGGCATCAGTACCTACCCTTCGGTGATCATGACGGGATCCACGATAACGGACGGATCCGGCGCCACGTATACCTTCGGTCCGGGCCAGTACCGTTACCCGGTTGTCCCGGATGGAGACTATCGACTTGTCGCTACTCCGCCGGCGGACTACTCGGCACCATCGTCACGGAGCATTAGTGATCTACAGCAGTTGCCCGGCGCGCCGTTCGTGTTGGGACCAGCGTCGTTCGGCGCCAGTTTCACGCACGCGAACCCGATGCCTTTTTCGTGGGACATTCCGGTCGACCCTGCTGCAACAGCACTGTTTCTGCAAAAACGAACGCAGACAAGCGTCGCCGCACCGGGCGATTTTGTGCGCTACGAGCTGGTGCTCGAGAACGCATCGGTCAATGGCGCGGCAACGAATATCCAGATTTTTGACCAGCTACCCTCAGGCGTTCGGTTCTTGCCGGGGTCGGTGACCATTAACGGCTCGGCAGGGCCCGATCCGGTCATCAGCGCAGATTTGCGGACACTTCAGTTCGACATCAACATGCTTGGCGTCGCGGAGCGTGTCACTATTTTCTACGTCGTCGAAATTATCGGCGGCGAGCGGGGCGACGAGCTCGTCAACCGGGCGACCGCGCTTGCAGGCGCTGGCCTTGTTTCAAATGAAGCCACAGCACTGATTCGCCTGAAAGAAGACTTGTTCCGCACAACCGGCACGATTATCGGCCGCGTGCTGGACGCCGACTGCAGCCTGGACACGTTCACGGAGGAGCAGGGTGTCGCGGGCATTCGAATCTACCTCGAAGACGGCCGTTACGTCGTGACCGACGAAGGCGGGCGATTCCATTTCGAGGGCGTTGAGGCTGGCACGCACGTGGCGCAGATGGATACCTACACGGTCCCCGCCTGGTACGACGTACTGGGTTGCAGCGATACGCCGGGTTTTGCGGGCCGCGCGGATTCACAATTCGTCAAGTTGACGCGTGGCAGCCTGCAGCGCGCGGACTTTTACCTGCGGCTAAAACCGGCGCCGGAAGGCCGCATCGACATCGAGATGCGCAGTTCCGGAACAGACAGCACCGAACGAGTGGCCTACGACCTGACTTTAAATGGCGTCGGCAACGTCGAAATCAGCAATATCAGCCTGATGATCGTCTTGCCGAGTGGTGTGCAATACGCACCGGGTACGATGCGGATCGACGGTGAAGATCTTGGTGACCCGCACCTAAGCGGTCCGGCATTGTCGATGGCTTTGCAAGGCCAGTACGGAAACTGGACCAGTAAGGTTAGCTTCGTTGCGGACATAGATGCAAGCGTAAACGGTGAGCTTTCGACCAAGGCGATAGCACGGTTCGATACGGCGATCGCAGCCCGACAGGAAACGCCCGTGGCCGAAACGAAAATGTTGCGTGAGCCGGGCATCGTTGAAAACGAAGGTTACGTCCTTGACCTCAAATTCGACACTATGTCGGCGGCACTGTCGCCGGAGGACCAGCTCGAACTCGACCTATTGATCGAGGACTGGCAGGGCGTGCAGGACATTCAGATTTCTGCGGTTGGTCACAGTGACAGCAACTCGATTTCGCCCGGCAATCGGCACCTGTTTGCCGATAACTACATTCTGTCGCTTGCCCGCGCCAATGCCGCGGCCGCGTACGTTGGTGGTGCATTGGGAGTTAGCACTGACAACCTGCAGGTTGCGGGGCGCGGCCCGGATGAGCCCGTTGCCGACAATGGGACGTCGGCAGGCCGGCAAGCCAATCGCCGCGTGGAAATGGTTATGAGCGGTATTCGCCCGAAACGGCCGTCGTTCCTTGAGGTGACACAGGCGTCCAGTGGCACCAAGGAAACAGCGACCAAGGGGGCCGTACCCGGAACCGAGGTGAAAAGAAAGGATTCGGCCGATGACACATCCATGGCGGGCATGCCGGCGTCGCAAAAGGTGTCGCCGATCGATACGTTAAAGCCCGGTATCTCGATGTTGCTACCGCAGCGCGGTTTTGCGCCAGCTATCGCTTCGACGAAGATAGCGATTCAGCACAAACCGGGTCAAACCGTCGAGTTGACTATGAACGGATCGCCTGTCAGCAATCTGAATTTCGACGGCGTCGCTGAAAACACAGTCGGCACGGTTGCCGTTTCCATGTGGGTCGGTGTCGACCTGGTTGACGGCGACAACAAATTTGAGGCAATCGTACGGAACGCGGATGGCACCAGGGCGAAAAGTATCCGCCGGACGATCAACTATGCGGGCATGCCGATTCGTGGCGAGATCGTCGCGGAAGCATCAACGCTGATCGCCGACGGCAAGACCAGTCCGGTCATTGCCGTTCGTCTTTACGATCGCTCGGGCAAACCCTCGCGTACGGGCATCGTGGGCAACTTCCAGGTCGACGGTCCGTATCGTACGGCGTGGGAAGTCGAAAACGACCGCAAGAATGCACTCGTACAGATCAGCGAGCGGTCGCCGATCTACCGGGTAGGCGAAGACGGCATCGCATTGCTGGAACTGGCGCCAACGACCCGGTCGGGAGAGGTTACGATCGTCCTGCCTTTCGCAAATTATCGGAAGCAGGAAATTCGCGCCTGGCTGAAACCTGCGGAGCGCGACTGGATTCTTGTCGGATTCGCCGAAGGCACAGGCGCCTACAACACCTTGACCGACAACGCAGCAGCAGCGGCGGATGCCGGGCTGGAAGACGGTTACTTTGACGAGGGACGAGTCGCATTTTTCGCCAAGGGCTCGATCAAAGGTGAGTACCTGCTGACCGTCGCATACGATTCGGCACGGAACCGCGCCCAGGCGCGGGATCGTTTCGTCACAGTAGTGGATCCGAATGCGTTTTACGCGTTGTACGCCGACAAGGCCGAGCAACGATATGAGGCGGCCAGTCAACGCAAAATCTACGTCAAGCTGGAGCGCAATCAGTTTTCGGCACTGTTTGGCGATTTCGATACCGGGCTGTCAGTGACGGACCTGGCGCGATATCAGCGCCGATTCAACGGGCTGAAAAGCGAATACCGCGGCCGGAATGTAGGCTACACGGCATTCGCGGCCGAATCCGACCAGTCATTCAATCGCGATGAAATTCGCGGTGACGGAACATCGGGGCTCTATCAGCTCAGCAATGTTCCGATTATTGCCAACAGTGAGACGGTTCGGATAGAGGTGCGTGATCGCTTTGATTCGGGAATCGTTGTGAGTACCCAAAACCTGGCGCGATTCCTCGACTACAACCTCGATACCCTGACAGGCGAAATGTACTTCAAGAAGCCGGTTCCCAGTCGCGATCTCGACTTCAATCCCGTGTACATCATCGTTGAGTACGAGTCCATCGCCGCGAGTGCCGACGATGTTATCGCCGGTGGGCGTGTGTCCGCGCGAACAGCTGATGACAAACTTGAATTTGGCCTGACCCATATAAATGATCAAACTCAAGGCGCCGAAGGCGACTTGACCGGCGTTGACATGCGTTGGCAGATCAACGACGCAACGCTGTTGAAAGCGGAAGTTGCGGAGTCGAACTCGACGCTTGCCGGCGTGCAACGAAGCGGATCGGCGCACTCTGTAACGCTGGAGCACAATAGCGAAAACCTCGATGTCCGTGCGTTCATTCGTGAAATAGACGATAACTTCGGCCTCGGCTACCAATCTGCGGCAGAACAGGGATTCCGCCGGCTCGGTATCGACGCTCGCGCCAGGATTGGCGAACGCATATACCTTGAGGGCGAGGCGGGCTGGCAACAAAACCTGCAAACGGAAGATATCCGGAACGTAGCGCGCGCCAAACTACGCTACGAAATGAACGCGTTCAATGCGTCGGTAGGGGTATCGCACGCCGAAGACAAATTCGATGACGGCGATACGCGCACGTCGGACCTGGCCGAGTTCAACCTGTCGAAGAAAATATTCGACGGCAAATTCAACCTGCGCGCCGGCGGCAGCACGAAGATCAACAGGGAAGCCGAGAACCTCGACTACCCGACGCGGGTAGTACTTGGCGCCGACTATCGCGTTCGCACAGGTATTGATCTGATAGCCGAGTACGAGGATGCGCGCGGCCGTGATATCAAGGCGACAATGACGCGCCTCGGCATCCGGGCTACGCCCTGGTCGCGCGCGCAGATCAATACGTCGTTGACCAACGAGATCAGTGAGTTCGGGCCGCGCTTGTTTGCCAACGTGGGCCTGATCCAGGGGTTCCAGCTCAATGAGCAGTGGTCGTTCGATCTCGGGCTGGATCAATCGAATACCCTGGTGGACTCCAATGCACGTCAGCTAGATCCGGATCGGGAGCTTGTGTCAGGATCCTTTAACGACGACTTCCTGTCGATATTCGCGGGCGCACTGTATTCGGCCGAGCTTTGGAGTGCCAATACTCGCATGGAATACCGCGATTCGGACTCCGAAAAACGAAGTACCTTGCTGTTCGGATGGTACCGTCAGCCATCGAGCGGGCATGGGCTGTCCGCCGGAATGACAATCTTCCGAACGCAAACCAATGTTGGCAGCGAGATGACAAGCGCCAATCTCAAGTTCGGCTGGGCGTACAGGATGGCCAATGGCAAATGGTCGTTCCTGGACCGGGTCGACCTGGTCTTCGATGATCTGGCAACAGCCACAAACAACGAGCGTAGCTGGAGCCTGATCAACAACTTCAATGCCAATCGGCGCTTCAGCTCGGCAACGCAAATGTCGCTGCAGTATGCATTCAAATACGTTCGCAGCCAGTTCGGCGCGAACGCCTACGAGGGGTATACGGATCTGATCGGATTCGATCTGCGGCGCGGACTTCGTGGCCGCTGGGATGTGGGCATGAATACCAGTATCTACCACTCCTACCAATCGAAAGTGGTGGACTATGGCGCCGGACTCGATGTGGGCTTCAACCTGGCCACCAACATTTGGCTGACGCTGGGCTACAACATTGTCGGTTTCTACGACGAGGACTTCACCCAGGCGCGCTATACGGCGCAAGGGCCGTATTTACGTTTCTCGATCAAAGCGGATCAGCGCACGCTCAAGGATATTGCGGGTCAGCGATAATCTTTAACAATCGCCCGCATGGCGGGCTCCTACGGCCCGCGCAGTCGTGTAGTCTTCCGCTGGTGACCGATCTCGCCGCATTTTTTAGTGACCAAAGCCCGCTGAAAGAGTTCCTGCCTGGATTTCAACCCAGAGCCGGGCAAGCGTGGATGGCCGAGGCCGTCGCCGAAGCCATTTCGAACCTTGACCGGCTTGTGGTCGAGGCTGGAACCGGGACGGGCAAGACATTTGCCTACCTGCTGCCAGCAATGTTGAGTGGTCGAAAGACCATCATCAGCACCGGTACCAAGGCATTGCAGGATCAGCTGTTTCACCGTGACCTGCCGTTGATTGGCAAGGCGATCGGACGACCCGTCAAGACAGCGTTGCTCAAGGGGCGTGCGAACTACCTGTGCCTGCACCGCGTAGATCAGCTCGACGAGTTTCCTGTTGCGCTGATCGACGACATCAACGAAATCAAGGAATGGCGCCACCGTACGGACAGCGGTGACCGCGCCGAACTCATTGATGTTGCCGAAGACTCGCAGGCGTGGCCGCTGGTAACCTCGACTGCGGACAATTGCCTCGGACAGAAGTGCCCGTCGTATTCAGAATGCCACGTCGTTAAAGCGAGACGAGAAGCCCAGGAAGCCGATCTTGTCGTCGTCAATCATCATCTCCTGCTGGCAGACCTGGCAATGAAGGAAGAGGGTTTCGTCGAATTCCTGCCCGGTGCCGACGCGATCATCATTGACGAGGCACACCAGGTGCCTGATCTTGCCGTACAGTTCTTCGGCATTGCACTTGGCAGTCGCGAGATCGAGCGGCTGGTCGACGAGCTGCGCGCCGCTACGTTGCCGTTTGCTCACGCGGAGTTACAACGACGCGTTGACCAGTTACAAACCGCCGTTCGAGTGCTGCGAGCCGAGTCGCCGCGGCAAGAAGGTCGGCATGAACTCAGTGAAGTGCTGCCGGAGTTGCGCGAGCCGCTTGGTACTCTGAGCCTTTCGATTGGCGCGCTCGCAACAGCTTTGCAGGACCTCGTGGATTCGTCGGTCGATATTGAAAAGCTGCATCAGCAGCTCGTTGGAATGGGAGAGCGATTGGCGCTGTTGCTGAGCGAAGATGCCTGGGATGGATTGCGATGGATCGAGGTAAATCCCCGTAGTGTGCGCATGAATCTTACGCCACTCGACGTTTCGTCGACGCTGAGCGGGCTTGTGGGCAACGGCCATCAGGCATGGGTATTTACGTCGGCGACGCTGGCGATTGGCGAGGACTTTTCGCATTTCACGTCCAGGATGGGTCTGGACGGCGTGACAGGTCTGACGTTTCCCAGTCCTTATGCGGTCGAGCGAAACGGCCTTGTGTTTCTGCCGCCGGACCTGCCGATGCCGTCGGATCCTCTCCACACCAGTGCAATGCTCGAATCAGTGACGCCGCTGCTCGATGCGACGGAAGGCGGCATGTTCTGCCTGTTTACGAGTCACAGGGCTTTAAACGTCGCCAAGAAGTGGTTTCGATCGAACAAGTCAGTGTTGTCCGGGCGCAAGTTGCTTGTGCAAGGAAGTGCGCCGCGCGACGACCTGCTGCGTCGCTTTCGAAACGAAGGCAACGCCGTCTTGCTCGGAACCGGAAGTTTTTGGGAAGGCGTCGATGTACGTGGCCAGGCGCTGACGATAGTTGCGATCGACAAACTTCCGTTCGGTTCGCCGGCGGATCCGCTGATGATGGCGCGTCTCGAATTCATTCGGCGCAACGGCGGCAATGGCTTTACGGAACACCAGGTGCCGCAGGCAGTGCTGGCGATGAAGCAGGGCGCCGGCAGACTACTGCGTGATCAAAATGATTATGGCGTAATCGTCCTTTGTGACCCGCGCATCACCGGCAAAAACTACGGGCGCAGTTTCCTGGAAAGTTTCGAGCCCATGCCGTCCACGTCTTCACCCGGGGAAGTCAGGCAGTTCCTGCGCGCACATGAGGCAAAGGGCACGGGCGTATGAAGCTTTTGGCGCTCGATACCTCGTCGGTGGCCTGCGCCGTCGGCGTACAGCTTGGGAGCGAGGTGTTCACCCGGCACGAGGAAAAGCCGCGCGAACATACGCGGTTGCTTATGCCAATGATCCGCTCGGTGTTGGCCGCGGCCGACGTCGGCCTGTCCGATCTCGATGGCATCGTGCTTGGCAACGGCCCCGGATCGTTTATTGGAATGCGTATTGGGGCATCGGTTGCCCAGGGCCTTGCGCATGGCGCAAATCTGAAGATCGCGCCTGTGTCGTCGATGGCCGCGGTCGCGGCCGAAGTGGGTTCGTCGGAACCGGCAAGCGTCGCAGTCGCCCAGGACGCGCACATGCAAGAGGTGTACCTCGGCGTGTACGAAGTTGATGGTGCTAATGTGACGGCGATGATCCCCGAACGACTGCAACGATGCGAAGCGATTGCTGAGCTTGCCGACAATGTAGGCTGCATCGCGGCAGGCTATGGCTGGCAACGCTATCCTGACTTGCTGGAGGCCAATCTTGCCAACTTGCGGGGCCTTGGCAAGGTCTTGTATCCTCGTGCCCGATTTTTGCTCAGTCTGGGCGTGAATGCGTTCGAGCTTGGTAATTGTATTGTCGCCGAAGATGTGAACCCGGCCTATTTGCGGCAGCAAGTTGCCGAGAAGCCCAGGACTACGAAGGAATAATGGAAATTCCAATGAGGATCGTTGCGAGAGCACTGGTGTGCCTGCTGTTGACCAGCGTATTCGTATCGCCGGTCAAGGCTGCAGACGACGACGCGTCCTGGATCGATCGTGTGTCGCCGTATGCCAACCTGCGACTGCGTTTCGAGGAACTTCGGGAAGATGGTCGTCCCGATGCAAATCGCGACCGCGAGCGCGGGCGCGCCCGTTTTGGTTTCAAGGCGGATGTGCACGAACGTGTAAAGATCATTTTCGGCCTTGCGACAGGTGGAGACAACCCGGTGTCGAGAAATGTGACCGGTGACGGCGGTTTCACGACCAAGGAAATCGGTCTCGAGTTGTTCTACGTTGACTGGGAGGTCAATGATTCATTAAATATCTATGGCGGTAAAATGAAGAGTCCGCTGTTCAGGGCCGGCAGGGTGCCGCTCATCTGGGACAACGACCTGAATCTCGAGGGTGTTGCCGCCAAGTACAGCTCCGACCTGTTTTTTGGCACCTTGACCAGTTTCGCCGTAGAGGAACGCAGCGGCACTGGTGACTCATTGCTCCACGCCGTGCAGGCGGGGCTTAAGTTCAAAGTCGGGGATACGTCGAAGTTGACGACCGGTCTCGGCTATTTCATGTACACCAATACGATCGGGAACGAACCGTTCTACAATGGTGATCCAAGGGGCAACACCGTTGACGCCGATGGCAACCTCGTTTTCGACTACCACAACGCCGAAGCGTTCGCGCAATTCGATACCAAGATCGGCAACTGGCCGTTGCAACTCTATGGTCATTTCACTGTGAACAACAAAGTCGATCGGGAAGATACGGCGTACACGATTGGTGGGAAGATCGGTGCGGCCAAGAAAAAGGGTAATATGCAATTTAGCTGGGATTACCTGGATATCGGGGCGGACGCGGTCATCGGAACGTTCAGCGACTCCGACTTCGGCGGGGGTGGCACTGATGCCCGGGGCCACATTTTCAGGGGCAGGTACATGCTGACGGATGCGATCTTTTTTGGTGGTGCCCTGTTCGTTAACAAGGTCGACGGTTTCCAGGGCGGGCTATACCGCGACTTCACGAGGATACAGCTCGACCTCGAGTTCAGGTTCAATTGACATGACATACATGACTATCCCGCACAGGCGGACACTGAATATCGCTGGTTTTGTCGTCTGCGCCGGCCTGATCGGGTTCGCTCTTTACTCGCAACACCAACTCCTGCTCGAACCTTGTCCGCTGTGCATCTTGCAGCGGTTCGCGGTCATTGGCCTCGGCATCGTGTTTCTCATCGCCGCAGTTCACAATCCGGGCGGAGCGGGGCGATTTGCGTACGCGACATTGATGGCCGGTGCGACGTTGTTTGGCGCGAGCGTAGCCGGACGCCATGTGTGGCTTCAGCTACTTCCCGAGGACAAGGTGCCGGCCTGCGGTCCGGGTCTCGACTATATGTGGGAAAACTTTCCGCTCGCAGACGTTATTAACATGGTGTTCAAGGGTTCCGGCGAGTGCGCCAATGTGGAGTGGACGCTCTTTGGCTTGTCGATGCCTGCGTGGGTCCTGATCGCCGTGCTGGGTCTTGGTGGGATTGGTATTTGGAACAATGTGAGGCGTGCGTCCTGACTGGCCGCAAACGGCGTACTTCTAATCGGCATGGCTCGCTGCGCTGCGCTTTATTGCCGTTTAGAATTACCCCGTTCACGACCAGCCAGCAGCAACTCCATTATTCGCTGATACATGGTCGCCAGACTCAGCACATCTTCGATTCGGACGTGCTCGTCGATTTTGTGAATCGAGGCGTTCACAGGTCCGAGCTCGACGACGTCGACACCGGCCGGAGCGATGAAACGTCCGTCCGAGGTGCCACCGCCCGTCGATAGTTTTGGCGCCGACCCTGTCTGCTCCTGCACAGCCCGGCTTACCGCATCGGTCAGCCTGCCGGGCTTCGTCAGGAACGGCTTGCCGGACAGATGCCAGTCAAGTTCATAGTCAATATCGTGTGCGTCGAAGATTTCCTGGACTTTCATCTTTAGTCCGTTGTGTTCCCATTCAGTGGAATAGCGAAAATTGAATCGTGCTTTGAGTTCTGCGGGCGTTACATTGGGCGCGCCAACGCCGGCCTCGACGCTCACGACCTGAAAACTCGTCGGCGGAAAGTACTCGTTGCCCTGATCCCATTCGACTTCGTGAAGCTGCGCGAGTAAGGGTGCGAATCGGCGAATAGGATTGTCGGCGAGCTGCGGATAGGCGACATGCCCCTGTATACCGTTGACCGTCAATACAGCACTCAAAGAACCCCGGCGCCCGATGCGAACGATGTCACCGAGCTGCTTTTCGCTGGATGGCTCACCAATCACGCACCAGTCGATCTGCTCATTACGTCTTGTCAGTGCCTCCATGACTTTGAGTGTACCGTCACGCGCGCGGCCTTCCTCGTCGCTCGTAATCAGCATTGCAAGACTGCCGTCGTGGTCAGGATTCTCGGCGACAAAATCCTCGAGTGCGACGATCATTGCGGCGAGGCCGCTTTTCATATCGGCAGAACCGCGGCCGTAAATTACATCGTCGCGAACCACAGGTTCAAACGGTTCGCTCGACCAGTCGTCGAGTGCACCAGGTGGAACGACGTCGGTGTGTCCGGCGAAACAAAGAACCGGCCCGGATGTGCCGCGGCGTGCCCAAAAATTGCTGACATCAGCAAACGGCATTTGCTCGCACTCGAAGCCGATCGCGGCGAGTCGCTGCATCAATACGTCCTGGCAACCCGCATCCTTTGGCGTCACGGACCGGCGTTTGATGAGGTCGGCCAGCAGCGTGATGGCCCGATGCGACAAGACGGATTCGTCAACTGTTCCCATTATTTCTCTATATAGCCAGTAACGTAATGAAAATTATAGTAAAAAAGAAAGTATCATCACCCAGGCATCAGAGCATTTCAGGGTCCTGATTGCAACAATCCGGTAACAATCGGGAACTAAAGACTGCACAACCGGACGGATTGGCTACCGCGACCCGAGCGATGGCCAACGCGTACGCCGCCGCACGAATTCATCCGGGTGCGAAAAAGTTTTCGCCCCGCTCAACAATCCCTCCGCGGAGGGATGATTGATCAATTCGGAAAGTTCGCCGATACCATTGCCGATCTTGTCACCGATGCCATCGTCGATATTGTCATCGATCATGTCCTCGGCCCGATAGCCGCAGCTTGGCACGGCACGCCCGTCGGGGCGTTGGAAAAACCAGTGGTTCTGGTAGTCGCGCTCAATACGAAAACCACCTTCATGCACCAGCCGATGATGATGCGAACACAGCAGCATCAGGTTATCGAGACTTGTTTCACCGCCGGCCGACCAGTGCTTGACGTGGTGGGCATCGACAAAACGTTTGTGGTGGCAACCCGGAAACACACAAGCCTTGTCTCGTGCCTGCAGCGCCCGTTTGATCGCCGTGGGTACGGTACGTGTCTTGCGACCAACGCTCAGCGGTTCGCCGTCCTCGTCTTCAACCAGGACGATGGTGTCGCCGTCACAGCATAAGCGTTTGACGGACTCGATCGGCAGGCTGGAACGGCCCTTGCTACTTGCGAGGGCCGTTTGATCCACGTGTACCGTCACCTGGTAGTTATCCGAGGTACACGCCGATAATTCACCGTTACCCGAAAGATAAGCATTGGCAATAGTCACCAGGGCGTCGGCCTGCTGTGCCCCCCAGCATTCATCGATAACTTCCGGTGTTTGCGAGGCCGTGCTATCCCGTGCCCGATCCAGTGCCTTTTCCAGCAACTCGCCGGTCTCGAGCGGCAGCTCAACGGTAATTGTCATCGTGCCCCGTTCGGCATCGCGAAAGACGCGAAGAGAACGATTTGCATGCGCACGGTTGGCTTCGCTAATGGAGTCTGCCGTACCGCAACGAAGCTCACGGCAACGCTCCTCCACCCGTGAGGCCGTGGCCTTCAGGGCATAGGCCAGCAATACGTCTTCGTTGTCTACTCTCGCTACCCGTGTCAGTGCCCGCACTTTGGAATACGACAGCTCACCGCTGGAAAACGCCGTGGCGATGAGAGGCAAGGTCTTGAGTGCGTGTGCCACACGTACCTTCTCGCGCGCGGCACTCATGCTCAGGTCACAGCGCCAGTGCAGCCACTCGGCACAGTTCCCAAGGCCCCATTGCAGCCAGCCGGCACGTTCGTCGAACTGGCGGATCAGGATCAGCAATTCACTTGTAGCGGCATTGATGCGGCTGGCGAGAGTAACGATATTTTGATCGAGTTCGTCGATGGACAGCAGACGGTCTTCGGGTGTTTCTACAGGCTTCATGACACACCCCTGTGGTCGAATTAATACTTGTGATTATATACGGGGATAACAGTGAAAAACATCGTCAAATCAACCGCTTAACCCTACTTTTGGCACTTGAAATGGGCGGCGGCTTGTCCCCAATACGGTCGTTCCTGCTACCGGAATTACCGAGTTCTGAGGGCCAAAAACGGCCATTCACACTTGCAGGTAAATATATTGACGAACCGTTCCGCCAGTTGCGTCGTTCCTTTTGTGGGCTTGATGTGCCCATTCAGCAAATAAGGGAGCGAAAAATGCTTGGACATTTAAAATTACAATCGATTATCTGGGCCTCGAAACTCGACAAAGCTGAGGCGTTTTATCGACACGTCCTTGGGCTTCGCAGTACCCGACGACTCAAAAGTCGCTTGGTTTCGTGACCCCGATGGAAACCTTCTATCGGTAGTGCAGTATCGAACTGCAAAGTAGCGGCAAAACGCAACCTGGCCATGGAAGGCCACTTTTCCTTTAGAGCAATTGGCCTTTCAACCACCGGACAATTGACGCATGATCGAGTGGTGGCATGTGGCTGTTGACATCAATGGACACGGTTTCGACAGGAAGGCCCGCGGCTTGGACAGCTTCAGTCATGATCGGAAGTTGCTTTGGCGTGATATAAATATCTTCTGCTGCATGAATCAACATGAAGGCCGCATCATCCGGCGTCACATGTGTAACCGTACTCGCTTCCGCGTAAAGCCCTTCTCTAAGAAATTCGCTAAAATTTGCGTCCATTGGCGGTCGGTCTCCCATGAATGACACCGTGAACGGCCAATATATTGGTGTATTCACCGTCAGATCATGCGGTGCGGCAATTGTGACAACTGCTTGAACCCGGGAGCTTTCACGTTCCACAGCATGCGGGCTTTTTTGAAGCTCAGGGTCATCATCTAACACCCCGAGCATGCCTACGAGGTGGCCACCGGATGAATGGCCAACGGCGCCCAAAGACACTGCGTCAATGGAGAATTCCGCGGCATGATGGCGAATGAATCGTACGGCTCGCCGCGCGTCATCGACAGCGGCAGGATATTTATGCACGGGTGCCATTCTGTGGTTTGGCATGAACACCGTGAAGCCCGCCTCGACAATCGCATCCCTGAGTCGATTGATGTATCTACCTCCGGCTTTGACCTGCCAATCTGTATACCCAGACTCGCGACCATCCCAGCCGCTACCCGGAATCAGGATCACGCCTCGGTGGATCGAATCAGCCGGATAGTAAACATCCATCGTTAGCGAAAGACCGGATAAGATTCCATAAACGGTATCTTTATCAACGCGCCCTTGAGCATTCGCAGTCAAATTAGATGCAAGGAAGAATAAGCTAACCAAGATGATGGTTTGAATTTGCGCTGATCGCCGCGTTTTCATTTGGGCTCCTCGATTTTTTTCGATTGAACATCTGCTCCTGCCGTTAGCAGCGCTTCAGCCTCGAATACCTCAACGGCAAAGGTCGCAGCCAATTGCCGCCATTCTAGGCAGCGAATAGCAGGTACAACCCCATCGCGGCAGCGATCATTGCAATCGCGTCCACCAGTGCAACAACGAGAAACATCTGCGTCCTCAGCATTGGTGCTAGCTCAGGCTGACGCGCGGCTCCTTCGAGAAATCGTCCGCCAAGTATGCCCAATCCGACCCCGGCGCCAAGCGCACCACCCGCGAGCATTATTGCAGCTGCGATCAATTTTGCCGCTTCCACATTATCCATGTTTTTCTCCTGTCAAAGCGCTAAGCCTGAAGACCGTATTTCTCAGGAAAACGCTTGAGATTTATTCGGTATTTCGCTAATTTACGAAATATGAACCTCGTTTTCAAGGCATTGGCCGATCCCACCCGCAGACAGGTCCTACAGTTGCTCAAAGATGGGCCGATGAAGGCGGGCGAGATCGCCGAGCATGTCTCAGTGGCCAAACCAACCTTGTCCGACCATCTGGCTCTACTTCGTCAGGCCGAGCTCGTTAGCTCCGAGAAAAACGGTACGAGCATTAGCTATTGGCTAAACGCATCAGTCTTGGAAGGCGCGCTGCTCGCCTTCGCTGACATGGTGGACATCGGGTTGTCTCGTGACAACCCACGGAAATCTCGCAGGAGGAACTGATCATGGACCGAAAAATTGCTGTCGCGTACAGCCTACTCGCTGCGATAACGACGATTTCCGCATCGATAGCGGTCGTCTGGTTCGGGCCGAACAGCAGTCTTGGGAGCGTTCCAGGCTTCATCGGGCATTCCGAGAGTGTATGGATCCTATTTGCGGCGCCCATCCTGTTGACGATCATAGGCTTGGTCGGCGCAGTCGGCCTCGCCTCGACGCGAATAGTCTACGTGCCGCTCGATGAATTGAGCCCTGATGCGCAGCGAGCACTTGAGAGGCATCGAAACGCCGAACGCCGTCTCCTCATCGGCGTGGGCATCGTTGTTGCTTTCTTACAGTTGCTCGTCATCCTGAATACCGCCGGTTTCGCTGTTCCCTTTGAATTTGGGACAAGAATGAGCTTGTTCATAGTCGGCGCGCTCTTCGCCCGTGCCGGCAACATGATTCCCAAGATTCCGTTCTTCTCTCGCTGGTGGCAAATCGATCGCGCGATCTACACGAAGGTAGTTCGGTTTACTGGTTGGGCGTTTTCGATCGCAGGCATTGCGGTTTGCCTGCTGGCGGTATTCGCCCCCATTGAAAATATCAGAACATCTGTATCGATCGTCGTCGGCTCAGCGGTCGGGTTGCTGATAGTCAACGCGCTTTTGCAGGCGTCGAAAGCTGCCAAGAAGTCTGAGTGAGGAGCTGGGAACTCGGTCAAGTATCCCGACTGCCGAAGATCGATCTTCTTCATT
>CAYLTW010000056.1:0-17377 GCA_964386735.1 uncultured Woeseiaceae bacterium
CGGTCCTCTATGTCCCGCGAAAGCGCGGCAAGGCTAACATCCATACCCTTGTCTTTCAACTGCTTATGGCGTCTTCTGGCGCGTTCCTCGGCGCTTGCTGTAAGGAAAACTTTCAGTCCTGCATCGACAAAAACACAGGTCCCCATGTCCCGCCCATCCGCCACCAGTCCCGGCGGTTTTCTGAAGCGCCGCTGTAAGTCCAGCAGCGCCTCTCGAACGGGTTTTTGGGCGGCTACCTGGGAAGCCCCGGTACCGGCCCTTTCTGTTCTTATGTCAAATGATACGTCGTCGCCGTCCAGCAGGATTTGCTCCTCTCCGCTCTCATAACTGCCAAAGCGAACATCCAGGTTTCTTGCAATTTCAGCCAAAGCCACGGTTTCATCCAGTTCCACGCCCTGCCGGCTGGCGGCCAGCGCCGTCAGACGGTACAAGGCGCCACTATCCAGCAGGTGGTACCCGAGCGCCTCTGCGACCCTCCGGGCTATTGTCCCTTTGCCGGAGCCGCTGGGCCCGTCAATCGCAATCACGGCTACGGATTCGCTCATGAACCTGACCCTGTGCTGATGCCGATACCCAGACCCGACAGTAAATCAGCGAACCCGGGAAATGAGGTGTTGACGGAATCCACATCGCGAACGCTGACAGCATCGCTTGCCGCAGTGCCGGCAATAGCCAGTGACATCGCGATTCTGTGATCGCCGAAACTCTCTACGGTGCCGCCACTGAAACGACCGCCGTGCACGATCGCCCCATCCCGGGACTCATCAACAGAAATACCCAGAGCGCGAAGCCCCGTCGCCATCGCGGCTATTCGGTCGCTTTCCTTGACACGTAACTCGCCGATCCCGGAGAAAGTCGTCTTACCGTGTGCGGCAGCAGCCGCGACAAACAGCACCGGAAACTCGTCAATTGCGAGGGACACGAGATCAGAATCGACAGGGCCACCATTGAGCACCGAGGACCGTACGCGAATATCCGCTACCGGTTCTTCGCCGAGCATTCGTTCATTCTCCAGCGATATGTTGCCGCCCATCATCTTCAGGACGTCGATGACGCCGGTGCGAGTCGGGTTCACACCAACATTTCGAATCAAAATATCTGCGTCGCTGGCCAGCAACGCGATCAATATGACGAAAGCGGCCGACGACAGGTCGGCCGGTACCTGGACAGGACATGCCGTCAGCGGCTGGCCGCCCTGCAGCGTGATTCGTCCATCACTCGACACTACCTCGACGCCCATCGCTCGCAGCATGCGTTCGGTGTGATCCCGCGTAATCGCCGGTTCGGCGACGCTGGTGTGGCCGCTGGCATACAGGCCGGCAAAAAGAATACAGGACTTCACCTGTGCGCTTGCCATCGGCATTTGGTAGTCAATTCCAGCCAGTGGTCGATTGCCGGAAATTTTCAACGGCGGCTTACCGTCGTTGCTGTCGATCCTCGCACCCATCATCGCCAATGGTGTTATGACCCGGCTCATCGGTCGTCCCATCAGGGAGTCATCGCCGCTTAATTCGCTGTCAAACGATTGCCCGGCCAATAATCCGGTCATGAGCCGCATCGCGGTACCGGAATTGCCGAGGTCGAGTGCGTCTGGGGGGGCTTTCAGGCCGTCGGCACCGACGCCCACGATGGAGATCGTCGAAGGATCACGTTGCGTGATACTGACACCCATCTGCCGGTATGCCTGCAACGTTGCCAGGCAGTCGTCGCCGGCGAGAAAACCACTGATATCGGTAACGCCCGTCGCGATACTGCCAAGCATAAGGGCCCGATGTGACACGGACTTGTCTCCGGGCACGGTGACCGTCGCATCACAAACGGTCGATGGTTCTACCCGAAAATCCATGGATGAAAAGGTCGCCTGGCTTTCAGCCGACGGCTTCCGGGTAGGCGCCAAGCACCTTAAACAGGGAACTGCGAGATTTAAGTTCCGCGAGGGCGTCGGCCAATGGTGCCTCTTCGGCGTGTCCCTCGATATCCAGGAAGAAGACATAGTCCCAGTTCTTGCGGCGTGACGGCCGGGACTCAATTCGTGTGATGTTGATACCATGATCGGCGAGCGGTTTGAGAAGATTGTAGAGGACGCCAGACCCTTCCCCGGTGTCGCTCGCGGAAACCAGCAACGTTGTTTTGTCTTGGCCGCTCGCGGCGAGCAGTTCACGACCAACGACGAGAAACCGTGTCGCATTGTCGGGCCGATCCTCGACATTATTGACGAGAATGCTGAGGTCATAGACATCAGCAGCTACGTCAGGGCCGATTGCTGCGGTGCCCTTCTCGTCACGCGCTCGACGCGCACCTGCTGCGTTGCTCGACATGCCGATCAGCTCGATATGCGGCAAATTTTCCCGCAGCCAACCACGGCACTGCGCCAGCGACTGGTCATGGGCACAAATGCGCTCAATGTTCTCCAGACCCTTCTCGTTGCCGAGCAGGTGCTGTTCAACGCGAAGCTCGATTTCGCCTCCAATCTTTAGCGGCGACGTCAGAAACATGTCCAGCGTGTTGTTTACCGATCCTTCGGTCGAGTTTTCGATTGGCACGACGCCAAAGTCAGCCGCGCCGCTCTCCACTTCCTGGAAAATCTCGTCAATTGTGTGAAACGGCAACGCACGCACCGAGTGTCCGAAGTGTTTGAGTACGGCCATCTGTGTGAACGTGCCTTCCGGGCCGAGAAAGCCGATTTTCAAGGGTTCCTGCTGCGCGAGGCAGGCCGACATTATTTCGCGAAAAAGCCGCAGCATTTCCTCGTTGCGCAGCGGACCTTCATTGCGCTGCAGGACTCGCCGCAAAACGTCGGCCTCCCGCTCGGGCCGGTAGTACTCGGCAACCCCTGCAACGTCGGCTTTTGAATCCCCGACGGCCCGGGCGCACCGCGCACGCTCATTGATTAGCGACTGAATGCGTTCGTCAATGTCATCAATACGCTTGCGAATCTCGCCCAGACCCGGCGCCGCCACTTTACCTTTGTCGGCCATGCTTAATGTGCCCCATCACCTATATTGCCCAACTCCCTGCTATTTAGAGAGTTTTCCGTCTTGTCACCGGATTCGCTCAGGTTACAGGCTTGCCAAGATTTCGCAATGTCAGAACACCCTCGATCGAACGAATCTCTCGCCTTGTTTCGTCTGAAACCGGCCCATTGACGTCGACGATTGTATAAGCGAAATCACCCGCCGATTTGTTCAGAAGATCTTCGATATTGAGCCCGGCGTCGGCAAGACGGGTCGAAATTTGCCCTACCATGTTCGGCACGTTGGCATTCGCAATCGTGATGCGATGCGTGCCATTACGAGGCAGCCTGCATGTCGGGAAATTAACCGAGAACCGGATGTTGCCGTTTTCGAGGTAATCCTTGATGTTTTCCGCGACCATGATAGCGCAGTTCTCTTCGGCCTCGGTTGTCGATGCTCCGAGATGCGGAAGCGCGATGACCTTTGGGTGCGCGATGAGTTTTGCCGTCGGAAAATCGCAAATATAGGCGTGAAGCTTGCCCGCATCGAGCGCCTCAATGACGGCATCGTCGTCGGCTACACCGCCGCGCGCGAAGTTAATCAGCACTGCACCGTCACTCATCAGTGCAAGCCGGTCACGATTGACCATGTTTCTCGTGGCGTCCAGGAGCGGTACATGGCAAGTCACCGCATCGGCATTTTGAAAAAGCTGATCCAGTGTGTCGGCCTGCTCTGCACCGGACGACAGCTGCCAGGCGTTTTGCACAGTCATTTTCGGGTCGAACCCGATGACTTTCATGCCCAGATCCAGCGCCGCGTTGGAAACCTCGACGCCGATCGCACCAAGTCCGATCACGCCCAATGTCCTGCCCGGCATCTCAAAGCCGACGAATTGCTTTTTGCCTGCTTCAACGGCCTTGCTCAGCGCTTCGCCATCGTTGTCCAGACCCTTGACGTAGTCTCTGGCATCGCAGATATTTCGGGCGCCAATCAACAGCGCGGCGATTACAAGCTCCTTGACGGCATTGGCATTCGCGCCCGGCGCGTTGAAAACCGGAACGCCCCGGGCGCTCATTGCATCGACTGGAATATTATTGGTTCCGGCACCCGCCCGACCGATGGCCACGACTGATTCCGGTATTTCCATGTCATGCATGTTGTGCGAGCGAAGAATAATCGTATCCGGATTGCTTGTCGTGGATGCAACTTCATAGCGTTCACGAGGCAGCCGTCTCAACCCTTCGACGGCGATATTGTTCAGCGTCAAAACCTTAAACATGTCGTTCAAACTCACTCATAAATTCCAGCAGCGCGTCAACCGCGTCCTCAGTAACGGCGTTATATATCGACGCTCGCATCCCGCCAACCGAGCGGTGCCCCTTGAGATTGGTGAGCCCCGCCGTCTTCGACTCCTCCAGGAATTTCCGGTCCAGCGAAGGGTCTGCAAGCGTGAACGGCACGTTCATCCATGAGCGGCTGTCCTCGCGAACAGGATTCGAGTAAAAATCCGACGCGTCGATGGCGCTATACAGTTTGCCCGCCTTGCGCTCATTGATCTTTGCAATGACCTCGAGGCCACCCAGTCGCATCAAGTACTGAAATACCTGGTCGGCAACGTACCAGGCAAATGTAGGCGGCGTGTTCGTCATCGAGTCGGACTCCGCGTACGCACGCCACGTCATCAGATGTGGCAGATTGTCGGGCGCCCGCTCAAGTAATTCATTGCGAACGATGACCAGTGTCAGGCCAGCCACGCCGATGTTTTTCTGGGCACCGGCATAGATCACGCCGAATTTGCTGACTTCAATCGGCCGCGACAAAATTGTGCTCGACATGTCCGCAACCAGCAGAGCCTCGCCGCCGGGCACAAAATGAAACTCGACGCCGGCAATGGTTTCGTTTGGCGTGTAGTGAAGGTAAGACGCATTGTCACTGAGTCGCCAGGAAGACTCGTCGGGAATGCAGGTGAAATTCAGGTCCGACGAATCAGCCGCAATGCGGACATCGCAGAATTTTCCGGCCTCCGCGGCAGCCTTTTTGCCCCAGACGCCCGTGACAACATAGTCGGCCGCTTCCCCGGCTTTGGCAAGGTTCATCGGCGCCATTGCCATCTGCATCGTGGCACCGCCTTGTGTGAACAACACGCTATAGTCGTCCGGAACACGGAGAAGAGTACGTAGATTCGATTCGCACCGCGCAGCAAGGTCAATAAACTCGGCACCACGGTGACTGACTTCCATGACCGACATGCCAGTTTGTTCCCAGTCGGGAATATCCGCACGAATGATATCGAGGACTTCCAGCGGCAGCGCAGCCGGACCGGCGCTAAAATTATGGACGCGAGACATCTGAATTACCCTGATTCGCACCCGCCGCCGTCGTCACCCATCGATTCGATCCGCGCAAGGCCGACGAGACGCTGGCCAGACTCGACGCGAATCAGGCGAACACCCTGAGTATTTCGGCCCATTATGGAGACATCGCCGACCGGAGTCCGGACAAGCGTGCCGTTCGAGCTGATCAGCATCATCTCGTCATCCTGACCTACCTGTAGCATTCCTACCGTCCGGCCGTTGCGTGCTGTCGTTTGAATCGCGATCACGCCCTGACCACCGCGACCCTGTACCGGGAAGTCTTCGATTTCGGTCCGTTTGCCATAGCCGTTAGCCGTCGCCGTCAACACGAGCCCGTCCTGTACAATCGCAAGACCGATAACTTCATGTCCAGGCGGCAATTTTATACCGCGAACGCCGGCAGCGCCGCGACCCATCGGACGCACGTCGGACTCGTGAAAACGAATACTCTTGCCGGAACTTGCTACAAGCAAAATATCCTGTTTGCCATCGGTGACGGCTGCATCGACCAGCCTGTCGCTGCCGCGGAGATCGATCGCGATAATGCCGCTGGCGCGCGGACGGGAGAACTGGCTCAAGGGTGTTTTCTTGACGGTGCCGCGCGACGTCGCCATGAACACAAAGCTGTCATCATCGAATTCCTTGATCGGCAGCACAGTGTTAATGCGTTCGCCGTCCTCGAGCGGCAACAGGTTGACGATCGGCTTGCCTCGGGATCCGCGGCTTGCCTGCGGCACCTGGTAGACCTTCAGCCAGTACATTTTGCCGCGGCTCGAGAAACACAGGATCATGTCGTGCGTGTTCGCAACGAACAACTTGTCGACGAAATCCTCGTCTTTGACCTTGGTTGCGGACCGACCCCTGCCGCCACGTCTTTGTGCCTGGTAGGTATCGATCGGCTGAGATTTGGCGTAGCCACCGTGTGATAGCGTCACAACAACGTCTTCCTGCGGAATCAGGTCTTCAACGCTGAGATCAGAGTGGTCCTGGACAATGTCGGTACGACGCTCGTCGCCGTAATTTTCACGCAGCTCGGCCAGTTCTTCGCGGATCACGAGCAGGAGCCGGTCGGGATCCGCAAGAATATCAGAAAGATCTTTAATTTTAACCAATATCTCTTTGTATTCTTTGATTATTCTATCTTGTTCCAGACCGGTCAGGCGATGCAGGCGCAAGTCAAGAATCGCCTGGGCCTGAACAGCGGACAGCCGATATTCACCTTCCGTAAGGCCCAGACCGTCATCAAGGTCATCGGGACGCGTATCGGTGTCTCCGGCACGCTCAAGCATCGCGGTAACGGAACCAGGTGCCCAACACCTGTCCAGGAGCGCTTGCTTCGCTTCGGCCGGAGACGCTGATGCCTTGATGAGCACTATCACTTCGTCAATGTTCGTCAACGCAACGGCCTGCCCTTCGAGAATGTGGGCGCGATCCCGTGCCTTGCGAAGATCGAAAATACTGCGGCGCGTGACGACTTCGCGGCGATGCGAGAGGAACGCCTCAAGTATCTGCTTGAGGTTCATGAGCTTCGGCTGGCCTTCGTGCAACGCGACCATGTTGATGCCGAAGACACTTTGCATCGGTGTCTGTTTGTAGAGGTTGTTCAGCACAACATCCGATATCTCACCGCGCTTCAATTCGATAACAATACGCATGCCGTCCTTGTCGGACTCGTCGCGGATATCGCTAATTCCGTCGATGCGCTTTGTGTTTGCGAGCTCGGCGATCTTTTCGATCAAGCGCGCTTTGTTGACCTGGTACGGTAACTCGGTGACGACGATGCGCTCGCGTCCGCGAGTATCCATGTCTTCGACATTGACGCGAGAGCGTATGTAGACGCGTCCGCGGCCAGTCAGATACGCCGAATAAATACCTTGCGCGCCGTTGATGATGCCTGCCGTCGGGAAATCCGGCCCCGGTATGTGTTCCATGAGGCCCGGCACTTCGATTGCGGGATCCTCGATCAATGCCAGGCAGGCATTTACGACTTCAGTCAAATTGTGTGGCGGTATGTTGGTTGCCATTCCAACGGCGATACCCGAGGAACCGTTGACCAGCAAATTCGGCACGCGCGTCGGCATGACGGTAGGCTCGCTCTCCGAGCCATCGTAGTTTTCGGCGACATCGACGGTCTCTTTCTCGATGTCCGCCAGCAACTCATGAGCGATCTTCGACATGCGCACTTCGGTGTATCGCATAGCAGCCGCGCCATCACCGTCGACGGAACCGAAATTGCCCTGCCCGTCGACCAACAGGTAACGCAGGGAAAATGGCTGGGCCATTCGAACGATCGTGTCGTACACGGCCGAATCGCCATGCGGGTGATACTTACCAATGACGTCGCCCACGACACGTGCCGATTTTTTGTATGGCTTGTTGTAGTCGTTGCCGAGCTCGCGCATCGCATGCAATACCCGGCGGTGAACGGGCTTCAGGCCGTCCCGGACATCGGGCAGCGCACGCCCGACGATGACGCTCATCGCGTAGTCGAGATAGGACTGCTGCATCTCCTCTTCGAGACTGACAGACAGCAATTCCTGGGCAACTTCGGCCATACTTATCTATATTCCTGGGCTACTTACTCAGCTCATAACCTCAGCGCGATTCCGGTCAAAAAACGGAATCCGAACAGGGGAAAACTCTGGGTCCGAGCAAGAATTTGTCGTTGAAATTTCGGTAGTGAACAAGCCCCAAAACCGGGCCGTAATGATACCACAGGGACGGTATACTTCGCCCCCCAGGAATCGTTTGCCGGAGAAACAAACTGCATCATGGCAATGGAACAAACAAGCAATGTAGACGCCGAAGAGGTCGCCAAATTCGATGCGCTTGCCTCGCGCTGGTGGGACCCCAAGGGTGATTTTCGCCCGCTGCACGAAATCAATCCGCTGCGACTGGACTGGATTCGTCAGCACGCGGATCTGAGCGGCCGAAACGTCGTCGATATTGGCTGCGGCGGCGGAATTCTCTCGGAATCGATGGCCGCAGCCGGTGCGCGAGTGACCGGAATCGACATGGCCGAGGGACCGCTGACGGTCGCAGAACTGCACCGGGCCGAATCCGGTGCCGACGTCAGTTATGAGCAAATGACGGCCGAATCGCTGGCGCAAACAAGGCCCGCAGAATTTGACGTCGTTACCTGCCTCGAGATGCTCGAACATGTTCCGGACCCATCCCTGGTCGTCCGCTCTTGCGCCGAGCTGGTGAAGCCCGGCGGCCAGATCTTTTTATCAACTATTAATCGCAACCCGAAGTCATTCGCATTCGCGATAGTGGGTGCGGAATACCTGCTGAAATTGCTTCCCGCCGGCACGCACTCGTACGAGAAGTTCATACGTCCATCGGAGCTGGAAGAATGGGCGCGTTTCGCCGGGCTCGAATTGCGTTCCAGTATCGGCATGCACTACAACCCGCTGACGAAGGACTACTCGCTGGGGCCGAGTCTCGACGTAAATTACCTCGTGCATTTTCAACGGCCGGAAGGCGAGTAGACGCGTTGTCACAATTCGACACGCAATACGCGGATGCAATCCTGTTCGACCTGGACGGTACGCTCATCGATACCGCGCCGGATATGGTTGCAGTGCTGCAATATCTGCAGCGCGCGCACGGACTGGAACCTGTTCCCTACGCGCTCGGCCGAGCCAATGTATCAAACGGGGCCATCGGGCTTTTAAGCGTGGGCTTTCCCGACGAGCAACACGAATTCCACTCGCCGTTGCACCTGGAATACCTCGAACGATACGAGCAGTATATCTGCGTCGAATCTGCCCTGTTTCCGGGCCTGGGGGCATTGCTCGAGGAACTCGACGCAAGACGAGTGCCATGGGGAATCGTTACCAACAAGCCGGAGCGTCTTACGATGCCACTATTGCGATCGCTGGATCTGGCATCACGGAGCACGTGTACCGTAAGCGGAGATACGCTACCCGAGCGTAAACCACATCCCGCGCCATTGATTCATGCCTGCAAATTTATCGGCGTAGAGCCGGCGCGGGCGATCTATGTTGGCGATGCGGCCCGCGACATCGAAGCGGGCCGCGCGGCCGGCATGGCCACGATTGCCGCGTCGTACGGCTACATCACCGACGACGACGACGCGACACACTGGGGCGCGGACCAGATCGCCGCCGATACCGCGGATCTCGCCCAAATCGTGCTCAAAGCGGTTACTCTCTAACGCAGATGAATCCGTTTACGATCAACCCGCTCTATGTCGAAATCGGCGGTCCCGCGCTGGCCGCGGGCCTGTTGCTCGGTGCATTCGTCGCATGGTTGATCGCCCGGCGCGGGCGGCAGCGCCTCGAGGCGCAGATCAAGAGCCAGGAAGCCCTCCAGAATGAACGCGATACGGCGTTCGAAGCGGCCAACGCGCGCCTTGTGCAGAGTTTTTCGGAGCTAAGCAACAGGTCGCTCAAGTCCAATAGCGAGAGCTTTCTTCAGCTCGCCGAGCAGCACCTCAATGTTCATAACGAGAAGGCCAAGCGGGAACTCAGTGAACGCGAAAAGGCCGTTGAGGCTCTCGTCAAGCCGATACGCGATGCCCTTGAGAGATCCAACAAACAGATCACCGAACTCGAGAAATCACGCAGTGAGGCATACGGCAGCATACGAACGCAACTTGAGGCGATGAACATCAGCCAAAAGTCGCTGCGACAGGAAACGCAAAACCTGGTCAATGCCCTGCGGCGACCGGAGGTCCGCGGGCGCTGGGGTGAAATTACGCTGCGGCGTCTCGTTGAACTCGCCGGCATGGTCGAACATTGCGACTTTCAAGAGCAGGTTCACACGGTAGCGGACGGCCAGATATTCCGGCCGGACATGATCGTGAATTTGCCGGATGGCCGTGACCTGGTGGTTGACGTCAAGACACCGCTCGACGCCTACCTGGAGGCCGCAGAAGCCAAAAACGACACGGAGCGAAAGCTTGGATTGGAGCGACATGCGAGAAATGTACGCTCGCATATACGCGCGCTGGCTTCCAAGGCCTACTGGGACCAGTTTGATGAAAGCCCCGAGTTCGTCATCCTGTTTATCCCGGGTGACCAGTTCCTGAGCGCCGCGTTGAACGAGCAACCCGATCTCATCGAATTCGCGTTGTCGCAGCACATTATGCTTGCCACGCCCACGAGCCTCGTCGCACTCCTTAAGGCCGTCGCCTATAGCTGGCGACAGGTTGCCCTGGCCGACAATGCCAAGGAAATACGCAGGCTCGCTGAAGATCTGTACGGACGCCTCGGCACATTCGTTGGCCACATGAATCGCGTCGGTAAACAGCTCGCGAGCAGCGTCGAGAACTACAACAAGGCGGTAGGATCCCTGGAACGAAGTGTGCTTCCGGGCGCGCGCAAGTTCACCGAGCTTGGCGTGCACGAAAAAAAGGAGATCGAAAAACTCGAGACACTGGACCCGGTCCCGCGAACAATGATAGAAAGCGCCGCCGACGAGGACGAAAACGAAACACTGCAGTAGGCCTTATGGATCATCGAGAATACACGTACCCGAGTGACGTGCTTCGCGAGCGCATCATCCTGATCACGGGTGCGAGCGACGGCATAGGTCGAGCGCTGGCCTTGCATGCCGCAGAAATCGGTGCACAGGTCATTATTCATGGCCGAAACGTCGCCAGGCTTGAAAAGGTCTACGACGAAATCGAGGCAATCGATGGCGCGCCCCGCCCGTCAATCGCCGTCATGGATCTGGCCAGCGCGGACGCGAACTCATATACGACGCTTGCCACCAGTCTTGCTGACGAATTCGGTCGGCTGGACGGGCTCGTGCACAATGCCGGCATTCTTGGTGAGCGATTCTCGGTCGAACAATACGATGCAGAACTCTGGCAGCAAGTTATGCACGTAAACGTCACGGCGGCATTTGCGCTTACGCAGGTATGTATGCCGATGCTGCGCGAAGCCGGGGACCCTTCGTTGATATTTACGAGCAGCGGCGTCGGACGAATCGGAAAACCGTTCTGGGGCGCCTACGCGGTCTCCAAGTTTGCAACGGAGGGGCTCTCCCAGGTACTCGCGAGTGAACACAGTCACGGCAAGCTTCGCGTCAATTGCGTCAATCCCGGAGCGACTCGTACCAAAATGAGACTGGCGGCCTATCCTGCCGAAGATCGGGACCTGATAAAGCGCCCCGAAGATATTCTCTCCACCTATATTTACCTGTTGGGTCCGGACAGTAAGGGCGTGACCGGGAAGAGTCTGGATGCACAGTGATATTTAACATCAACTATCTTCATTAACTATTTGTTTTTTCTCATTGTTTTTCTTTTATTCGGGTGGTACTCGGGCGGGATCGTCAGCCCGGCTGCAGCATACAACGTTCGAATCTGCGACCGACTCAAAGCCTCGTGCCGGCCCCTGCGCAAAGATCGTGGCAGATCCAGCGGGCCATAGCCCGTTCGTATCAGGCGGCTGACTTCATGGCCCAGAGCCTGCCACAGACGTCGGACCTCGCGATTTCTCCCTTCCCTGAGGGATACCTTGAACCATCGATTCGAGGCATCCCCACCACTCTCCTCGATGGTGTCAAACCGGGCCAACCCGTCGTCCAGCACAACGCCCTCTTTGAGACGCTTCAGATCCTGCACGCCGGGTGAGCCGTGAATTCTGACAGCGTATCGACGGGCAATTTCGTTTGACGGGTGCATGAGCGCATTCGCGAGGGCACCGTCCGTCGTGAATAACAACAGCCCTGTTGTCGTAATATCCAGTCGACCTACCGATATCCAGCGCGCACCTTTTAGTTTCGGCAGCGCATCAAAGACGAGCTTGCGACCCTCGGGATCACTGCGCGAGGTAACCTCGCCGACCGGCTTGTGGTAAAGGATGTGGCGATGAGCCTGCGCCGTGCAAGGTAAAGAAAGTTTTCGGTGATCGAGAAGCACATGCTCAGCCCCCTCGAGCGTGTCTCCGAGCTGCGCCAGCTGACCATTAACTTTCAGACGTCCCTCACGAATCCAGCCCTCAATTTCGCGACGGGAGCCATGTCCGGCGGCTGCCAGAACTTTTTGAATTCGCTCGGCCAAAGAAGATGTCAGCCAGTGGAATCGGCTGGGTCCGGCCACTCAGACGCGACCAGTTCATCCTGAAGCAGGGGTTCGTCTTCGGGCTTTTCCACCTCAATCTCCGGGTACAACACCGGCAGGTCTGCGACCTCGGCGACGTCGCCGCTGTGATCTTCCTCAACATCCGGGAGGTCCAGTTGCACGCGCAGACTCTCCCAATCCGACAAATCAGCCAGCGGCGGCAACTCATCGAGCTTTTTCAGACCGAAATAATCGAGGAATCCCCTTGTCGTGCCGAACATTTCGGGACGACCCGGTACGTCTCGGTGACCGACGACGCGAACCCAGTCGCGTTCAATCAAGGTTCGAACAATGTTGGCGCTAACCGATACGCCGCGAATCTCTTCGATTTCGCCTCGCGTTACCGGTTGCCGGTACGCCACCAACGCGAGCGTTTCGAATAGCGCCCGCGAATATCGGGGCGGTCGTTCTTCCCATAACTTGTGCAGGCGCTCGGCCATGCCCGCCCTGACCTGAATTCTGAATCCGGATGCCACCTCGCTGACCGTAATGCCGCGCCCCTCATACTCATCGATCAGACTTTGAATCACCTTGCGGATTTCTGATTTTTCCGGCGCGGACCGGCCATCGAACAGGTTCTGCATTTGATCGATGCTTAGTGGGCGCCCGGCCGCAAGCAGGGCTGCCTCCAAAAAGTGCCGTAATTCGAGCTCATCCATTCGGCTCAATTTCCTCGTCGTCTTCCACCAGCCTGACCGATGACGCCGCACGAATATGCAACGGCGCGAATTCCTTCGACTGCACGACCTCCACAAGAGCCTCCCTGAGCAACTCGAGGAGCGCTATGAACGTAACGGCGACACCCATTCGCCCTTCTTCAGCATCAAATAAATCGCCAAATCCAGTGAACTGGCTCGTCTTGATGCGTGAGAGGATCTCCGACATTCGTTGCCTGACCGACAGCGGCTCGCGCTGCAAATGCAGGTTCGAATACATCTCCGCGCGCTTTAGCACATCGTGAAACGCGAGCAGCAACTCCTTCATCGTTACATCGGGTAGCTGAGCGACAATCTTGCGTTTGGGCGCATCCGCCGTCGCCACGAATACATCACGTTCCAGGCGCGGCAGATCGGATATGTCCTGCGCGGCCTTCTTGTATCGCTCATATTCCTGCAAGCGGCGAACCAGCTCGGCGCGCGGATCATCCTCTTCCTCGTCCTCGGTTACCGGGCGCGGCAATAGCATTCGCGATTTGATTTCAGCCAGCATCGCCGCCATCACGAGATACTCGCCGGCGAGATCAAACTGCATATCGCTCATCAGATCGATGTATTGCACGTATTGCTTCGTTATTTCCGCGACCGGAATATTGAGGATGTCGATATTCTGGCGACGAATCAGGTAGAGAAGCAGGTCCAGGGGCCCTTCGAATGCCTCCAGGAACACTTGCAGGGCATACGGCGGTATGTAGAGGTCCTGGGGGAGCGTTGTGACCGGCTCGCCATCAACGACGGCAAATGGCATTTCTCCCTGCGCCGGAGTCTGATTCTCGTCCTGTGGGGGCTTCGGAGCGTCTTTCGGGCTCAGGACTTTCAGGTCAGGCTTCATTGTTGATTCCGGGCGATTTCCGCGCATTCTAGCTCAATTCAACGCCCGTGAAGCCATTGATTTGGTCGCGTCCTGGCGACAAGAAATGACCTAGGTCAAGGCGCTGATGTCGCCTCGCCCCTTACGCAGAATTTCAACGGCGCCGTGACTGAGGTCGATCACTGTGGTTGGCTCGATACCAGTTGGCCCGGCGTCGATTATCACGTCAATTTCGCGGCCAATCCGTTCCTCGATGTCGAGGGGATCCGTGAGCGGCGTATCGTCTCCGGGCAAAGACAATGTCGAACTCATGATCGGCTCGCCGAGGCTTTCGAGCATGGCGTGCACGACACGATGATCCGGAACACGCAGACCAATCGTACGCCGCTTCGGATTCTGCAGGCGTTTGGGAACTTCACGGGTGGCCTGCAGGACAAAGGTAAAGGGACCAGGCGTCATTGACTTGATCATTCGATAAGACCAGTTGTCCACGCGAGCGTATAGGCTGATCTCCGAAAGATCACTGCAAACCAGGGTGAAATTGTGATTCTTGTCCGTCTGTCGAATTCGCCGTATACGGTCCATGGCGCGCTTGTCGCCGATATGACAACCAAACGCGTAGCTGGAATCCGTTGGATAGGCGATTAGTCCTCCCTTACGGATCGCTTGCACGACTGTCGAAACAAGCCGTGGCTGCGGGTGTGTTGGATGAATTTCAATGAGCCTTGCCACGCGCGGATTGTAGGGTGTCGTCGTCGCGACGCAAGGTCTTTTTGAACTAGGGCATTTTCAGTGCTATCGAGCTATTATCGCCCACTCGATTTTACGACCAGTCAGCACCAGGAACACGATGTTCGAATTTATTCCCCTGATTCTGTTTTTCGCCGCTTTCCTATGGAAGGATATTTTCTTTGCGCTAATCGTCCTGATGGTCGCGGCGCCGCTCGGTCTTTTGGCAAAGTACCTGGTAACGAAGAAACTGGACAAAATGTATCTGTGGTCGACGATCTTACTATTTCCGTTTGCCGGGGCTTCACTCTATTTTAGAAATGCTGAATACCTGTTCTGGAAACCAACCGCGTACTACTGGATCGTGTCGATCGCACTTGTCGGAAGCATCTGGATTGGCGAGAAGCCGATTGTCCGACGCCTTATCGATGTTTCCGGCGAATTGCCGACGGACCAGGTAACCGACCGGGAATGGCGTGGCCTCAGTTTTGTCTGGGCAATTTTTTTTGTGGCTATGGGTTTTCTCAACCTCTACATCGCTTTTAACTACAGCCTGGATTTCTGGGTCAAGTTCAAGGTTTTCGGGTTGCTGGGAATAACAATGCTGTTCCTGTTCAGTCAGGTCTTTTGGATTGCCTCGAAAATGGATGTGCCTGACGACACCGGGGGCGAGGAGCGGGACTAATGTGGTACGCGATAATTAGTCAGGACAATGATAATAGCCGTGCCGGACGTGCCACCGCACGACCGGATCATGTTGGCAGGCTAACGGAACTAGCTGACCAGGGGCGACTGCTTATTGCCGGGCCGCATCCGGCGATTGACGCAGAAGACCCGGGTGAAGCCGGCTTCACCGGCAGCCTCGTGGTTGTCGATTTCCCGTCGCTCGAAGACGCACGGGCGTGGGCTGACGATGACCCTTACAATGCCGCAGGTGTCTACGAAAGTGTGATTGTAAAACCGTTCAAACTCGTGCTGCCGTGACCAAAGAACGCTGCAAACGAATAGAAGAGATTCTGTCAAATACTTTTGCGCCCTCTAAGTTGCTTGTCAGAGACCAAAGTCACTTGCATGCGGGCCACGCAGGCGCAAGAGAGGGCAAAGGACATTTTGCTGTCGATATCGTATCAAGTTCGTTCGCCGGCCTGTCCCGCATCGAATGTCACAGGCGCATTTTCGAGGCACTGGGCGACATGGTTGAGACCGACATTCATGCGCTGAAAATAAAGGCTCGGTCACCTGATGAGCCGAATAGTTTATGATGGCACCAACATTCGTTTGAGGATCATATTATGAAATTGTTTTCCACGTCTGCCGGTGCTCGAATAGTCGCTGCCGGTATGTTGGTCATTGCAGCCAGTGCCAATGTGACATTTGCGGAGACTGTCCTGACAGTCAATGGCGTCGACGTCGATAGTTCGGTCATTGATTTGTATATCGAAACTCGCACTCAAAAACCGCCGAACCAGATTACCGCTGTTGAACGTGATTCCCTGATCGCTGAGGTTTCAGATATCTACCTTCTAACAACGCAACCACGCTTAGAAGAGTTGATGGAGGACCAAAAAGTAAAAGCACAATTGGAAATCCAGAAACGCAGTCTGTTGGCTCAATTTGTCGCCGCCGATTTCATTTCACTGAATCAGGCCAGCGACGAAGAAATCTTGGGCATGTACCAGGAACAAATCAAAATCGCCCCGCCGCTGCAGTTCAAAGCTCGCCACATTCTCGTGGAAACACAGTCTTTGGCTGCTGATCTCGTCAACCAGTTGAATGAGGGCGGTGATTTTAAGGAACTCGCAAGTGCAAATTCAACGGGTCCGTCGGGGCCGAACGGTGGCGACCTTGGCTGGTTCTCACCGAATCAGATGGTCGAACCTTTTTCCAACGCCGTTGCAGAACTTGCGGACGGTGAGTACACAAAAGAACCGGTGCAGACTCAGTTTGGTTGGCACATCATACTTCGTGAGGATTCAAGGGCGAGCGAGCCACCCACACTTGAAAGTGTTCGCGACGTAATCAAGCAGCGCATAGAGCAAACGAAACTTCAGGATTATCTGACTCAACTGCGCGAGCAAAACGAGTAATTGCTACGACTTTACTTAATACGGAAATTATCTTCATCTCGGGCGCCGGTTGGCGCCCTTTTTCTTGTGCGCGAATTGAATTGTGATGATGGTCACATCTTCGCACGAGCAAGATACCTAACATTGTCTGCGAGTCGTCCCTAATCGCTCGGGGGCGGCTTCTCCAACCCTCGCATCTCCTTTATGGTTGATACGAGATCTAAGTCGGCAGGGACGCCGACTTTTTTTATGGGCAAAGAAAAAGGCCACCAAGCGGTGGCCTTTTTCTTTTTGGCGAAAGGACAAACGTCCTTGTCCGTATCTCCGATGAACGCTACCGGAGCCGCCCTTTCAATCGATTCTGTTAGTACGCTTCCACTCGATCCGAAAGCATTACACCCTGGATACTTGGCTGAGTACCTCGAAATGACCAAACGAGGCCTTCAGGCGCCCGTCCCGACGCCAGGCTTGATGTGTAGTCAATGCTCAATGTACCAAGCTTCGCTGTTCCAGTAGACGCATCAATCGAGCTCAGAACGCCGGTCACGAATATCTCGGTTGCTCCGGCGACATACTGTTCGGCAGAGACAGTCACAGTATCCGCGTACAACCAGCCAGGTCCGGCTACTGATCCTTCGACCGACACCAAAT
>CAYLTW010000057.1:0-1603 GCA_964386735.1 uncultured Woeseiaceae bacterium
ACCTCTCCGGGCGATGGCAATTACGCGATGCCACAGAGGAGACAGTTCAGCGCCGGTCGCCAAAAGATACGGCGGTGTATGTTTTTCTCGAGACAGGTTCCCGCCTCAAGATAACGCAGACCGCCTTCGGAATCTTTGTCAGCTTCAACCGCTCGATTGTCGAGGAATACCAATTCGGAGAAAACCGCAGCGTGCATGTCGGGCCAATTGTCGTCACGCGGGTCTCTGGCTGGGAAGGAAACACCTATGTTATCGAAACCCTCGATAAAAAGGGCGCGAAACTGGTTGAGCAGTATCGCCTCGAGGACAATGGCTCCAGGCTCGTAAGGCATATTTCGATTTGGGCGAAGAAACGCCGGATACTGGAGATTGAGCAGACCTATGTTCGCATCCGGACTTGAGCGTCTCGCGAAAGATCCGGGCGACGATCGATCGGGTAGCCCGGCGGGAAGAAAAGGCTACACAAAGGATCGCCGCCCGAAATAGCGTCATACCGGCACGTCTATGCTCTCTCCATTCGAAATACGAAGCGGTTCTGCACGCCTCGTGTTGCAAGGGCGATGCCATCGACAACCCGGGCCTTGAAGCGAAATTTGCGGGTGGCCCTGATGGCGGCGTCCTCGAAAATCGAGTGGCTGGAGTTGACCACCGAGATGTTGCTGACGGTGCCGTCGGGATTGACGTCAAAGCTCACGGTTACATGACCTTCGAGTCCTTTTTCGGCGGCACGCGCCGGGTACATTGGTTCCACCCGAACCATCGCGACTAGCGGGCCATCGCTGATCAGGCCTGTAAGGCCGGGTACATAATTCGGAACCGGCCCAGCGGTAGGTGTGAGGATGACACCGAGCGTCTCCAGGCCGGTATCCGGTCCTGGGCGGTGAGGTACCGGCTCAACAGGCTCCAGCAACTCTCTGAATCTGTCGGGCTCCTCGGGCGCAACAGGTGTTTCGACGATAGTCCGTCCGATAGTGAATATTATTGGGTCGCTTGCTTGTCGCGCTTTGCCCGGCGCCATCGCAATTAATGACTGCATTACGTAAAACAGGGCCAGTGTCATGAATGTGCCGGAGGTAACGGCAGATGCATATCTGATAAACATCGGTATTCCTTTGTCGTGCTCCCGCGTTGATCCAATGCCTTGAACTACGAGGTATAGTATACATACCTGGAACCACTTGGTAAGCTTGTAATACCTTGTAGTTCGAGGTATAGTCAATGGTCCTCCCATCAAGGCGTAGCAATGGCCCAGACGAATCCACCCTTCATGAGCGGCGTACCCGAGTTGCTGCTGCTTCGGCTACTGGAGCAGCAGGAAATGTACGGCTACGAGTTGGTGCGTTCGATCAGGAAGGCCACTGAAGAGGCGATCACACTGGGCGAGGGCGTCATCTACCCGGCACTGCACGGCCTGGAAAAAAACGGTTCGCTCAAGTCGCGCCGCAAGGCAGTGCGTGGTCGGACACGCGTCTACTACTCGGTCACCCGCAAAGGCAGGCAACGACTGGAAAAGCTTCGGGGTGAATGGCGCCGTATCCAGGGCGGCATTTCAACGGTACTGGAGTCGCCAGCGCATGCCTAGGCCGAACCTGTCCGCGTTGCG
>CAYLTW010000057.1:1703-9807 GCA_964386735.1 uncultured Woeseiaceae bacterium
ATGGTGATTTATCCGCTGGCCTGTATAGCCGCATTGCCGGCGGCACCGCTTATCGCCGGCATTCAAAATGCGTCGCACGTGATTCGGTGGGCAGCCTGCCTGCTCATTGGCGGGTTCGTGACCGCCTTGATGTTTCTTCTGCTGCAGCTGACGATCACACTGACCTGATTGCGATTAATTCGGATCGGGGTGGTACCTGGTGAGCCTGGCACGCATACGCAGCTTGCCGTCGCGGTGCTGCTCAATGATCACCGGTAAAAAATCCAGTTCCTCAACGCACCAAAGCGTGGTAATGCGTGATGAACCCTCCGCCTGGTGCTGGATTCCGACAGCCGTGAATTTTCCTGCCGGCACCTTCACATCCCGAGTGCCGATGGACCTTACGTTGAGCGTTTTTAGACGATCCAGATCGAACAGGACGTAGGTTTCACTGGGCCCGCCGTTCATGAGGTCGTACATCAGCTCGTACTGGATCGATACACGATCGTGCGCGAGCACATCGAGTACGCTTTCGACGTTCTCGCCATTAATCGTGCCAGTGACGGCCCCCGTGGACCAGTCGAATGAGATATCGGCTTGCGTCTTGTCATGGGAAATCGTATCCGATGACAGGTAATGGGTTGGCAACACGCCGTCAGCTGCGATCTCGAAGCGCGAGGTCTCCTCAATCGAGCCTCCGGCCAGCAATTTGGCCAAACCGGTTGGCGCGATGCGATGCGTTGCCTCGTAGCCTCCGTCGGTGGCCCGAAGCCGTGTAGTGAGCTTGCCGCTCAGGATGCTGATCCTGACCTTGTATTCGGCTGAATGTGGCGTCAGGCCTTCGGCGGCGAAGCTCGGCGACGCGAGCAGCGCCGCGGCCGACATCAGCCATACGGCTCGAATCGGGGATATTGCCAATGGGGTCTCCTTAAACGCTCCGGATCGGGTTCTCGCATGATGTCATGAGGGGCATGACGGCTTGCTGAACGTTCAACCTGAGTAAGCGCCAGTTTGCAGTATCGATCACGCGCCGGTCAATGTAGAATTCGGCAGCATTTCCAAGGCCTCGGTCCTCGAATAAATTCCTATTGCATGTCGTCACTTGCCACTGATTTCAGACGTCCGCCCGGTCCGGATTCTGCCGTTGCGCTCGGTATCGATGCGGCGACGCTTGGCACGTTGCAAGAATTGCAGCGCGAGTACGGCGATATCATCAGCATGGAGAAACCGAGCGGGCGCCTGGCATACTTCGTGAACGATCCGGCCGAAGTCCGACGGATCCTCGTGCGTCGACATACTCGCTACGTCAAGGGACCAGGATTTGAGCGCGTAAAGATGCTGCTCGGCAACGGTCTGATTGTCAGCGACGGCGATGTTTGGCGTCGCTCCCGTACAATGATCCAGCCTGCATTCAAAGTGCAGAATGTGCACCGCCTGATGAAGGTGATGGTCCAGTGCAGTGACCGGCGCGCCGTGGCATGGGCGAAAGCGGCAAGAAACAATGACGTCATCAACATTACCGAGGAAACCAGTGAATTCGCCCTCGAACTGATCCTGATCAGCATTTTCGGCGCCGACTACGATGAGAAGCTGATGGCCTCGGGCGACAATCCGTTTGCGTTTTTGAGCCGCGACTCCACACGCGACTTAAGCGTCGTCATGAAAGTACGCGAACTTCGCAACATGCTGCTCGAGATCATCAACGAGCGGCGTAGCCGAAGTGCGGACGAATTTGATTTCCTGTCCATGTACATGCATGCGACTGACAAACGCGGTGAGCATCTCACGGACAAGGAACTACTCGACGAACTCATGACACTCATTGTTGCGGGCTTCGAGACCTCGGCGAATACGCTAAACTGGGTCTGGTATCTCGTTGCGGGACACCCCGACGTTGCCGAAAAACTGATTACCGAGGCAAACGAATACTTCCCGAATGTCGCGTCAGTGAACGCAGAGAATGCGATGGCGATGAAATACACGCAACAGGTGCTCGAAGAGTCGTTGCGACTGTACCCGCCTGTGTGGTTATTTACGCGACGCGCCTGTGACGATGACGGGCTCGAAGACTATGATGTGCCGACAGGAACGGATATTTATCTTTCGCCATACATCCTGCATCGAACCGAACACATCTGGCCGGATCCCGAGCGATTTGATCCGGACCGATTCAAAATCGGCGACAAACCGAAACGCGACCGACCGTATTTCCCATTTTCGCTTGGACCGCGACGCTGTCTGGGCGAATATTTTTCCTTTCTCGAGATGAAAGTGCATATTGGGCTGCTGTTGCCGCGATTTCGAATGGAGCGTGTGAGCGCGGCCGAACCGGCACTTGAACTGGCCATCAATCTTCGCTCGAAAGACGACATACTACTGCGGCCGAGTCTGCGTCAGGATTAATATGAAGCTATACGATTCAATGACCGAGCTTCTCGCCGATGCGCGTGGCAAAGATCGTCACATTCGTTTTATCGACGGCGAGCGCGACGAAAGCACGGTCAGCTTCGCGGAGTTGTGGGAGCGTTCCCTTGCCTTGTTGGGATCACTGCAGGCCCATGGCATGAAGCAGGGTGACGAGCTGGTCATTTTCAGCAAGTCGAATGAGAGTTTTGTCGTCGCATTCTGGGCAGCCATGTTGGGTGGCCTGGTACCGGTACCGGTTGCGGTCGGAATCAGCGACGAGCATCGTTTCAAACTGTTTCGAATTATCAAACAACTAAATCGCGGAACGCTGTTTACCGAGCTGGGGTTGCTGGAGCGATTGCTCGAGTTTTCGAAGCAACGCGAGCTTGGCGATGTAACAGCGCTACTCGAATCGCGCACCGTTTTGATAAGCGACATCAGGCCTGGCGATCATGGTGAACTGGCGAATATCACGCCGGACGATCCCGCGTTCATTCAGTATTCCTCCGGCTCGACCAGCGACCCGAAAGGCGTCTGTCTTTCACAGCGGAATTTGTGTACGAACATTCATGCGATTATCGAGGCAACGCACTGGATGGGGGACGACCAGAGCCTGTCGTGGATGCCGCTGACCCACGATATGGGTCTTATCGGTTATCACCTGAGCGTCATGGCCGCGGGTATGAACCATGCGGTTATGGATACCAGCTTGTTTGTACGTCGTCCGTTGCTTTGGATGAACAAGGCCCATGAACTCAAGGCAACACAACTTTGTTCCCCGAATTTCGGCTACAAACATTTCCTGAAGTTGTTCGAGCGGAAAGGGCTGCCGGATGATACCGACCTGTCCCGTGTGAAATTGCTATTGAACGGAGCGGAGCCGATATCCTGGGATCTTTGCGAAGACTTTCTCATGAAACTCGCGCCGTACGGCCTCAAGCATTCGGTGATGTACCCTGTGTATGGCCTTGCCGAAGCCACGGTTGGTGTTTCGCTTGGTATCCCAGGCAATGAGCCTTCACGGATTACCGTCGATCGCCACAGCCTGCGTATTGGTGAGCCGTATACGGCCGCGACACCGGGCGAACGTGACGCGGTCAGTTTCGTCTGTGTCGGTAACTCGATTCGGGACGTCGAAATTCGAATTGCAGATGATGCCGATGCCGTACTGGATGATGGCAAGGTCGGCAATATCCAGTTGCAAGGAGCCAGTGTGGCCGAGCGTATTTATGGTGATGACGAGGCAACGGCTTCGCTGTTTACCGATGACGCGTGGTTACGCACAGGCGATTGCGGTGTGTTCGTTGATGGCCAGCTTGTTATTACAGGGCGGCAAAAAGATCTCATAATCGTCAATGGCCAGAATTACTATCCGCATGACCTCGAAGAGATCGTTGCCCAGATCGACGGTCTCGATCTGGGCAAGGTGGTAGTGGCAGGCGCTACACCGACGGGCAGCGGTACCGAAGAGTTGCTCGCGTTTATTTTGTATCGCCAGGAGCTCGACGCGTTCGCACCGCTGGCGGATCAGGTACGCAGCATCATTGGTGAGCACGTCGGGCTCGAGGTTGACCATGTCATTCCTGTCAGCCGAATCCCCAAGACCACCAGCGGTAAGGTGCAACGCGCACACCTGTTGCAAGACTACCTCGATGGCGAGTTTGAGGGCTTGCTCGCCGAGATGGCACCGGTAGCAGCTGCTGATGACAGCGCCGATGAGGACCCGTTGGTGGCGGAACTTGAGCTTATTTGCCGTGAGTTCTCGAAAGATCGCAGGATCGGGCCAGATGACAACCTGTTCGAAGTCGGCGTTAGCTCTCTGACATTGACGGAAATCGTGCTCGCGATCGATGAGCGCTACCCGGGGAAACTGGACATCAGCGATCTGTTCGATTATCCGACCCTCAGGGAAGTCGCGACGTTTCTTCGACGCCAAATCACCTAAGGCAAATCAGCCCGGAGCTCAAACAAACATGATCTACTCTCGCATTGCCGGTACCGGCAGCTATCTGCCCGCGAAGGTGGTAAGCAACAAGGATCTCGAGAAGACTGTGGACACGTCGGACGAGTGGATTCGGGAACGGACCGGAATCAAACGCCGGCACATTGCGGCTGACGGCGAAACAACATCCGATTTGGCTGTGCAAGCTGCAAAGCAGGCCATGGAAATGGCAGAAATTGCTGCCGATGAAATCGACCTGATCATCGTGGGCACCGCCACACCGGACAAGGTCTTTCCGGCAACCGCGTGCATTGTGCAACGCAAGTTGGGTATCACCGGACACGGTGCTTTTGATGTGCAGGCGGCATGCAGCGGTTTTGTCTATGGCCTCGATGTTGCCGACCGATACGTCCGCACGGGTGGTAGCAAGACGGCCCTGGTCATTGGTGCCGAGACTTTATCGCGCATTACGAACTGGGACGATCGCGCGACGGCTGTGCTTTTTGGCGACGGCGCCGGTGCCGTGATTCTGCAAGCGTCCGACAAGCAGGGAATCATTTCGACGCACATTCATGCCGATGGGGCCCAGGAGGAGCTGCTACACGTTCCCCAGGGAATTTCCCAGGGCTATGACGAAACGCGTGCCGGCGGAGCGTATATCAGCATGAACGGCAATGCCGTATTTCGCAAAGCCGTTGGTAAACTCGATTCGATCGCGCGCGAGACGCTTGCCGGCAACAATATCGAAAAAGAGGACATCGACTGGCTTGTTCCCCACCAGGCGAATCTTCGCATCATCACGGCTGCGGCAAAGAAGCTCAAAATGCCAATGGAGCGGGTTATTGTCACGGTCGATGAGCAGGCGAACACGTCGGCGGCGTCGATTCCTTTGGCGCTTGACACGGCAATTCGGGACGGACGAATAAAGCGGGGCGAATTGCTGCTACTTGAGGCATTCGGTGCCGGGTTTACCTGGGGGTCGGCCCTCATCCGCTATTAATTACTTTAACTAAAACGCCTAACTTACTGTTATTATTATTAATAAAAACGATTTCCAAATATTGATAGACTGTCTGCGCTTGCAACCTTCGGGTTGTCGCTACAAAACAGTAATAAGGCAAGAAACATAACAAGCATAAGGGGACTCGTAATGGGAGTAGACAAGATAATCAAACTGGTTGGTGTACTGGTTGCCCTCGTCGCCGGCGTGATCGGCGGATTCGCATACAGCGCACTGCTGATTGTTATTCTCGGCGTCGTCGGCGGCTGGTTCATTGCCAAAGATGAGCGTTCGCGCTTCCTGATCGCAACGGTCACATTGATCGCTGTTCAAGGCAGCCTGGGAGTTATCCCGGAAGTCGGAGGCTTTATTTCCGGCGCATTGGGTGGGCTTGCTGCGCTATTCAGCGCTGGCGCCGTAACCGTGATTGTGGTCGCCACGGTCGAAGCAGTAAAACCGTGATGGATATCGGGTTTTAATCTGACCTGAAACCGAAGAAGGCTGCATCACCTGGTGCAGCCTTCTTTTTTTGCCCGGAGGTAGGCAGGAAATGCCTTTCGCAAAAAGGTTCGTAAAAGCGGTCGAATCCAGTTTCGCCATTCTGGTCGGTGCAACGGTATTGATCAATGCTGCCGCAGCCGACTCGCTAACGGTCGATGAGATTCGAGAGGCGGTGGATGGCGATGTCGTGAGCGCCATCTCGTTGTACCGCGAATTTCTCGGCCTGCCGAATGATGCGACCTACCCGGATGACATCGAAGATTTGCTCATTTGGATTGCGTCGGAGTTCGAGCGGCGCGATTTCGTTACGCAAAGGGTTGGCACCGCGGGCAATCCGGCCCTGTATGCCGGACGTCTCGTCAACGAGGAAATGAAGACCGTGCTTGTTTATCTGCAGGCTGACGGACAGCCCGTTGACCCAAGCGCGTGGGATCAGGCGGATCCGTATCTTGCGGTACTCAAGGAACAGAATGAGGATGGTCGTTGGTCGGAGATTCCCTGGGAACGTTTGGAACTCGGTATTGATCCTGACTGGCGCATTTTCGCGCGTTCTGCGGCTGATTCGAAGGGCCCAATGACGCAGTTCCTGACAGCGATTCAATTGCTCGATCGCGCCGGATTCATCCCCGACTACAACCTGAAGGTACTTATCGACACCGAAGAGGAAATGGGATCGCCCAATCTCGCCGACGCTATAGGTGCTAATCGTGAGCTGTTTGCCGCCGACCTGTTGCTGATTTTCGACGGTCCACCGCATGCGTCGAATCGGCCTACGGTTTCATTTGGTGCCCGTGGTATCGCGACGGTTACACTGACTACGTACGGACCGCGCGTCGCGCAACACAGTGGCCACTACGGAAATTTTGTGCCGAACCCGGCATTTCATCTGGCTCGAATTCTGGCATCGATGAAATCAGCAGATGGCGTTGTGCAGATACCGGGTTTCTATGATGGCATTGAACTCACGGATCAGACTCGCGAAATACTTGCCAATGTACCGGACGATGAGAGCGCAATACTCGCCTCAATGGGTCTCGTGGAGCCCGACGCAGTCGGGCAATCTTTACAAGAGGCTATTCAATACCCGTCTTTGAACATTCGTGGCATGGCGGCGGCATGGATCGGGCGCGAGTCGCGTACGATTATTCCACCGACCGCAACCGCCGAAATCGACATCCGCCTGGTGGTCGAATCGGACGCCGAGCGCATAGTGGATCTGGTTCGCTCACACGTAGAGGCACAGGGGTTTGTGGTTCTTGATCGGGAACCGACCGATGCGGAGCGGGCTAAATATCCCCGGATAGCTTCGTTCACTTACAACATCAGTTACGGCGCTTTTCGATCTGATTTTGATGCGGCTGCCGGCTTGATGGCACGCGCCGGCATGCGGCACCTCTACGGGGAAGAGCCTGTCCTTATCCGTTCGATGGGCGGCTCGATACCGATTGCCCCGATTATCGAGGCACTGGACGTACCGGCTGCCACGGTGCCAACGGTCAATATCGACAATAACCAGCACAGCCCAAACGAAAATCTTCGTTTGGGTAATTTTATCGAAGGCATCGCTGTGTTGATGTCGGTACTGAGCCAGTCGCCGGCGCAGGGCGAGTAATACGGGCCCGATGTGACATAAAGCTCGCGAATTTCCCTTTTCCCGGAATTTTCATGTGACGCCGTTCACACTTTTGGCTCACTTCGATCTTTATACTGCAACAGATAGAACGGTCTCCAATCAGAGACATCTGCAAATGGAAAGGAAGAATGGACAAGGATTTCAATGACACCCCACTTTCGGAATCGAATGTGTCGCTAAGGCTCGCCGATATCCAGAAGCGCTGCTCGCAACTCCTGGATGACCCGGCCGAATTGACTTTATTGTCGCTCGACGAAGGAACGACGGCAGAGCACGACGACAACGATCCTTACAGCCGAGGCTAGAATTTCAGTATCCGGCGACATCATGTAGCTCAAGGCGACCCGCCACCAGGCCCCCGAGTTGCTTGATCGTTAGTGCTGCGACTGGCCTCCACGGCATCGCGATGGAGCACACGCATCAGCTTCAATCGCCAGATCCATAAGACCAGGATTCCACCTGAAGCGACCGGCAACGCCCAGACCGGGTTCAGCAACACGATGAAGTTGTAAATTCCGTGCAATACGGACGCGATAGCGAATCCCTCGAGGCCGCAGACAAGAATCGATCGCCCTGCCAGATAGGCACGACCGATCCAGTGGCCCCAGATGGATGCAAACAGGATGTGTATGACCGGGCCGGC
>CAYLTW010000057.1:9907-11421 GCA_964386735.1 uncultured Woeseiaceae bacterium
TTGCCTGCAGGCTCCGGCAGATGCCTGTCTTTGTGGTAGTGATATGCCGCCCAGAACAACACCGGCAGCATAACGGGCAATGTCAAAAGGCCCTCGATCATGCTGAACAAAAGCACTCCCTTAAACCAGAACTAAATAAGCTTGGCTCAATACATAACGGTTCGCGTCAGATGGTGTGGCCGGATAGTGGCATGGTAGGCATTCCATAGGCGAAAGTCGATTTGCGGAACAACCACCTGCTGTTCAGCAGGTCGAATTTCATTAATGGCATCTGTTAGCAGCGCGGTCGCATAGAGAGTGTGGGCCCGGATTTCGATTTCCTCATCGCTATCGCGTTCAATCAGTTCGCCAGCATTGATTTTGGCTACCAGTTGCGGCGAGTACTCAATCATCCCCATGTGCCGCAATGCGAGCGGCACGATGTAATCTGCAAAGGCCGTCATATCATCGAGGTCGGTCAGCACCCACTCACCTGTTCGATGCAACGCCCTGTGCAATGACCACAGAGCCAGTTGCGCTAGCTTGTGAAACTGCACCTCATGGCCGTGGTAGTCACTCACATCGTTGAAGCGAGGAAATTCTGCGACCAGTCGTTCCAACAGCCCGTCGCCGGATGCGTACATTGATGGCGCGCAGGAACGTACAAAATTGTGGAAGGCCCCATCGTAGCGGTCTGCAAGTATGACCCCAATGTCATTGAGAATTTCTACTCGCTCGTCGAGCATTGGCAGTTCGATGTTGCCGCAAAATATTCTGGCGAGATCCTCGCGCGTCACAGTGGCCAGAAACTCTCCGCTCGTTAGATCAGTTCCCGCATTGATCGCCTTATGAATGCGGGCAAACATGGCCTCACTGTCTGACCACGTTACACCCTGATAGTCGCAAGTAAACTTGACGCTGCTGTCGAAATCCGTAAACGCGAAATTCAGGGCCGCGACGAACAGGTTGATGTCGATCAAGACATCGGGGTTGCTCCCCATGTCGAACGGGCCCGTTCCTGTGTCATCAGGAATGACAAAATTTTCGTGGGCGACCCGACGGGCTACCGACGTAATGGAGCCTTCCGAGGTCGACACATGCCGGGAGCGCTCGACGACCGGCATCACGGACATCAGGACGGGTGCCTGCCATCTACTGCTCGCCTGCATTACAACTCTCCGCTAGTGTCGGAAGTCACTGTAAGACACCGAAACGTGGGTATGCGATGGAATTTCACTAGTCTACCTGACGATTTTCGGTTCGATAGTCGCGTTCGGCGCTTACCTGACATTACTGGGTCGTATCGGCAATCTGCTCGTACTCCGGGCTAATTCTGACCGTCAATTCCAGTACACTCGTCGCTATGCCAAGGCACCCAGCACGGGGACACAGTGGAAACATTCAAGCTTGAAAGAATGCCAACCGGAGACCGACTGTACGTAGACAAGAACGGTCCGGACTTGCTGCGATTTCCGCTCTATAACAAAGGCACTGCGTTTACCCTGCGAGAGCGTCGAGAGTTCGGTATCGAGGGG
>CAYLTW010000057.1:11521-16987 GCA_964386735.1 uncultured Woeseiaceae bacterium
ACAGACAACGAGGCAATCCTCGGGATTGGTGACCAGGGCGCAGGTGGTATGGCAATCAGCGTTGGCAAACTCGCACTTTACTGTGCCGGCGCCGGCATACACCCAGCGCAAACCCTGCCAATTAGCCTGGACGTCGGAACAAATAACGAAGACCTGCTGGGTGACCCGATGTACCTGGGCTACCGTGAGCCGCGCTTACGCGGCGATGCTTACCTCGCGCTCGTGGACGAATTTGTTTCAGCAGCCAAAAATGTGTTTCCGAAACTGGTGATTCAGTGGGAAGATTTCCGAAAAGACAACGCGCTTTCAATACTGGATCGGTACAGACAGGCGATACCGTCCTTCAATGATGATATTCAGGGTACCGGCGCGGTCGCGACGGCTTGCTTGCACGGTGCGTGCCGGATCAGCAAAACTAACTTTCGCAATAGCCGAATAATACTTTTTGGCGCCGGAGCGGCCGGACTCGGCATAGCCCGGCAGTTACGCCAGCAACTCGCAGCTGCGGGATTGAACGAGCGTGACAAGACTGAAGCCGTTCTGGTCATGGACAGTCGCGGTATTGTCAACGAAGGTCGCGATGGTCTGGACGGCTACAAGCGGGAATTTGCGTGGCCTGAGGAACTGGTAAATGAATTAGGTCTCAGCGCTGCCGGCCGAACGGACCTGGCAAAAGTTGTCGCGGCCTACAAGCCGACAGCGCTAATCGGAGCGTCAGGGCAGGGCGCTTCGTTCGATGAGGCTGTCGTGCGCGCCATGTCGGCCAATACGGATCAGCCCGTCATCCTGCCGATGTCTAACCCGACGTCCATCAGTGAGGCGATTCCGGCTGACGTACTGAACTGGTCAGAGGGCAGGGCGTTGATTGCGACGGGCAGTCCGTTTGATCCGGTAGATCTCGAATCGGGCAAGCAAGTAATTGGACAGGCAAACAACGTCTTCGTATTTCCCGGAATCGGACTGGGTGCAATCGTCAGCGGTGCCCGGGAGATTACCGACGGCATGATAAGCGCATCGGCAATCGCGTTAGCGCAAAGCCTTGACGGGACCGACATTGCAGAGCGGCGGCTGGTCCCCGACGTGTCAAGGCTATGGGATGTTTGCGGCCAGGTCGCGCTGGCGGTTGCGCAAAAAGCGATTGAGGACGGTGTTGCTGCAGACGGTGTTAACGGCGCATCCCTTGATGAACGCATCGCAACTGCGCGCTGGAAACCCGCGTACCCCGAAATCGTGAGTGCGGCTGAATAGCATTGTCGGCGACAGGGCTTACCCCCGTCGCCTCGTAGTGTGCTTTCCTAGCTTGCTGCGTGGGCCGTCGGTTGTTCTGACGACTGATCTTCTTGCTCAGCAGAGGGTTGCTCTTGCTCAATCGGAGCGCCCCGGAGTTTTTTGAAGTTGCTGCGTGCCTGGAAAATCCAGATTGAGCGCATAATGCACAGAACGCCCACGCCCAGATAGGCGAAGATCAGCTGGTAGTCAAAGCCGAGGTACAGGCCAAACGCGAAAAACAAAAGACCAAGCAGGAGCCAAAATTGCGGTACACGTTCGTACAGGGGTTCAGGTAGCCACATGACTAATCTCACTTATATTGGTATCACCGGACCAGATACTGCGCCGGACCGGGTACAAAAACAGACTACAGTTCACAAAAACGCCGTAATACGCTGATAAGTCTTGAAAAATGAGACATGTTTCACATAATCATGTTGTTGCGTGGCCGCTACTGGCCGGCCCAGGCGATGCAATTGTTACCATACTTGGTAAGATCGAAGCGAATCGAACGGGAGGGCGCTGTGTCCGGAGAAAGTTTGATAGGAATACTAGCGTTGTTGGTGTTGACGTCGAGCTGTGGGGTGGTCACGACAAGGACAGAATTTGTCAATGACGACGAGGTCGTCGCAACGGAAGTAGGTGAGGGTGACTGCTTCATAATTCCTGATATCGAGTGGTGGTATACGATCAATGATCACCAGATCTATTTACAAGGCATCGAAGACAACGCGAATTATCTGGTGACGACAAAATCCATGTGTCGTGGGCTGCTGTATGCGCCGATCATCGAAATCGCAAATAGCACAGGGCGGGTTTGCCAGAACGGCAGCAGAATAGCCTACCGTTGGACGCCGCCGCGATCGACCTGCGGAATTCAAAATATTGAGATTGTTGCTGACAAGGACGCCGCAGTGGAGTTGGCAAAGTCCAGAACCCGAGTCGAGAGTTTTTCGTCCTCTGACCTGTTTTTCGGTGGCGGACAGGGCATAGACGAGAGCGAGATCGAGATCGAGATCGAAAACGAGAGCGAAGAGGTGCTCGATTGACAGTGGCTCGATCGTTGTTAATCGTCTTCTTGACGATGGCCATGACGACCGTCTTGCCATCGTGCGGCGGCGGCAGTAGTCCGGCAGCTACACCACCACCGCCGCCAGCTGCTTTCAGTGCGCTACTGGCAATGTCCATGCACAACGGCGGCGTGGATGCGACAGACGGAAACTATATTGATGACTACGATCTGGCCCAGTCGATTGGTGTCAATGCCGCCCAGATTTTGATTCCCTGGAGTGTCTTTGAACCGACAGCGGGGACCTATAACACGAGCCTGTTCACGAATGCGGGGTGGGGCCTGGATGTACTGTCTGCTCGCGGTCTGAAAATTCTCTTAACTTTTTCCATACTCGATATTTCCAGCAAAACCGTTCCGGCTGACCTGGCCGCTCTGCCACTGAACGATCCCTTGGTAAAAAGTCGATACCGGAATGCTATTTCGCAAATCCTGCCGTATTTGAACAGTAACGTTGTCTACTTTTCTGTCGGCAACGAGGTTGACTCCAGGTTGATTGCCAACCCAGGTGAGTGGGCAACTTATACGGAGCTCGTTAACGATGCCATTACGTACATTCATACACTCTTGCCTGACATTGAGGTTGGCGTTACGACCACGTTTGAGAACTCGGTCGCTGAATCAGCGAACATCGCAACGCTGAATACGAATACTGATATCCACATCATGACTTACTACCTAACAGATGGTTCGTTCATTGTGCGAGGGCCCCCGAGTACAGTACAGGTTGATATGGATACAATGCTGTCTCAGGCGGCGGGCAAACCACTAGTGCTACAGGAAATCGGCTATCCTTCGTCAGCGGTCAGTGGTGGTACCGAAAGCGATCAGGCGAAATTCGTCGAACAGGTTTTCGCGAAATGGCAAGCTGTTGGTGCAACACAGATTCCGTATATCGCATTCTTCAAGCAGAAGGACTGGAACCCAACTTTTTGTGTAACGATTACCGGCCAGGTCTCGCCTCAGCCTTTTTACGAATTCATGTGTTCGCTGGGTTTTACGAAAAATGACAGATCAGTAAAGCCAGCATGGACGACGCTTGTAAATCAGGTTCAATTGACGAATTTACAATAGTTTGTCGAAATCGCGTTAGCTCAACTCTTGTTTTTCTCGTCCCATATTTTCGGCTCCCACAGCTCGACCTTGTTTCCGTCCGGGTCTATTATCCAAAGAAACTTGCCGTTTTCATGTGACTCTGGGCCCTTTAGAAGCTCTACATCTTCGCGTTCCAGGCGCTCAATCATTCCTGCCATATCATCAATTCGATAATTGATCATGAAGCTGGACTGGCTGGGACTAAACCAGTCACTGCGCTGCTCCGCAACGCTCCAGACAGTCAGACCCTTGTCTTCTGCAGTATCGTTTTCCCATTGCAAAATTGCGCCGCCAAAATCTTCAAGTTCGATGCCGAGGCACCTCTGGTACCAAAGTGCCAGGGCTCTATCGTCGTTGCGTGCCTTGAAAAATACACCACCAATTCCGGTAACTTTTGCCATTGCGATCCTTTCTAGTCAACTCTCACAGCGAGCGTATCGTGGTGGGCCGACAGGAGTGAGCGCAGATAGAACGAAAGATCGGCGAGGTTTTTGAATCCGGCGTCTTTCGCGGCGTTTTCCTTTTCCTCGTCGCTGGCGCCTGCGGGCGCCGCAAAAGCTTCAAGGCTTTTGTGAAAGCCGATCGTAAAAACGTCAACATTGGATCCGGCTGCGCGGGAAAAAATCATGTTGGCTGTCTGGCCCGTAGCGGTCAGGTAGGCATTCTCCATGTGCCGTTGCGCGACGAGTTCGCTCGCTTTGCCAGGTGCCGCGTCGAACATCTCAATATGATAGAACCTGTTCTCGGCATAGGCCGCGCTGACGACTGAAAACGGTGGGCCATATGCGAAGTGATCTTCTGCGAATGCGATCATGGCGTCTGCTTTGGCCAGCAATTCCTGGTGCGCCTCTGCCGCGGCTTTACGTTTCCGTGACACCGGGCCCGAGTAATACCAGGTCCAGCTTTCCATCGGTGAAATAATCATCAAGTCCCACTGATCGCCCTGGGAATGACGCATGACGAGTGGAAATGGCGAGCCTGCATCCTCGTGATAATCCGAATCCCTGAGCTCTTTGCTCCAGTCAAGAAGACCCGAGAGTTCTCCAGTAGCGGCACGTACCGTCGTGACCTTGTAAAGATAATCGCCGTCAAGTTCCTGCGCGACGGCAGTTGAGAGGAGGGCAAACGACAAAGCGAGAATTGTTACTGAACGAGTAAACATTGTTCACTTATACCATATGACGGAGATGCAGCGGTCTGTCCTTTTTGCCTTATTCGTTTTCGCGTCCGAGCCTTTTTTCAACATGTGAAAAGCCCTCGTATGATCGACCATGCTGGCTTTCACAAATTGCCAGCAACGGTTCCCTGTAGAATTTTACCGTCGTGAAATCATCATAGAAAGTGACATAGTATGGTTCGCATTCTTCACTCTGATATTGTTGGCCGGTCAACACGCGGCGATGTGTGCGGGAGAAGTCGTTGACAGAATCGCCGATGACGACACCGACGTGTTCCATTCCCATTTTGTAAACGCGTCGATGAACCGGGGGTATTAACTCGATTACCCGAACCTCGAAACCGGTTCCAAGAGCCAGTGGTTTTTCGAGTTGCATGATAGACATCGGGCGGCCATTCCAGACATTTTCAACGTTGGAGACGCAGTGAAGCTCAATTTTTTCTCTTGTCGACAAGTATTCTTCATAGGTCTTAGTCCTGTAGGCCAGGTGACTTATTTCACATCCGGAGATATCGATATCAATATCGTTCAGTCGCCCAACCTGAAGTGAAAAGAATGCCTCATAGTCTCCAATGATTTTTTTCATCGACATTTCCTGCCCGCTGATTTCATCACATTATGCAGGGCCGGGACCCTTCCTTATGCGTATAATGTATACAAAGGCGAATCTTCGGTTCGGTCTTTTCTCTTGTTTGATCAGTATGTTGTTCGGTCGAGCCTAACCACAATCTGTAAGAAATCAGTAGTTCTTGCGTAATGGGGAAGAGGGCGATTCGGTAATTCCCTTTCGGTCGCGCATACTGGGCGGTAGCATGAAAAAATTCATCCAAGAAAACCCCACCATCGCATATGGCCT
>CAYLTW010000058.1:0-12378 GCA_964386735.1 uncultured Woeseiaceae bacterium
CCCAGCGCGGACGGCGTCAGTGCGCCACCTTGCAAGCGCCCGATGCGAATCTGGCCAAGCACTTTCGTGTCATTGCCCATGATACCGCCACCGTAATACTTAACCTGGACGCGCCCTTCTGTTCGCTCCTTTATTTCCGCAGCGCCGGCGCGCATGTCTTGCATCCACTGCGAGCCCTCCGGCGTGATTGTGGCGATCTTCAACGTCGCGGCATTGGCCAGGCCGCAAGTCAGCAATGCGCTCAGGGTCAGCCCTGTCACGATCCGTTTAGAAGAAATAGTCATCTGCCTCCTCCATCATTTTCGCTGCATCCTCCTGGGCGAGAATATTGCTCAGGGTCAGACCGTGTTGTTCGGGGTCGGCGGCCAGCACCTCCGTCAACAAGCGGTCGTGCAATTCACGATCGTACAAAAGCTTCGCGTAACCCCTGGCGAACTCGACCTTGGCGCTCAGGTCCCGTCCACCTGTCAGGGCGATGGCCTTTTCGAAATGCTTGCGAGCTTCGTCGGGCTTGCCACCCAGTGCCGGCGGTAGCAGCGTCAGCATTATGCCCAGATAGGTGTGCGTTGACGCCGTGAACTGGTCGGGCGCGATATCAAGGTAGTGATAGAACAAGGCCTCGATTTCCGGCAGTTCGGCCAAAGAGTTCCAGTCCGATGCGTGGGCACGCAGGTAGGCCAGCGAGGCGAATCCATAGCTGTACAATATTTCGGCATGTTTGGCGGGCACGCCCTGCACGCTGGCGACGAAATCATCGTAATTCAGGTCCGGCCAGTTGCAGGATGCTTTGTAGGTATTGCACATGGCTCGCAGTGCGTAAGAGCGACCTCGCGTTGTGAGCCGGGAGGCGCGCACCTCATCGTCCGCGAAAATTGCGCCGTAAGTGGCATACATCGTCGCGGCGGCGGCCAGTAATTCCGGGTCATCCGGATTGCCCTCAAGAATGCTGTCGAGCAACACCATGTAGGCCGGAATTGCCGCGCGCGCCGTCTCAGGGTCATTCTGGTCGAGCAATGCCTGCGAGAGATTCTCGGCAAGCCCCGTGGCCGCCGACGATATTAGCGACGCACAGCCGCTCGTCAGGGCAAGCAACGACAGCAAGGAGAGCGTTCCGGTCAAAGAACGGCGAATTCTGATTGTCATGCCACAAAAGACCCCGTTTTCGTGGATTGGTTCGGCATACCTGCCAGTCCAAGCCCCTGTTTTAGATCTTTTCCTTGATTCTTGCGGCCTTGCCGGTGCGTCCGCGCAGATAATACAACTTGGCGCGACGGACATCGCCACGGCGTTTGACCTCGATCGAGGCAACTGCCGGGCTGTATGTCTGGAAGACGCGCTCAACGCCCTCGCCGTGCGAAATCTTGCGAACTGTGAACGCAGAATTGAGGCCGCGATTGCGCTTGGCGATCACAACACCTTCAAATGCCTGCAGGCGCTCACGAGTTCCTTCCCTGACCTTGACCTGAACAACAACGGTGTCCCCCGGAGCAAACTCCGGAATATCCTTACCCATTTGTTCCTGTTCGATCGCTTCGATTATTTTGCTCATGATTTATATACCGGACTCTTTCAAAAATTCGTCAAGCAACGCCTGCTGCTCACGATCCAATTCCAACTTACGGACCAGGTCCGGGCGCCGTATAAAACTGCGGCCCAGCGCCTGCTTGTAACGCCAACGCGCAATACGCGCGTGGTCCCCCGAGAGCAGCACGTCAGGCACTTTCTGCCCCGCCACGTCCTCGGGACGCGTGTAATGCGGATGATCGAGCAGGCCCGTCATAAACGAGTCCTGCGCGGCCGACTCCGCACCACCGAGGGTACCTGGCAACAAACGCGTTACGGCATCAATCAACGCCATTGCTGCAATCTCGCCGCCCGACAGTACAAAATCGCCGAGCGATATTTCCTCGTCCACTTCGTTCGTCATCAGTCGTTCGTCGATGCCTTCGTAACGCCCGGCCAGCAAGATCAGCCCCGGCAAGCCGGCGTATCGACGTGCGATCGACTGGTCGAACACCTGCCCCTGCGGCGACAGGCACACGACCGGACTGCCCTCAGGCAATTGTGCGCGTGCCGCAGCAATGGCACTGGCGGCAGGTTCGTATTTCATAACCATGCCTGGCCCACCACCATACGGTCGATCATCGACCGTTCGGTGCACGTCATCCGCGTAATCCCGCGGGTTTTCGAACGTCAGCTCGAGCAAACCCCGATTCGCTGCGCGTCCGACGACGCCATGTTCGGCCACCTGAGCGACCATCTCGGGAAACAGGCTGACTACACAACACTTCATGCTGTCAATCCCACTCCCAGTCGACGCTGATCACGCCTTTGGCAAGATCAACATCGAGAATAACCTCGTCAGCGATGAACGGAATCAACCGTTCGCGCTCTCCCTCTGTCACCAGGACGTCATTCGCCCCGGTCTCCATTATATATGCCACGGTACCGAGTTCCGTACCGTCGCGCTGCACAACCATCAGACCTTCAAGATCACCAAAATAGTATTGGCCTTCATCCGGTTCCGGCAGTTCCGTTCTCGCGACACCGATGTCACATCCAATCAGCTCCGCGGCCTGCTCTCGATTATCGATACCCTCAAAGTGCACGATAACCGTCTTGCCGTGTCGTTTTCCTTCCGCCACCCGCGCCGATTGCCATTCCCCGGAACGTCGTAGCAGCCAGTGATTGTAGCTGAGTAGCGCTTCTCGCGGCTCGGTGTGAGAAAACACCTTTACCCAGCCTTTGACACCGAACAGGCCTGATATACGGCCCAAAACCACGGTTTCTTCAGTTTGCTTTGTCGGCGTGTTGTTCACACCCAATATTCCCGTCTGGCGCTGTTTCACGCCAGCGGAGCCTGTCAGCCAGCCGCAGCCGCCTTGCGGTGCGACTTCAGGAGCGACGCGACACGCTCGGAGGGCTGTGCACCCTGACCGATCCAGTAGTCGATGCGCTCGACATCAATACGCAGGTTGTCCTCATGTTCCTTGCCTACCGGATTAAAGAAACCCACACGCTCGATATACCGGCCATCCCGACGATTGCGACTGTCGGTGACTACCAGGTGATAAAAAGGACGCTTCTTCGCGCCAGCGCGCGAAAGACGAATACTAACCATCTCAATTCCGTAAAAACTGTGTTGAGTGCAGACATGCACGGCCTCGGGCGGGCCCGAGTACAGCGCGCATTGTACCGACATAATTTCAAATGTGAAGCGTTTTCGGGCCGAAAACTTTCAATAATTCCATATACTTAGCGGTGGGCGGACGTCTCCGGGCCGATTATGGGCGAAATCCGGGCGGAAGCCGGCCACCCGGCATGCCACGCAGCATGTTTTTCATGCCGCCTCTGGACATTTTTTTCATCATTCTTTCCATCTGCGTATGCTGCTTGAGGAGTCGGTTAACGTCCTGTATCGCGAGCCCGCAGCCGGCCGCGATGCGTTTTTTTCGTGAGCCGTTGATGGTCTTCGGAAAGCGCCGTTCTCCCGGCGTCATTGAGTTGATGACCGCAATCTGGCGCCTGAGCTGCTTCTCGTTGGCATCGTCCCTGAGCGCGGCCGGATTGATGTTGCCCGGAATCGGCAGCTTCTCAAGCATGGCGCCGAGACCACCCATACTCATCATTTGTTCCAGCTGGGTTTTGAGGTCCGACAGGTCGAAACCGCGGCCTTTCCTGAGTTTCTTCGCCAGCTTTTCGGCTTTGCCCTTTTCGACCTTGCTCTCGATCTCCTCGACCAGTGACAAAACATCGCCCATACCAAGAATGCGAGAGGCCATGCGGTCCGGATGAAAGGCCTCGAGGGCGTCGATCTTTTCCCCGACGCCGATAAAGCGAATCGGCTTGCCCGTGACTTCGCGCACCGACAACGCGACACCGCCCCTGGCGTCGCCATCCGCCTTGGTAAGGATCACACCAGTCAGCGGCAGACTGCGGCCAAACTCTGTCGCCGCATTGACGGCGTCCTGACCCGCCATGCTGTCAACAACAAACAGGGTCTCATGCGGCGCGGCCTGTCCATGAATGGCAACGACTTCCTGCATCATTTCGCTATCGACATGCAGGCGACCGGCCGTGTCGATGATCAGCACATCGGCGTGAGACCGCTTTGCTTCGTCCAGCGCGCGCCTGACAATATTCGTGGGCTTCTCGCTCGCGTCACTGTCACAGTGCAGCGCGCCTGCCTCCGATGCGAGCGTCTTGAGCTGCAGGATCGCCGCCGGGCGGTGTACGTCGACACTGACGAGCATGACTCTCCTGCGCTCGGTATCGATTAGTTGCTTCGCGAGTTTTGCAGCGGTGGTCGTCTTGCCCGCACCCTGCAGACCGGCCAACAGCAAGACCACTGGGGCCTGCGCCTTGAGGTCGAGCGGCACGTTGGTGGAGCCGAGTATCTCGACAAGCTCGCTGTGAATTATTTTGACGAGCGCCTGTCCTGGACTAAGGCTCTTGCTGACCTCCTCACCAACGGCACGTTCCCGAATTCGCTCCACGAACGTGCGGACAACCGGAAGCGCGACATCGGCCTCGAGCAACGCGAGGCGCACCTGGCGCAACGTGTCCTTGATATTGGCCTCGGTCAGTCGGCCCTTGCCCGTGAGGCTGCGCGCCGCGTCGCGCAAGCGTCCACTGAGGTTGTCGAACATGTGCTGGTCGCCTGTGCCGGTACGGCCACGGAGTGTATCAGAGGGTTCTAATGAGATTCGCCATATGGGATGATTCGCCGGACGAAACGGTAGGTCATGTAACCCCGAGTTTCTGTGTTTCAAATTACGATTCTTTTCCTGTACGTGGTCGCGGCTCTGGCGTTTGCCCTGAGCCGGTTTCCGCAGCAATCCGAGCGCGCCCGTGCGCTCGGTCTCGCGGCATTTCTGGTTTGCGCAATTGGTCTCGCACTTCACATTCGACTTTTGTACGAGGTATTGATTGCAGGTGGTGGCAGTTTGTCGCTCGCCACAGCCGTATCCCTGATCGGCCTGCAATTGGCTTTGATTGCTTTTCTCGGCGCTTTTGAGTCAAGTCTGCGCGGCGTATCCGCCGGACTCCTTATACTTGCGGCATTGACGTCACTTGCAGACGGACATGCGAGTACCGCTCCGATCGTAGAACTCAGCTGGCAGCTTCGCGCGCATGTGACAACGTCGATGTTTGCGTACGGGCTATTGACGGTCGGTGCGATTCTCGCGATCTATGCGCTCATCCAGGACCGTCGCTTGCGTAGTGGAAAATTGTCGGCCGTGAATCACCTGTTCGCGCCGCTGGAGACTACCGAGCGCATGTTGTACGCGGTCACCGCCGCAGGATTTACGGTGCTTGCGCTGTCTGTCGTGTCCGGGATCCTGTTCGTCGAGAACCTGTTCGCGCAGCACCTTGTTCACAAGACCGCACTTTCGCTTCTCGCATTGCTGTTGTTCGGCATATTGTTGCTCGGGCGCCAGTTTGCGGGCTGGCGGGGAAAGCGCAGCGTTTACCTGTATCTCGCGAGCTTCGCCATATTAAGTCTGGGCTACTTTGGCAGTCGTTATATTCTGGAGGAGGTTCTCGGCCGCAGTTGGGGCTGAGTCACGCTTCCTTGACAGACGTCAATCGCCCTGCTCAACTGACTGCGATTGAATTACAAAGGAGGTGCTCTTTCGTTGGGCGATGACTTGCCACCCGGGGCCTTAACGGGCGTCCTGTTCCTGCTGTTACTCCTTTCCGCCTTCTTTTCAGGCTCGGAAACGGCTCTGATGAGCCTGAATCGTTATCAGTTGCGCCACAAGGCTCGGCAGGGACATCGTGGTGCTCAAGTGGCTGAGCGATTACTCAAACGTCCGGACCGTCTGCTCGGTCTGATTCTGCTTGGCAATAATCTTGTCAACATCATGGCGGCGTCACTGGTCGCCGTTGTCGCGATGGATATGGGTGGTCAGCCCGCCGTCGCGATCGGCTCGTTGATCATGACGCTGGTCATACTGATATTCGCAGAGGCTGCGCCCAAGACGCTGGCCGCGATGCATCCCGAACGGATAGCTTTTCCCGCAGCGTTGATCTTCTACCCGCTGCTAAAAATCACCTACCCGATTATCTGGCTCACAAACGTCTGTTCGAATGGCGTGCTGTACCTGTTCGGTGTCAGACGAGGCGACAGCGACTTGCAACCACTATCGCGCGAAGAATTGCGCACGGTTGTTCACGAAGCCGGCAGCCGAATTTCCAGTCGCTACCAGCAAATGCTGATTGGAATCCTCGATCTGGAGAAAGTGACCGTCGATGACGTAATGGTGCCGCACAACGAAATTGTCGGCATTGACCTGGACGACGATATCAGCACTATCGAAAAAATAATTGCCGACAGCCAGCATACCCGGCTGCCTGTATTTCGGGACAGCATCGATAGCGTCGTCGGCATTTTACACCTGCGACGCCTGGCAAACCTGTCGAAGCGTTCATTTGACAAGGACGAACTGGAAAGCCTGCTTGAGGAACCGTATTTCGTACCCGAAGGCACACCGCTCAATGTTCAGCTCATTCAATTTCAGCGACGAAGGTTGCGCATCGCACTCATTGTCGATGAATATGGAGACATACAAGGCATTGTGACACTTGAAGATATTCTCGAAGAGATTGTCGGAGAATTTACGACTGACCCGGCGAACGGAGGTGACGATGCCGTACGCGACGGTACCGATACCTGGCTTGTCAGCGGTACTGCCAACATTCGTGAACTGAATCGAGCACAAGAATGGGAGCTGCCGACTGATGGCCCGAAGACGATCAACGGATTGATCATCGAACGACTCGAGAATATTCCTGAACCTTCAACCTGCCTCAAGATCAACGGTTACCCGATTGAGATAATGGCATCGGACGACAATCGCATCCGTACGGTCAGGGTCGGACCGAGAATACCGATGGAGGAAAACAACTAGAACGCCGCGTCCAGGGCGTCCTGGAGACGCCGCACGCCGATGATTTCGATACCCTTGAGCGCTCTTTTGGGTACATTGGCTTGCGGCACAATCGCTGTGGAGAATCCTTGCCGGGCAGCTGTTGCGATGCGCTCCTCGCCGTAGCGAATTGGTCGAACCTCGCCCGCAAGCCCGATCTCACCGAAACTGATCAGCCGTTCGCGCGTCGGCTGATCACGAAAACTGGATACGATCGCCAGCACCATCGGCAAATCAACCGAGGTCTCGGTGATACGTAATCCGCCGACAACATTGACGAATACGTCTTCAGCCACTAGTTCAGCATCCCCGTGACGCTGCAGAACCGCGAGAAGCAGTGCAAGACGATTGCTGTCAAGTCCTTGTGCCAGTCGCTTCGGATAGCTGCTCGTGGTAGCCGCCACCAGCGCCTGAATTTCGACCAGCAGCGGTCGGCTACCCTCCCAGGCCGCCGACACCACACTGCCGGGCCCGGAGGTCGTTTCGCGCGAGAGAAATATTGCCGATGGATTGCTGACTTCACGAAAACCCGTGTCGGTCATTGCAAAGACACCTATCTCACCGCTTGCCCCAAATCGATTCTTGACGCTACGGATCATCGTGTAACGGCTCGACGGATCATTTTCGAAATACAGGACCGTATCCACCATATGCTCGACGACGCGAGGTCCGGCGATCGCGCCCTCTTTCGTGACATGGCCGATGAGAAACACGGAAACATCGCGTTGCTTTGCAAACTGGACAATGCGTCCGACACATTCCCGCAGTTGAACAACCGATCCCGGCGCCGAGGGTACCTGCGTGCTTGACATCGTTTGAATTGAATCGATAACGAGAACGCGGGCCGACGTTTTTGCTGCCTGGTCCAGCACATGCTCCAATGATGTCTCTGCCAACAGTTTCAAAGATGGTCGCTTCAATCCCAGCCTCAGCGAACGCTGGCCGATCTGCCGAAGTGATTCTTCGCCGGTCGCGTAGCAAATCGGTAAATCGTCGGGCAGACCCGCCGACACCTGCTGCAACAAGGTCGATTTTCCGACGCCAGGGTCTCCGCCGAGCAAAATGACGGCGCCAGCCACGAGCCCACCACCGAGCACCCGATCAAATTCTGCAAACCCGGTCGAATAGCGCTCGCCCGCGTCCTCCAGCACGCTGCCCAGTTCCGACGCAGTGGCACCTCCAGACACAGACGCCGGCGCCGCCACCTGCGCCTGGGACAGCGTGTTCCAGGCCGAGCATTCGGGACACTGGCCTGCCCATTTCACGCTGTACGCGCCACAATCCTTGCAGACATACGCGATTTTGACACGAGCCATCGATTAATCCCTTAACATATTGATTTAGAACGTTTTAACTGGATATAATTGCGAATAGTCGATGAACTTGGGCTGCTCTCGACCTAATCCGGTCCGCAAAGCGCAATGATAGCAGCGCTTTCAGGGCCTTTATTACATAAAAATGCCAACCCTTTCTCATTACGGCGGCTTCTGATCCGCTAGAATTTTGCCCGTAAAACAGGGACATGACTTCGTTGGACAAAAGCACCAGGCAAAAACGAAACCGCGTTATTGCGCTCAGCTTCGCGAGCGTACTGCTTTTGTTGATATACGGACCACTCGCGCAGTGGTTTATCGCAGCCGATCGTTTTCTTTACGATATGGTCGCATCCCATCTGCCCAACAAGGCTCTCAATGACGCCGTAATCGTCAGCATAGATCCATCCAGGCTCCGCGACGAGGACATTTTTGAGCAATACGGGCTGGTACTCGAACGCCTGCGCGAGGCGGACGTTAGCCGAATCATAATGCCCAATCTACCCGAAATCGGGGCGGACGATCCGCTGCCGCCGTGGGCCGCATCACTGGGCACGGGCATTCCGGTTTACGTCCCGACGGGCCATCGATTTGCCGATCTCGCCGCCCACAACGGATTCGTGGAGGTGCGCCCGGACTCAGATGACGTATTGCGCCGTTCGGAACTTTGGCAACTCAACGGTGGCGTCATGACGCCCTCTTTGCCTCTTGCTATTGCGTTCGACAGCGATGACCTACAAAGCAGCAATCGTATGTCCGGTGCCGAGGACGCCATTTACCTGTCAAACTACCGTAAATTGCGAAGACTAAACGTCAACGACCTGATCGACGGCCGCATCAACAGCCGAAACCTCGTGGGGTTCACGATCTTCGTCGACTCGGAGCCCGAACTGGTCGGAGCGCAAGCATTGCTGCCGTCAGGTCAAAGGGTCACGCACTCAGAAATCACGGCCGCCCTGCTTGCGAATGTCGAGCAAGATCAGTCCGTCATCTCACCTTCCTGGGTCAAGGCCCTGGAATGGCTGGCGCCGGTATTGCTTGCCATCGTCGCCGTGTTGTTCATGCCCGACCGGGATCGGCGCGACATAGCCGCCTTGACAGTTGCGGTCGTGGCCGGACTGTTGCTTTTCGAGGCAATGATTTTGCTGGTACTGCATGCGCGCCTCGACCTCGGCCGGGCAATTCTCTTATACATCGGAGTCGCGGTACTCAGTATCTGGCTCGTCGGCGACGAGAAGAAGGAGTCCAAGGGCGCCTTTAAGCGTGGCTCCGATTTTCTTGTGGCCGGCAGACTGGAACCTGCTTTTGCTGAACTTCGTCGTTGCCCGCCGTCAGAAACGCTCGCAACCATAATGTACAAGCTATCGCTGGCCTTCGAAGAACAGGCGAAGCCCGAACGGGCAGAGGCGGTTCTTGAGTGGATGAAGCGCACGCACGGTAACGTCGGCAACAGGTCGCAACCGTCAAAGAAAAGCAACGGGATTCCGCAGCGGCTCGGACGTTACGTCATCGAAAAGCGAATCGGCCGAGGCGCCATGGGCGCAGTCTATCTTGGTAAGGATCCGCGCATCAATCGTGCGGTTGCGGTCAAAGCTATTCCAATCGAAAAAGAATTCGAAGATGAGGAACTCAAAGAAGCACGTCTGCGTTTTTATCGTGAAGCAGAATCGGCGGGGCGCCTTACACATCCGAATATCGTTACGGTTTTTGACGCCGGCGAAGACAAGGGCCTCGCCTATATTGCGATGGAATACGTTCCGGGCATTCCCCTGAAAGATTTTACGAACCCGAAGAAACTGCTGGCTCCAAAACGCGCGCTCGAACTTTGTGCAGCGACAGCCGAAGCGCTCGACTATGCGCATAACCAGGGCGTAATTCATCGCGATATCAAGCCCGCCAACCTGTTATACAACCCAAAGGAGGGCTCACTCAAGATCGGTGATTTCGGCGTTGCAAGACTGACGGACAACAATCGAACAAAAACCGGCATCGTACTCGGTACGCCAATGTACATGTCCCCCGAACAACTCGGCGCAGAGAATTTGACAGGGCTCTCGGACTTGTTTTCGCTTGGTGTTACTCTATACGAACTCCTTATCGGCGAGGTGCCGTTCAAGGCGACAAACATCGCAGTGCTAATGACGAAAATTACAACGGAAGACGCCGCGCCGATTTCGAATCGCCGCGCCGGAATTCCACCGAGCGTGGACACGGTTCTGGCGAAAGCCATGGCCAAACGTCCTGAAGACCGATTCTCATGTGGGGCCGAAATGGCCATTGCTTTGAGAAACTGCGCCCGGTATTCGTAGACAGATCATTTAGAGCGGTAGCACGAATACGATGAATCTGCGTGGAAAAATAAGTTTTGCCGAACTGACAGACACTGGACGGGTTCGCGAACACAACGAAGATGCGATTGGCTCCGACGGAGACATCGGACTAATGGTGCTTGCCGACGGTATGGGCGGATACAACGCCGGGGAAGTCGCAAGCGGTATCGCCGTACAGATCGTCACGGAGCTGGCGATTGAAGCAGCCGCACGGGAGGACCGCGCCGACATCGATCCGCACAGTGGACTTATGCGGCAGACAATTATTCTTCGTGACGCCGTATATCGCGCCAACAAGATCATTTTTCAGACCGCACAAAGTCAGACGCATTGCGAAGGCATGGGCACGACGATCGTGGCATGCATGTTTTTTGATAACAAAGTTTCGATAGCCCACGTTGGTGATTCGCGTGCATACCGTTTGCGCGGCGGCCAGTTCGAGCAGGTGACACTCGATCACTCGCTGCTGCAGGAACTCGTCGACCGCGGCTTTTACTCGGCGGAGGAAGCGCAGCGCTCAACGAATCGCAACTATGTGACACGGGCGCTCGGTGTGGAACCAACCGTTGAAGTCGAAGTTCACGAACATCAAGTGCTGCCGGATGACGTCTATTTGCTGTGCTCTGACGGCTTGCCCGACATGGTCGAAGATGAGGATATTCACTTAACTATCAGTACTTTTAATGCTAGTCTTGACGTCGTTAGTCAGCAGCTTGTTGAGCTGGCGAACGACCACGGCGGGCGCGATAACGTGTCGGTGATGCTGGCCCAGGTAAATGAATCGTTTGCTGCGAAACAGAACCTGTTCCTCAAGATTGCCGGCTGGTTCCGTTGAAAAGGATGTTGGGGTTCGGAAGAAATTTCATGACGAAGAGCGATACGACTGTTCACGCAGTCGGTATGTCGCTGCGCAGCCCTAAATTTTTTCGGTCCCTACTGCAGAGCGGCGAGTAAACATGGCACGATTAATACTGAGCTTGGACAATCAGGTCCTCGCGGAATACAACATGACCAAGGAGCGTTACACGATCGGACGCCTTCCTGATAATGATGTGCGTATCGACAACCCCGCGGTCAGTGGACACCACTCCCTCATTATTAATATTCTCAATGATTCCTTTCTCGAGGATCTAAACAGCACCAACGGCACATACGTCAACGGCAAGCTGATTAAAAAACACGCATTGCAGCATGGCGACGTCATCACGATCGGCCATCATCAGCTGAGATTCTCGGATCAGCAGGTCGGCGACACAGAGCAGGACGAGTTCGAGAAAACCATGGTAATTCCGGCTGGCCAGCAAAACGCCGATCAGCTGGCCAAGGCAGAAAAAGCCGCCGACGAGGCCGCACAAGGCAGTGTCAGGGGCAGTGATGAAACACCGTCGATACCGTCGGATGATGGCGGTGTCAAGTTAGACGACGAACAGGCAGCCGGGCTTAACGCACCGGCGCCGAAGCCGAAGCCCAGGCCCATCTCTCATACCGGTACTGCGACAGGTATTGACCCTAGCAATGCGCCCAACGCACTGCCGCTGGCGAAACTTCAAGTCCTTAGTGGTGCGTTTGCCGGCCGTGAGCTCGAGCTGACCAAGGCGCTAACGACGCTGGGCCGACCGGGCGTACAGGTTGCTGCGATCACCCGCCGAGCGGAAGGCTATTACATCGTCCATGTCGAGTCCGGTGAAGAAGGCGACTTCCCGCTGGTCAACGGCAAAGCGATCGAGGCGCAGGCGCGTAAACTCGTTGATAACGACGTTGTGCAGCTGGCTGGCGTAAAGATGGGCTTCTTCATGTCGTAGT
>CAYLTW010000058.1:12478-16873 GCA_964386735.1 uncultured Woeseiaceae bacterium
ACTCGCCTCGCGATTCGTCACTCCGCAGACAAGCTCGTAGGGAATCGCATCGGCCCACGGCGCAAGCTCTTCTACTGGCAGGCCGTTGCCCCACAATATTGCCACATCGCCAACCGCGTCTTTCGCGTCTGCGCCAAGATCCACGGCGATCAAGTCCATGGAGACGTTGCCGATCAGCGGTACTCTTCGCCCATTGATTAGTACGGGCGTACCGTCTCGAAAATGCCGCGTGTATCCATCCCCGTAACCTGCAGAGATAATGCCCATCGTCGAGTCAACGTCGCTGATATACCTTCCCTTGTAACCAACCCGCGCGCCGACTTTCAATGGTTTCATCGCGATAAGTCGTGCCTCGAACTGCATCACGGGCTTCAGGCCAAGGTCCGAACCATCGCGATCGCCAAACGGCGATATGCCAAAAATTGCGATGCCGGGACGGATCCAGTGTTCCCCAGCGAAACGAAACGTCTCGGCCGCATTGGCAACGTTCGGCCAGGCAAGCGTCGCCGATGTGTTCGCAATGCTCACTGCACCGGAAAAACCACTAACGACAGGACTAAACTGATCGAGTTGCTCGCGGGTTTGCGCATTATCGGGGTCGTCGGCACTGGCAAGATGCGTCATGATTCGGAATTCGGCGACCGATGCCGCACTCTCCATTCTGTTCTTCAAGGCTTTCGCCTCATCAGGACGAAAGCCCAGGCGGTTCATGCCGGTATCGAATTTCAGCCAGACAGTCGCAGGCCTTCCCCTGTGCGTCGCGAGTAACTCAAGCTGCTCCGTGCAATGCACGACAATTTCGAAGCCCTGCCTGGTGGCCTTCTGTAACTCCTCTTCAGTTACTACTCCGGCCAGTAAGACGACGGGTTTGTCGATCCCGGCTTCGCGAAGTTCCACGGCCTCCGGCAATCGGGCAACCGCAAACGCATCCACGTCGGAAAGATACTGCGCGACGGTAACCATCCCGTGCCCGTAGGCGTTGGCTTTGATAACCGCCATAACTTTCGCGCCGGGAGCGGCGCGGCGAATTACCTTGAGATTGTGTCCGAGAGCGCCGAGCCGAATCAGTGCCCGTGCCCCGAAACTCACGGATACGGCTCCTCGCCGTAGGTATCGGGGACCCAGTTTTCGAACTTCGTATAGCGGCCAACAAACGTCAGCGGAAAGTCGCCGATAGGGCCGTTGCGTTGCTTGGCAATCGTAATGTCGGCTAAACCTTTGCGAGGCGTATCCTTGTTATAGACCTCTTCGCGGTAAATAAAGACAATCAGGTCGGCGTCCTGCTCTATGGCGCCCGACTCACGCAGATCTGACATTACCGGTCGTTTGTCAGTACGCTGCTCAACACTACGATTGAGCTGCGACAGTGCGATAACCGGAAGATCGAGTTCCTTTGCCAGCGCCTTCAGCGAGCGCGATATCTCGGAAATTTCCGTTGCCCGGTTTTCCTTGTTTCCGGGTACCTGCATGAGTTGCAGGTAGTCTACGACAATCAGTCCAAGGCCATGCTCGCGATGCAGTCGTCGTGCACGCGCGCGTATTTCGGTTGGCGACAAGCTGGCGGAATCATCAATGAAAATCGGCGCATCGGACATCAGTTGCACGGCCGTATTGATTCTCGACCAGTCTTCATCCGGAAATCGGCCTGTGCGAAGGTGCGCCTGATCAACCCGGCCCAATGACGAGATCATGCGAAACGCAAGTTGTTGCGACGGCATTTCCATTGAAAATATTGCCGTAGGCACCTTGCTGCCAATCGCTGCATTCTCGGCGATGTTCACAGCCAGCGACGTCTTGCCCATGGAAGGACGACCCGCAACGATCACCAGGTCGCCACCCTGAAGACCCGCAGTTAACGCATCGAATGCGCTGAATCCGGTCGAAATACCGGTGATATCACCGTCGGACTGATGCAGCAAGTCGATACGGTCCACGGCCTGAGGAAGAATCTGCTTAAGTGACCGAAAGCCGGCCTGTGCGCGAGCTCCCCTCTCGGCGATTTCAAACACGCGTCGCTCAGCCTCATCGACAAGGTCAGACGCGGAACGCCCGTCGGTAGCGAATGCGCTGCCCGAAATTTCATTACCGGCGTTAATCAATGCACGCAACATCGAACGTTCACGGACAATTTTGGCATATGCACGGGCATTCGCTGCGCCTGGCGTCTCATTGGCAAGCGCCGCGAGGTATTCAAGGCCGCCTGCCTTGTCCAGATCGCCGCGTTGGTCGAGAAATTCGGAAACAGTGACAACGTCACAGGGATTGCCATCATCCACCAGTTGCGAAATGGCTGTATAGATGATGCGGTGGTCGTTGCGGTAGAAATCGTCGGCCGTGATGACATCGGCGACCTTGTCCCAGGCCGTCTTGTTAAGCATCAATCCGCCGACCAGGGACTGCTCGGCCTCTACGGAATTGGGCGGCACCTTCAGGCGCTGCTCGACAGCGCCGGTGTCCATCCCATCCCCTATTGCTCGAACCATCAGTGTCCCCTGGCCAGAATATTACTCCACCCAAAAGGTAACACATTGGCGCAGCGCAGAATCACTCAGATGCGACGACTCTTACGGTAATCTCGACATTCATTTCCGGGTGCAAGTGCACACCGACCTTGAAGTCGCCGAGCTCGTGGATCGGGCCATCCGGCATGCGCACTTCGCTACGCTGCACCTCGATCTGCACGGCAGTAAACGCCTCCGCAACATCGAGCGGACCGACGGATCCAAATAATTTGTCTTCGCTGCCGGCATTCGCCGCAATAACCAGCTCCATGCCATTGATGGTTTCGGCACGTTTCCTGGCGACTGCGAGCTCATCTGCTGCGTGTTTCTCCAGGTCTGCGCGACGCACTTCAATCTCTTTCATATTTTTCGGCGTCGCCAGCGCTGCCTTGCCCTGCGGTAACAGGAAGTTGCGGCCATAACCGGCTTTAACCTTGACGAGGTCGCCGATACTTCCAAGATTTTCTACGTTGTCCAATAAAATAACGTTCATTTTCCGATCCTGCCTATGATTCAACTTAAGCTGTCCCTGGCCGGCGTAACCGGAACCAGGTGTCGATGTAGCCAGTCACAGCCAGCGCCATCAACAAAATTACGCTCAAAAACGGCATCAACGCATAAACAGCTATGACGCCAAATACGGGCAAATGCCCCTCACCGTGCATCCAGTGAACAATTGCCAGCCCCTGAAGCCAAAATACAAAGAACATCACGAATGCGATATTTTGCAACCAAATCGCGCCACTCAACAGTGCAATCACCGACGCCAGCGCCATATTGATGGCAACAACACGACCCAGGTTCAAGTCACGAAACCGTCCAAAATCGGCCGGTTCACCGGGCAAGCGCCGGTACAACAAGTAGCCCAGTACAAGATTGACGCTGTACACGGCCCAACTCATTAGTACCGCTACCGTCGTCATCTGCGCGGCGACCACGTCCATCTGCCCGTCGAGTAAATCTGCCTGTTCCGTCAGGCCCAGCCCCCGCCATACGTCGACAACCGTCGTGAGTATACTGCGCCAAAACCCAACCGGATCGTCCACAAGCAGGTAAAACCCCAACATGGCCAATACGGCCACGATGACCGACAATTGCACGGTCAGGGTTAGTGACCGCGTTGTAAGCAGCAACACTCCGAGCAACATCGCCGGCAACCACATTACAACAGCGCCCGACAAAACCGTTACAAGCGGAACCTGCGCGACGAACCCGACCAAAGCGAGCAAACCGCTCGCCAGTACGACATCGACCACGGCGCGCTTCGGCCCTTTGTGCAACACGAGCAGTACGAGTACGACACCGCTCAAAATACTCAGGTAGGCCAGCGATATCGTCGCCGCGAGCGCCAGTACTGCATTCTGCGGCCGGGCGACCAGCCATGCGGCAACCGCCTGCATGTGTCCGCCCCCGCCGCCTCAGTGGCGGTCGGTATACGGCAACAATGCCAGGAATCTTGCGCGTTTTACCGCGGTCGCCAGCTGACGCTGGTAGTGCGACTTCGTGCCGGTAATACGGCTTGGTACAATTTTTCCTGTTTCAGTGACGTAGGCCTTCAGTAAATTGAGATCCTTGTAATCGATCTCGGTGATACCTTCGGCTGTGAAACGGCAATACTTGCGTCTGCGTGAATATCTGCTCATTGATAGTCTCCTCAGGCGCTCTTCGCCGCAGCTTCTTCCGCTGTTGCTTCTTCTTCGCCACTATTTTCCGGTTCAATTTTTTCTTCGGCAACATTAGCGACAGCATCTTCGGCCTTGGTCTCTTCGCTGGCTTCTGCGACCGGTGCTTCTTCTGCGACCGGTGTTGCTTCTGCGACCGGCGCTTCTTCTGCGACCGGCGCTTCTTCTGCGACCGGCGCTTCTTCTGCGACCGGTGCTTCTTCTGCGACCGG
>CAYLTW010000059.1:0-6932 GCA_964386735.1 uncultured Woeseiaceae bacterium
TCGAATTTTTTCATGGCTTTTTCGAGCGGCAAGTCGCCGGATTCCAGTTCCTCGACCAGTTTCTCGAGGTCGGCAAGGGATTTTTCGAGATTGATGCTTTTCGTTGCACTCATGGGGTCTGCCCGACTATCGCTGCGACCGCTACGCTACCTTTGGCGAACCGGAGCGTCAACGATTTTCAGCGCCGTTTGAAGCACTGCAATTGAATTGACAGCATACCTTTTCGAGACTAGAGTACCGATTCATTAGACCCGGTCTAAGTGAAAGCAAAACGCATTGAGGGGACAAACATGTCATTGAAAGGCAGCAAAACCGAAAACAATCTGAAAGACGCATTTGCCGGCGAGTCGCAGGCAAATCGTCGTTATCTGTATTTCGCAGCAAAGGCCGACGTCGAGGGTTACAACGATGTCGCCGCCGTATTCCGCTCCACGGCCGAGGGCGAGACCGGTCACGCGCATGGCCACCTGGAATACCTCGAGGAAACGGGCGATCCGGCGACGGGTTTGCCGATCGGTGCAACGTCAGCGAATCTGGCGGCAGCCATCGCCGGTGAGACACACGAGTACACCGACATGTACCCGGGAATGGCCAAGACCGCTCGTGACGAAAAGTTCGACGAGATTGCCGACTGGTTCGAGACACTGGCAAAAGCCGAGCGTTCACACGCGAATCGCTTTCAAAAAGCACTCGATACGCTTGACGACTAGACGAGAAGGCAGTCTCGAGGCGCCCACGCGGCACCCGCTTGACTGGCGCTCCGACGAGTTCTACGACGAGGGACCGTTGTTCGACGAACTCGAACGGGTGTTCGATATCTGCCATGGGTGCCGTCGCTGCTTCAACCTTTGTAACGCGTTTCCGACACTATTCGACGCGATCGACGAATCCGAAACAATGGAGCTCGATAGCGTACCGAAAAAGGTCTATTGGAACGTGGTCGACCATTGCTACCTGTGTGACATGTGCTACATGAGCAAATGTCCGTATGTGCCGCCGCACGAGTGGAACGTCGATTTTCCGCACCTGATGTTGCGGGCCAAGGCTGCGCGGTTCAAAAAAGACGGTGCGTCGTTTCGGGATCGCGCGCTGAGCGCGACCGACACGGTCGGCAAGCTCGCCGGCATTCCTGTGCTGGCACAGATCGTGAATACGACGAACCGCAGCAGTGTCGGGCGAAAGTTGCTGGAAAGCACGATCGGTGTCCACAGGCACGCGCCGGTTCCCGAGTATCACTCGAAGCCGGCGCGCAAGCGGCTGAAGCATTTACATGATGTCGATGCGACCAGAGCCGTAGCCGCTGGCGGTACGACAGGCAAGGTCGTTTTGTACGCGACGTGCTACGGCAATCGTAATCGACCGGAGATGGTTGAGGATCTCGTTGCCGTTTTTCAGCACAACGGAATTCCCGTCACGCTGGCGGAAAAAGAAGCCTGTTGCGGGATGCCCAAACTCGAACTCGGCGATCTTGAATCGGTGGAGCGCGCGAAAGAGGCCAACATACCGATTCTCGCGGCGTGGGTCGACAAGGGCTGGGACATCGTTACGCCGATTCCTTCCTGCACGCTCATGTACAAGCAGGAATTGCCACTGATGTTTCCGAACGATTCTGAAGTACTCAAGGTCCGCGATGCTATTTTCGATCCGTTCGAGTACCTTGCGCTCCGTCACAAGGATGGCAAACTCAATACGGACTTCGCGAAATCCCTGGGTAAGGTTTCCTACCAGGTGCCGTGCCATCTTCGGGTACAGAACATTGGCCTGAAGACTCGCGATATCCTGCAACTGGTGCCGGACACGGCCGTGGAAGCCATCGAGCGGTGTTCAGGGCACGACGGCACCTACGCCGTAAAAAAGGAATTTCACGATGATTCGAAAAAAATCGCGCGACCTGTCATCAATAAAGTCATAAAAAGCGACGCCGATTATTTTGTCAGCGATTGCCCGATGGCAGCGGAACAGATAAGCCAGGATCAGGACGATTACAGCGCAGGTCACCCGATGAGTCTGCTACGGAGCGCCTACGGGATTTGAATGCCATGCAGAAATTGATTCGCGACGATTTGATGAGCCTCGAGCAGTACTCGGCGTCCCGGGAAGCGTTTCGCGGCAAGGTTCTTGACCACAAGCGCAATCGACGTCTCGAACTTGGCACGAATGCCGCTCTGTATTTTGAAGACCGCCTGACAATGCAATACCAGGTCCAGGAAATGCTTCGAATCGAGCGCATCTTCGAGGCGGACAGCATCGATGAAGAACTGGATGCCTATAATCCGCTGATTCCGGATGGCTCCAACTGGAAAGCAACGTTCATGCTCGAGTTTGGCGAAGAGGACGAGCGGCGTGAGATGCTGCGGCGGCTGGTTGGAATCGAGAATCGCGTGTACATGCAGGTTGAAGGCCACGAGCGCATATACGCTATCGCCGATGAGGACCTGGAGCGCGCCGACGAAGCAAAAACGTCGGCCGTACATTTTCTCCGTTTCGAACTCAGTGCCGATCAGCTTGCGGCGCTAATTCAGGGCGCTGCACTGGGTGCCGGCATAGACCACGACAGCTACACCGTCGATATTTCGCCTATCGCGAAAAATATCCGCCTTTCACTCCTCGCGGATCTCGATCAATCAGGCTAGAATCCCGCCGTGCATTCGCTTGGCAGCCTATAGATGACACGACGATACGACGCGGCGGACATTGAGGTCCTGAGTGGGCTTGAGCCCGTCCGTCGCCGGCCCGGAATGTTCACCGACACAAGCCGGCCAAACCATCTTGCGCACGAGGTAGTCGACAACAGTGTCGACGAAGCGCTCTCAGGCCACTGCAAGAAGATCGACATTACGATTTACAAGGACGGCTCTCTCGAGGTCTCCGACGACGGCCGCGGCATGCCCGTCGACAAGCATCCCAAGGAAAAGATTCCCGGCGTTGAGGTCATCCTCACTCGCCTGCACGCGGGCGGCAAGTTCTCGAACAAGAACTACCAGTTCTCCGGCGGATTGCACGGTGTCGGCGTTTCAGTCGTCAATGCACTGTCGAAAAACCTTGAGGTGTGGATTCGCCGCGGCGGCAAGGAATACAACATGAGCTTCGCCGGCGGCAAGAAGCGCGGCAAGCTGGAGGAAGTGGGAAAGGTCGGCAAAGCCAATACCGGAACCACGATCCGTTTCTGGCCGGACCCTCAGTATTTCGAATCGGCAAAGTTCTCGGTGTCGAAACTCAAGCACGCGCTGCGTGCCAAAGCCGTGCTGTGCCCGGGGCTGACGGTTCGCCTGAAAATCGAAAAGCCCAGGGAAAAACACGAATGGTGTTATTCCGGCGGCCTCGAGGAATACCTCGTCGAGGCGATCGGTCGTGGTGCGATTCTCCCGGCCGAGCCCTTCTCGGGCAGCATGCAGGGCAATAATGAGGCCGTCGACTGGGCGCTGGCCTGGTTGCCCGACGGCGGCCAGGTGGTGAACGAGAGCTATGTCAACCTGATCCCGACAACGCAAGGCGGCACGCACGTAAACGGCCTGCGTACCGGCCTTACGAACGCATTGCGTGAGTTTTGCGATTTCAGGAGCCTGTTGCCGCGCGGCGTTTCGATTGCGCCTGAAGATGTCTGGGACGGTCTTTGCTTCGTACTGAGCACCAAGCTCGAGGACCCGCAGTTTTCCGGGCAGACCAAGGAGCGCCTTTCGTCGCGTGAATCCGCGGCATTTGTTACGGGTGTGCTCAAGGATGGATTCTCGCTGTGGCTGAACCAGCACCCCGAGACCGGCGACCAGATAGCTCAGCTGGCGATCGCAAAAGCACAAACGCGGCTAAAGGATGCCAGGAAGGTCGTGCGCAAGAAAATCGTCTCGGGACCGGCTTTGCCCGGCAAGCTCGCCGACTGCACATCGCAGGAACCCGAGCTTTGTGAGATTTTTCTGGTCGAGGGTGACTCGGCCGGCGGTTCGGCCAAGCAGGCGCGCGATCGCAATACGCAGGCGATCATGCCGCTCAGGGGCAAGATCCTGAACACCTGGGAAGTCGATTCGGCCGAGATACTGGCGTCCCAGGAAGTGCACGACATAAGCGTCGCACTCGGCGTCGATCCGGGCACGAACGACATCGAAGGGCTGCGATATCACAAAGTTTGCATTCTCGCTGACGCGGACTCCGACGGCTTGCATATTGCAACGCTGTTATGCGCGTTGTTCCTTCGCCATTTCCGCGAGTTGGTGCTGGCGGGACATATCTATGTCGCGATGCCGCCGTTGTATCGAATTGACGTCGGCAAAGAGGTTTTTTACGCGCTCGATGAGGGTGAACGAAAAGGCATCCGTGACCGAATCGAGGCTGAGAAAAAGCGTGGCAAGATCAGGGAAATGCGTTTCAAGGGCCTCGGCGAAATGAACCCATCGCAGCTTCGCGAAACGACCATGAATCGTGATACCCGTCGCCTGGTGCAACTGACCATGAGCGGCAATGACAAGACCGACCAGCTTATGGATATGTTGCTCGCAAAAAAGCGTTCCAAAGATCGACGCAAATGGCTTGAGACCAAGGGCGATCTGGCAGAGGTATAGAACTCATGCAAAATAGTCTGAATCTCGAAGGTGTCGAACAACAGGCGCTCAGGGAATACACCGAGAAGGCCTACCTGGACTATTCGATGTACGTCATCCTTGATCGTGCGCTGCCTTCGATCGGCGATGGTCTTAAACCCGTACAGCGGCGCATCATTTACGCGATGAGCGAACTCGGGCTGTCCGCGGGCTCGAAGCCGAAGAAGTCAGCGCGCACGGTCGGAGATGTAATCGGCAAGTTTCACCCGCACGGCGACTCGGCTTGCTACGAGGCCATGGTGCTCATGGCTCAGGACTTCTCGTATCGATACCCGATCATAAAAGGGCAAGGTAACTGGGGCTCAACCGACGACCCGAAGTCGTTCGCCGCCATGCGCTATACCGAGTCGAGCCTCACAGCCTATGCGAAGTGTGTACTGCAGGAACTGGGGCAGGGGACGGTCGACTGGGCGCCCAATTTCGATGACACGTTGTCAGAACCGGTGGTGCTGCCTGCACGCCTGCCAAATCTGCTGCTGAACGGTACGATGGGCATTGCGGTCGGCATGTCCACGGACGTGCCGCCGCACAATCTCCGGGAGGTCGCGAGTGCGGTCGTGCACCTGATTGATAGTCCGAAGGCCACGGTTGCGGCGCTGATGAAGCATATCAAGGGCCCGGATTTTCCGACGGGCGGCGAGCTTGTGTCGCCACGCGCCGATATCAAGGAAATCTATACGACGGGCTCGGGCACATTGCGTCTGCGCGCCTCTTACAAGATCGAGGGTAGCGACATTGTCGTCACATCGCTGCCGCACCAGATATCCGGTAGCAAGGTTCTCGAGCAAATCGCATCGCAGATGCGAAACAAAAAGTTGCCGCAGGTCGATGATCTTCGCGATGAGTCCGATCATGAGGATCCGACGAGACTCGTCATTAGCAAGAAACGCGGTGTTGACGTCGAGCAATTGATGTCACACCTGTTCTCGACAACCTCGCTTGAGCGTACCTCACGCGTAAACATGAACGTCATTGGCCTGAACGGCCGGCCGCGCATGTTCAATCTCGTCGACCTGCTTTCTGAGTGGATAAAGTTTCGCAAGGTAACGGTCAAGCGTCGTCTGCAGCACCGCTTGCAGATCGTTACGGACCGGCTGCACATCCTTGACGGTTTGCTCGTCGCTTACCTGAGTATCGACGAAGTGATCGCGATTATTCGTAGTGAGGACGAGCCCAAGCCGGTTCTCATGAAGAAGTTCAGCTTGTCGGATATCCAGGCCGAAGCGATTTTGAACCTGCGCCTGCGCAATCTCGCAAAGCTCGAAGAAATGAAAATTCGCGGCGAGCAGGATGAACTCAGCGACGAACGCGACGTTCTCGAGAAAATCCTCAAGAGCGCGACGCGGCTCAAGACCCTCATCAAAAATGAAATACTCGAGGATGCCGAAGCTTACGGAGACGATCGGCGTACCGAGATCGTTGAACGGGAAGCAGCCCAGGCAATCGACGAAACGCAGCTCGTGACCAGTGAGCCGGTGACCGTGGTTTTGTCGCAGCGAGGTTATGCACGAGCGGCCAAGGGACACGAGATCGACGCGACGGCGTTGAGCTACAAGTCCGGTGACGGTTACCTGGCTGCGGCACAAGGCCGCAGTAATCAGCTCGCGATGTTCATCGATAGCACGGGGCGCGTGTACAGCGTAATTGCAAATACGCTGCCGTCGGCGCGCGGGCAGGGCGAGCCATTGTCGGGGCTGTTCAAGCCGCCTGACGGCTCAGAGTTTTGCGGTGCGATGATCGGGCCGGAGGACTCGCGTTATCTTCTGGCGAGCGACGCGGGATTCGGGTTTATCGCGACGCTGACTGATCTTGTATCACGCAACAAAGCGGGCAAAGCCATCTTGCGTGTGCCGACTGATGGCAAAGCCGTAGTGCCGGCGCCCGTACCTGAAGAGACCGAATGTCTGATTGCGGCCGTAAGTTCGATTGGTCGGCTACTGTTATTCGAAATGGATGAATTGCCCGAGCTGGCAAAAGGCAAAGGCAACAAACTGATCAATATTCCCGGCCCCAGGTACAAGAGCGGAGAGGAAAAAATGATCGCGGCAGCCGTTGTGCCGGAGGACGGTAATCTGCAGGTTCAATGCGGCAACCGCATCATGACGATCAGGTGGGACGACACCGACGACTATTACGGCGAGCGCGCGTTGCGTGGCCGCTTCCTGCCAAAAGGCTGGCGCAAGGTGGACAGGCTGATTGGCCTGGGACGCGAGGATTCCTAACGTCTTCTACCCGGTTTTGCTGTCGCCCTTCGGGGCGGGCATTTCAACGGTCTTTTCCTCGGCGCGCATTTCAACGGTCTTTTCTTCGGCGCGCATTTCGACGGTCTTCTCTTCGGCG
>CAYLTW010000059.1:7032-16816 GCA_964386735.1 uncultured Woeseiaceae bacterium
TCTTCGGCGCGCATTTCGACGGTCTTCTCTTCGGCGATCATTTCCGCGGTGAGCTCAAGGTTGACGCCGGTGTCGTCATTGTCGCCGATCTTGTCTTCCTGGTCATGGTTGCGGGCTCGCAGATTCGCCGTAACATCAATTTCGGTGACCGTTGCGAGCGGCAGTTCGGAAGTCATGTCAGCAGCGTTTTCCTCTTTTTCCATCCGGTCGGCGATTTCCGCCGCGGCTTTCTCGATTTCGATGTTCAGCGCCTGCGTTGCCGTCAGCTCATCCTCGTAGTCCTGTTGGAGAATGTCGTAGTCGACTTCCTTGCTGATTGTATAGTCACCCGAGATCAGTGTTTCATCACCGGTACCGACCTCAACGGCCTTCAGGTCACGTTTGGTGACGTCGTCGGGGCGCGGCATCTTCGTCGCATCGACGATGACTGACATATCGTAATCGTCGTCGTCGGGAAGCATCTCACTCTTGAGAATAGAGCTTTCGTCGATTCCGGGCGGTGCAATGATATCTGTTTGCGGTTCGTCGTCCGTGTTCGCAGGTTCTGCCGGAAGCTCGAGGTCGAGGTGCGTTGTAACGGCAAAGCCGAAGTCCTGTGCCACGTCCATGTCGGTGCCTTTTTCGAGGCCCGTGCCGATTTCGAGATCGGCGTCGAGAACGAGGTTTTCATGCGTCGGCGAATCGTCTTCGAGGTCGTAGTCCACGACCGCAACGGCCTCCAGCTGCTCGGTATCTTCGTCACTACTGCGCCGCAGCGGGTGCGCAACGGCAATTGCGGGTGCCGGTACGCCACGATCCCGGTCCCTGTTGCGACGACCAAATACCAACAGTCCGCCAATCACGGCGATTCCGCCACCGATAAGCCACAGCAACCAGTTCGTCGATGACCGGGCCGGCTCGTCCGCGGTAATAATGTTCGCGACAGGAACGTTCGGTGCCGTCGAAGTCACTGGTGCTTCCAGCTCTGTATCCGCTATTGCCGTGGTGGTAACCGGTGTCGTATCTGCCGGTTCAATGTAAGGATTATCCGCATCGAGAATGATGTCACCTGGTTTCAGGCCCTCCATTGCCGGCGTTGCGGCGGGTTCAAGAATGGCAGTGTCATCTACGGCAGCGGTTTCGCTTACGCCCGGGTAAGCTGTGGAAACCGCCTCCTGGACAACGGGTTTCTCGTCAGGCGCCGCCGCGGTTGGCGGCGGTGCCGTGGCCTGGGCGAACGACGCCTCCGCCCGGAAGCTGGGTATGATCAGCAAGCTGCCGGCCTTGAGGCGATTCGGGTCATTGCCGATAAATGCTTCCGGATTGGCATCGAAGATTTGTGCGACAGCGCTCCACAAGCCAATCCGGCGATTTTCAATTCTCTGTGCGATGACTGAGAGCGAGTCGCCTCGTTGTACACGATAGCGCACGCTACCGTCGATTGGTTCGCGATTGACGGTGGTTGAAGCTCGCGCGACGGTCCTTGCCACAGGAGCACTGCTTGCAGCGCTGTCCGGCGCCGTGCTTGCTACCGCTGCCTGCTCTTGAACGGGCCGTGCCGGGTCGATGAACAGCATGTACTCGCGGCTGATCCTGGGCGTGTACTGGCAGGCAACGTCCACTCGCAATGTCATGAGCGGTTCGCGAAGCGCTGTCTTGCCGCTCAACGCGATAATGCCATTGGCGACGCTCACACTGGCTCGCGTAATAGCGGGCAGTCCGTTCGCGGCAAAGCCGGGGTTCAATCTGACGCAATAGTCGGCAACTTGCTCGTTCGGACCCAGAGCATAGGCAATGCTGGCACGCAACGGTTGCCCGAGCGTTGACTGAACATTGATTTCGCCAAGTTCGATCGCAGCGGACGGCGTACTTGCGAGTCCTCCGCCAACCACGAACAGTGCGGGCAATATTGACCTGGTTGAATTCTTCACTGATCTGGACCTCGATTCTCGTGCGATTATCATAAAGTAGGAGATTCACCTGTCCTGTTCTACGACACCATTCTATGTTTTGTTTCCGTGTAATAAATAGCGCATGGTTCCAACTATGAAGTGTGACCTGCGTCACACTTTGCCCCGCTGCAACAAAAGCTCAATTTGAGTTTGAGGCGGCGAGGTCTGCGAGCGTATTGCGCCTGCTGCTACCCTGTTCCTCAAGTACGACTTCCGGTTCGTGGACATAATGTCCCTGCATATAGTCAAGGCCGAGTTGAAACAGCACGGCCATTGCATTCGCGTTTTCCACGCGTTCCGCAACAGTCTTGATATTGCGTTTGGATGCACCCTTGACGATGTTTTGTACGGCCGATTGCATTTGCGAGTCCGTCATGAGCGAATGCATCAATTCGCCATCGATCTTGATGTAATCGGGTTTTAGCAAGTCGAGAATCTGGAAGCGCTTCTGATCAATGCCATAATGCTCAAGTGCAAAGCCGACACCGACCTTGCGTAGCTGTTTTACGAGTTTTTGCGTTTGCTTGATGTGTTTCGCCGCGTCACGTTCGGGAATCTGGGTGACGAGCCGCGAGCAGTCAAAACCGCGATCGTCAAACTCCCGCTCCATCCAGGCAGCGGTCGACGGATCCACAACGGACTGTCTGGACAAGCGAACGAATACCCGATCCGCGTTGTTACTGTTGCAGAACTCGATCGCAGCCTTGATCATCCAGCGATCGATGTTCTTCATCATGTTGTTTCGCTCCGCCGCGGGCAGGAATTCAGACGGTAGTACGGAGTTTCCCTGTTCGTCGATCATTCGCACGAGCAGGTCGTACATTTCCACGGAATCGCTGCGAAGACCCGCAATCGGCAATTGCGCCAAACGGAAGCGGTTGTCCATGAGCGCGGACTTCAGGTGCTTCACCCAGATCGCGTCGAATTCCTTTTGCCTGGTATCCTCGTGCGCCTCTTCGTTCAAAAAGGCAGTGTTGCCACCAGCCTCCCTGCCCATGCGGTGAGCATCAATCGTCGCGGCGACGAGTTCCTCGAGATTGCCGAAGACGTCGGTGACAGCGCAGATACCGACCGTGCAGGTCATGTGCGTGGATTTATCGCCAATCTCGAACGTTTTTTCACTAATATGCTTCGCAAGTTGCTGGCCCCATACCTGGCCGTCTCGCGAGCTGCCGCGCTCGAGCAGTACCATGATGGAGGTGCCCTCAAATCGACCCGCGACATCCCTGGGATGCATCCGCTTGCGTAGTTCCTCGGAAAACTGCGCCAGTAACTCTTCCGAATCGATGATGCCGACCTTGTCGAGCATTTCGCCAAAACTGTCCGGCTTCACGTAAGCGAGAACATGCAGACCGGATTTCGGTTTGCGGCTCAGGCGTTTCCTTATGCGATCGAGGAACTGGTTTCTGTAATAGAAAAGAGTCGTCGGGTCGCGCTTCAGCGCGTCGTGGACGAGTTTCGTCGGTTCCATCGACGATCTGTCAGGGACCGCGATCTGAATTTGCACGGTCGGTGAATTGTCGAAGTCTACTTTTCGGAACTCAAGGAGCAACGGATCGGCCTCGTTGCCGTCGAGATGTGGCTGGACCGCAAGTTTTTCGTCCGGCTGCCACTTCCCGGCGATCGTCGCGACCAACGCGCCTTTCAGAGCCGCATGGTGTTCGGTGTCAAAGCTGTCCATCAATGGCAGGCCGGCGACCTCGTCGAGTTTGGCGGCCTTGAATAATTTCAACCACGATCGATTGGCCTCCACGATGATGCCTTCCTGCACCAGCGCGATGGCGGCAGCGGATGCCTGCATGAAATCACGAACCTGTTTCTTGTATTCGGTCGCGGATTGAATCGTGGAATTCAGGGCTCGCTCTGCGCGCAGTGCGCGAAGCTCACGCGAGACTACCGACGTCAGTCTTTTTTTCAGCCCGATCGATACAAGATCCACGGCGCCGCTGCGCATTGCTTTCTGGATGGCCTCTTCATCTGCTTTTGCCTGCAGGGCAATGAGCGGAACTTCAGGGTTAAAATAATCCTTGCGCTTGATTACCCCGCGAATCGAATCGGTGAAACGATCGCAGTTCATGATGAGCAGTTCGATGCGCTCTTTGGAGAGAGTCTCGGACAGTTTCCTGGGGTGGTCGATCCAGTGGCAATGGGCGGCATGACCAGCGTCGCGCAGCGCGCTGTTAATCAGCTCGACGTCGTCCTGATTTTCCGAAAGTACTGCAATGGAAATGCTATGGCGGCCGTTCAAATTGCATCCTTGCCTGCGGCGGGCGCAAATCCGGCGCGCCCGTATTCTGTTCAATCGGACCTCAGTCTAGCATCGCACCTCGCCAGGCCCGCGGCGGAATGGCAAAACCGTGACGGGCCTCATATTTCGGCTGCAAAATAGGGCATTGCTGCCGGTAATCGGGCGTATTCACGGCCAAAACCTGATCATTCCGGCCCCGGCACCAGTGGACTGATTCTCACTGGTACCCGGCGCCGACTTCGGTATCATGGGCGCCTGCCGGGTTCGGAGGAAAAAATGGCGACTTACAGCACCAACGAATTCCGTTCCGGTCTTCGCATCATCATCGATCAACGCCCTTGCATCATCGTCGAGAATGAATTTGTCAAACCCGGCAAGGGCCAGGCATTCAACCGGGTTCGTATCCGAAATCTAGCAACGGGCAAGACCGTCGACAAGACGTTCAAGTCGGGCGAAAGCGTCGAAGCCGCGGACGTTGTGGATACGGATATGCAGTATCTCTATACCGACGGTGAGTTCTGGCATTTCATGGTGCCGGATTCGTTCGAACAATATGCGGCAGACGGCGCGGCGATGGGTGATTCCAATAACTGGATCACGGACGGCGACATTTGCCAGATTACCTTGTGGAATAATTCACCGTTGATCGTCGAGGCGCCGAATTTCGTTGACCTGGAAATCATCGAGACGGATCCTGGTGTGAAGGGCGACACGGCCAGCGGAGGTGTAAAGCCTGCGACCTTGTCGACGGGCGCAGTAGTACGCGTCCCACTGTTTGTCGAACAGGGCGAGATCGTCAAGGTGGATACGCGCTCGAAGGAATACGTGTCGCGCGTCAAATAGAGTTGTCCCTACCCGCCTGAAGGCCGCAGTAAGTCTGGCACATGCGCTCGATGCCTTGTTGGTCGACCTCGCTAAAACTATCAGGCAAAGCTTACAACGTTTCGAATATCGTCGGTGCCTGCGTCGATCATATGCAGTCGTTCAAATCCAAGCGCAACACCGGCGCAGTCAGGCAGACCGGATCTGAGCGCGCCGATCAGTTGCTCGTCGCGCGGAATATCCGGCAATCCGGACTCGTGTCGGTAATGCCGGTCGCAGTCGATACGCCTGATTTGCTCCGCGACATCGGTCAGTTCGACGTAGCCGTTCGCAAGTTCGAGCGCACCGAAATAAATTTCAAAGCGATCCGCGACTTTCGCATTGTCGGGGCAAAATCTTGCGAGCGCAGCCTGCGATGCCGGGTAATGCTGTACGACCGTGAGTTCGCTGGTGCGGAAACAGGGAGCGACCTTCGTCGCCATTAGCAGGTCGAGCCACGCATCCCGGTCATCGCCCATTGTCGTACGCAGTTGAGGGTCTGCCGCCGCAGCACCGGCGAGATCGTCAATCGATGCAGCAAAAGGATCAAGGTGTACCGTGTCTTCGAATACGTCGGCATAGTCCCATCGGCGAGCATCATCTGCGAGCTCCGGGCGTTCCAGAACCGCAGCGATAAATTGCAGCGTGTCCGCCACGATTGCGCTGAGCTTCATCGAGCGCCGGTACCACTCGATCATCGTGAATTCCTGCAGATGGGTTCGGCCTTTTTCGCCGCCTCGAAAGACGCGACAGATCGAATAGATGTCCGGGTAGCCGGCGGCAAGCAGGCGTTTCATGTGAAATTCGGGCGATGTGTGCAGGTACAGTTCCGAGTCACGGACCGACAGCGAGTCAATGTGCCGGTCAGTAACGGCGGACGGACTCAATGACGGCGTGTCGACCGCAAGAACCTTATTGTCGGTGAAATACTGTCGCGCGAGCGTGAGCATTTCGGCCCGCCTGCAGGCGACTTTTGCGCTCGACAACGGACGCCAGTCACTCATGCACGCGAGCCGGAGAGTGTCCCGATGGCTTCGCCCATGCGAACCGGCAATCCCGGAACGAGGGCGTCATGCCATTCAGCCGCCCCTTCGGGCAGCAGCAGGATCACAGTCGATCCCATATTGAACCAGCCGAGCAGGGCGCCTTTGTCAAGGTCGCACGGCGCGCTGCCGATATCGAGGGGTTCCACGACGCCGCGTTTCCTCGGTCGGATTTCACCTGTCCAGGGCGTGCTGATGCTGCCGACATTCAACGCGCCGACCATTATCAGGGCAGCAGGTCCGAACGCAGTCCTGAAGTGCAGGTTCAGGCGTTCATTTCTGCGAAATAGTCCCGGCACGCGGGCGACGGTCGCCTCATTGACGCTGAACAGGTCGCCGGGAACGTAGTGCGCGGCAACGAGTTCACCCGCGAACGGTATGTGGACGCGATGGTAGTTATAGGGCGCGAGGTAGATCGTCGCGAACGATCCGTTCACGAAAGCGCGTGCCTCATCCAGGTCGATCGCAAAAAGGTCGTCCAGCGAATAGCTAAGCCCTTTGGCCTGAAAAATACTGTGTGACTGCAATGTCGACGCGATGCTGATCGTACCGTCAACCGGTGACACGATCGCGTTGATGTTTTTGTCGACGGGCCTGGCGCCGTCCACGAGCTCGCGAACAAAAAATTCGTTGAAGGTGCGGAAGTCGCCGGGTACGTCCTGATGCACTTCGCTCAAATCGACGTTGTAGAGTTTTACAAAGCCGCGCACCAGGATATCTTTGATCCGGCGCACCCGAATGCGCGCAATGCGATAGACGACCGCGGTAAGCCAGTGGCGCGGCAAAATGTACTGCAGGAGAACAAACAGTCGGTTCACGGTCTCATGTCCTCATCAACAAGGGCAAATCGTGTACAAAATTTTCAACGGCATGCGGTGAACTGAACAAAGCATGAAAACGACCGTCCGGGTCGATGACGATGACGGCTGCGGAATGATTGACCGTGTGGTGCTCGCCATCGCCCTGTCGTTTTTCGAAGAATATGCCGAGCCCCGACGTCAATTTTTTCAGCTCTTCCAGGTTGCCCGTGATTCCCAGGTTGTCATCACCGAATGCGGCGATGTATTGCGCCATTCTCGCAGGCGTATCCCGCTCCGGGTCCACGCTGACCAGAACGATGCGTGGCAAGGGAGACAGGCCTGAATCGGCAAGTCGGCGCTTCGCCGTGCTCAGGACCTGCAGCGTCAACGGACAAATATCCGGGCAGTTCGTGAAACCGAAAAAGACAAGGTCCCATTGGCCACGAAAAACACTTTCGTCGACGGCCCGGTCCCGATGGTCAAGGAGTGAGAACGAATGTATTGCGGCGGGTATCGGCAGGACCGTTGCCGTTGTCGGCACCGCTGCGGATCGCTTGAGGTTCACAAGTACCCAGATACCGGTCGTCAGGACGACGCCGAGCACAATCGCGAATATCAGCTTTCCCGGATGCATCATTGTTTGTGGCCCATCAATGAGAGGTATTCGTTACTACGGGCGCGCAATTCTAACCGCTTATTCCCCGGCCGTGTAAGATTCGCCGAGGCACTCCGGGCAGTCACGAAGAGAAGTCATGTCGCAGCATCCAGCCGTCACTGTGGAAGACCAAATTCGACGTATTGCCGCCGAGTTTGAGGCCGCCCGGCTGAGCTACGGGCATGGCACCGACAACGCGCTGGATGAGGCCGCCTGGCTCGTGTTTGCCCACCTCGGCCTGTCCCACGACGACGCCGCAAGCGCCTATCGGAAATTGATCGATCCGCCGGCCGCGGCCGCGCTGGACGTGCTGGTTCGCAGGCGGATTGACGAGCTTGTCCCGGTTGCCTACCTGGTGAATCAGGCCTGGTTTGCCGGGCTGGATTTCTACGTGGACGAGCGCGTACTTGTGCCGCGATCGCCGTTGGCCGAGCTGATTCCCGATCGATTCGAGCCCTGGGTGAAGGCGCCGAACGTGCGCCGCATCGCGGATCTGGGTACAGGCAGTGGCTGCATAGCGATTGCGCTTGCAACAGCATTTCCCGAGGCAGAGGTTGATGCAATCGATATTTCGACCGACGCATTGGACGTTGCAGCGATAAATGTTGAGCGACATGGCGTCGGTGAGCGGCTGCAATTGATTCAATCGGACTTCTTCGATGCCCTGGGCGGGGTCCGATACGACCTTATTGTCAGCAATCCTCCCTATGTCGATCAGGCCGACATGGACGCACGCTCCGGCGAATTTCGCCACGAACCCGAACTCGGGCTTGCCGCGGGCGATGATGGTCTGGATTCAGTGAACGTGATCCTGCATCATGCGTCGCGGTTCCTCCGTGATGACGGAATACTCGTCTGCGAGGTCGGTAACAGCCAGGCTGCTCTCGAAAAGCGCTACCCCGGTGTTGCATTTGTCTGGCTGGCGTTCGAGCATGGCGGGCAGGGCGTATTCTTGCTCACACAGGATGATTTGAAGGATTTGTAGCGGTGTCCGGTAACAGTTTTGGACGAAATTTCGTGGTGACAACCTTTGGCGAGAGCCACGGGCCTGCGCTCGGCTGTATTGTTGATGGATGCCCGCCGGGACTGGCGCTCGAAGAGTCCGATATCCAGGTCGATCTCAATCGACGTCGGCCGGGTACGTCCCGGCATACGACTCAACGGAACGAACCCGACCAGGTGCAAATACTGTCCGGCGTCTTCGAGGGCCAGACGACCGGCACGCCGATTGGCCTGCTCATTGAAAACAAGGATCAGCGATCGAAGGATTACGGCGATATCAAGGACAAATTTCGGCCGGGCCATGCCGACTACACGTACCAGAAGAAATACGGTATTCGCGACTATCGTGGTGGTGGACGATCCTCAGCTCGTGAAACCACGATGCGTGTTGCGGCCGGCGCGATCGCACGCAAGTACTTGCAGACGCGCCTGGGCGTCTCAATCAATGGCTACCTGTCACAACTCGGACCTATCGTACTCGACGCCGTGAATTTCGATGCCGTTGGCGAGAATCCTTTTTTTTGCGCCGACCCGGATCGCGTAGCGGAACTCGAGAAATTCATGGATGAGCTTCGCGCCAGGGGCGATTCGATCGGCGCCAAAATCAGCGTGCTCGCCACTCAGATGCCGGTTGGGCTCGGAGAGCCGGTATTCGACAAACTCGAAGCCGATCTCGCAAAAGGGCTCATGAGCATCAACGCCGTGAAGGGGGTCGAGATTGGCGCCGGCTTTGCGTCTGTCACGCAGCATGGCAGCGAGCATCGCGACGAAATATCGGCCGACGGGTTCACCAAAAACGATGCCGGCGGCACGCTTGGCGGAATTTCGTCAGGGCAGGACATTCTCGCGAGTATCGCCCTGAAACCGACGTCGAGCGTTTCGGTTCCCGGCAAGACGATAGACAAAACGGGCGCGGAAACCGAGATTGTCACGAAGGGCCGGCACGATCCCTGCGTCGGTCTTCGCGCCACGCCCATCGCCGAGGCGATGGTCGCGCTCGTGCTGATGGATCACTACTTGCGTCATCGTGCCCAAAATGCCGACGTAGGAGCCCGCCATGCGGGCGAATGAGAAAATCGCCCGCATGGCGGGCTCCAACAAATATGACATAGCGGTGGTGGGTGCCACCGGCGTTGTCGGCGAATCGATGCTGGAGATTCTTGCCGAGCGTAAGTTTCCCGTGGGTACTGTCTACGCGCTTGCGAGCGAACGCTCAATTGGCAAGCTGGTCGATTTTGGCAAAC
>CAYLTW010000060.1:0-2507 GCA_964386735.1 uncultured Woeseiaceae bacterium
CGCGCTGCTGCTGTACCGCGTCAGGGCCGAGGTTCTGGATCGTGACTACACACCGGAGGGCGGCAAATCGAACCCGTTTTTGCACATGGGACTGCATCTTGGCATTCGGGAACAAGTCGTCACGAACCGCCCGGCGGGTATCGCCGGCATCCACAGCGAGTTGACACGGCGGCTCGGCGACCAGCATGCCGCGGAACATCAAATGATCGATTGTCTTGCAGAAACGCTGTGGGAGGCGCAGAGTCAAAATAACGCGCCCGACGAGCAACAATACCTTGAAATGCTCCGCCGGCTCACGCGCTAGCACCGATGTAATATTTGCCGACCTGCACAGGTCTGATCTGGTAACTCGTCAACGGTGAACACATGGGCGGAAAAACAGGACAATACCCCGTATCCGGTGCGGGTCTCGGGCTTCGGCGGCCAATCATTGACGAGCTCATGGAAGATCCACCGTCAGACGTGGATTTCATGGAAATTGCACCCGAGAACTGGATTCACGTCGGTGGCCAGCTGGGCAAGAAGCTGAGGTTTTTTACCGAGCGCTACCCTTTTCTGATTCACGGGCTGTCACTGTCAATCGGCTCCCCGGCGCCGCTCGACGAGCAGCTTGTTCGTGATATCAAGGAATTCATGGTCGAACACGACGTCCGCATGTACTCGGAACACCTGAGCTACTGTGGTGACGACGGCCACCTGTACGATCTGATGCCAATCCCGTTTACCGAGGACGCCGTCAAATACGTCGCCGACCGGGTCAGGCGCGTGCAGGACATCCTGGAGCAACGGATGGCGCTCGAAAACGTGTCTTACTACGCACCAACCGATACCACGATGAGCGAGGCCGACTTCCTGCTAGCGGTGATCGAGGAAGCTGATTGCGACCTGTTGCTTGATATCAATAACATCGTGGTCAACAGTATTAATCACAAATATAACGCGAGCGAATTCTTGCAGCGCATGCCGGCCGAACGTATCCGCTACTTCCATCAGGCTGGCCACTACGTCGAGGCAGAAGACCTGCGAATCGATACACACGGTGCCGCGGTCGAGAATCAGGCCTGGGCATTGCTGGCGGAAGCGTATGAGAGATTCGGTCCGGTGCCGACTTTACTCGAGCGGGATTTCAATTTTCCACCGATGGAAGAGCTGCTCGACGAAGTGCGTCGCATAAAAACATTGCAGCTGGATACCGACAAAGCGGTGGCTGCCAATGGTTGAACAACGCAGTTTTCAAGACAAGCAGTACGCGTTCGCTGCGCACATACGCGACCCCGAGCATCGACCTGCGCCTGAAGGGATCGAGGATCGGCGAATGGCGATATATCGTGAGCTGTTCTTCAACAATCTTCGTAACCTGCTCGGCAAAACCTTTCCGGTCCTTCGCAAACTGCACGATGATGAGCACTGGGATCATTTCATCCGTCAGTTCATGCAGATTCACCAGTCGAAGACGCCGTATTTTCTGGAGTTGCCGGACGAGTTTTTGAATTTCCTGCGCAACGAGTATGAGCACCAGGATGACGACTTTCCTTTTCTTACGGAGCTGGCGCATTACGAGTACATAGAACTTGCTCTATCCATCTCAACCGAATGCAACAATCTTGAAAACGTGGACCCGGACGGTGATCTGCTCGCGGGCACGCCCGTCAAGTCCGTGCTGACCTGGGTATATGCTTATCAATACCCGGTACATCGAATCTCCACGGATTTTCTGCCCGCGCAGCCTGAAGACCAACCCGTCTACCTTGCGGTCTACCGTCAAAGCGACGACAAGGTTGGCTTTCTGGAGCTCAATCCCGTGACCGCCAGCTTGCTGAACGCAATCGAGGAAAACGAGGCCGGGCGTAGTGGTGAAGAGCTGCTTCGCGAGATTGCGGCAAACATCAATTACCCGAATGTCGACGCCTTCGTTCAGCACGGGGCGGCAACACTCGAAGAAATGCGACAGCTCGAGATTCTAACCGGGACTCGATCTGCCTAAACAAGGAGCTGGAAATGAAGAGAGTTTTTGGACTGTGGGACAGCCTTATCAACGCCATTCAGCCGGCGGGCGACTGGGTTGCCTTGTTGCCTATTCGCCTGCTGATGGCCTACGAATTTGGCAAGGCCGGCTTCATGAAGTACGACGGAACCAACTGGTTCGGAAGTATTCAGGACAATTTCCCGTTTCCTTTTGATGTTATTCCCGTCGAAATAAGCTGGTTCCTTGCAACCTGGACCGAGATCCTCGGCGGAATCGGCCTGTTCTTCGGACTTTTCACACGCTTCTGGGCATTCAGCCTGATCATATTGTCAATCGTTGCAATTTTCGGTTATCACTGGCCGGACGACTGGAGCAGTCTCGCCGAGCTCTGGAAAGGCTATGCCGTCAAAAACCAGGGCTTTGGAAACTACCGAATTCCATTGCTGTTCATTGCCATGCTGATCCCGCTGGTGTTTGCCGGTGGCGGCAAGCTCAGTCTTGACCATCTCCTGAGCGACCGCGTCGGCAAACGATTCCGGTA
>CAYLTW010000060.1:2607-14510 GCA_964386735.1 uncultured Woeseiaceae bacterium
TAACCAACGTAATGAATGTCTTGCAGTGGATGACGACGCTGCTGGTATTTGCCATCGGCCTCGGCTTGCTGGCGGTTGTCGTGATGTTCATCGCGGACGTCACACAGACCAAAAGTGCCGTACGACGCAATTTCCCGGTTGTCGGTCGGTTTCGCTACCTGTTCGAAGATATGGGCGAATTTTTTCGTCAGTATTTCTTTGCCCAGGACCGTGAGGAAATGCCGTTCAACAGGGCGCAGCGCTCCTGGGTCTATCGCGCCGCCAAGGGTCTCGATAGTACGGTCGCATTTGGCTCGACGCTGAACATCACACCGGCCGGCACACCCATCTTCGTGAACTGCCCATACCCGGTACTGGAGCGCGACGCCACGACCACCCATCCGATGATGATCGGGCCCCATGCGCGCAATCCGTATGAAGCCAAATCGATTTTCAATGTTTCAGCCATGAGCTTTGGCGCTATATCGAAACCCGCGGTGCTGGCCTTGTCGAACGGATCTCGCATGGCTGGCAACTGGATGAATACGGGCGAAGGTGGAATCTCACCGTGGCACCTCGAAGGCGGCTGCGACATCGTCTACCAGATAGGCACGGCGAAATATGGCGCCCGCGATCATGACGGTAAGCTCAGTGATGATAAATTGCGCAAGATTGGCGAGATTGAACAGGTCAGGATGATCGAACTCAAGCTGAGCCAGGGCGCAAAACCTGGCAAAGGCGGCATTTTGCCTGGCGGAAAAGTCACGGCGGAAATTGCGAAGATTCGCGGCATTCCGGAGGGCGAAGATTCCATCAGCCCCAATCGCCACCCGGAAATAGAGTCAGCGTCCGATCTCCTGGACATGATCAATCGCATCCGGGATGTCTCGGGATTGCCGGTTGGCTTCAAGGCTGTTATCGGCGCCTATGGCTGGCTGGATGAATTGTTCGAGGAAGTGCGCGCACGCGGGATCGAATCGGCGCCTGATTTCATCACGATCGACAGCGGCGATGGCGGTACCGGCGCGGCACCGATGAGTCTGATTGACAGTGTTGGCCTGCCCATCAAGGAAAGCCTGCCGCTCGTTGTCGATATGTTGACAAGACACGGTCTGCGCGACCGGATACGTGTGATTGCGAGTGGTAAACTGATCAACCCGACGGGCGCGGCTCTGGCCCTGAGCATGGGTGCCGACTTTATTAACTCGGCACGTGGGTTCATGTTCGCGCTCGGTTGCATACAGGCACTGCAATGCAACAAGAACACCTGTCCGACCGGCATCACGACGCACAAGCGGCGGCTGCAGCGTGGCCTGGTACCTGAGGACAAGGCCGAACGTGTCGCACGCTATTCCAAAACCATGCGCAAGGAAATCGGCATCATCGCCCATTCCTGCGGCGTGAAGGAACCACGGGGACTCAAGCGTTTCCATTGCCGTGTGGTCCAGACAGACGGCCGTTCGATCCCTTTGGATGAACTGTATCCGGAGGTACAATCAGCCTTCGAAAATGAATAATCCCGGGGAAACGACAATGCGAAAAATCTGGGTTGCGGCGGGTCTTGCCTGCCTTTCATACGCTGCACACGCTGAAGGTTACCTGATCCAAAACGTCCGTATCTTCAACGGTGTTGATGAACGACTGACACCCGGGCATGTCCTCGTCGAGGACGGCATCATCAGCAAGGTTTCGGGCGACCCGATTTCGGCACCTGAGGGAACCACGGTACTTGACGGCGACAATCGCGTATTGACGCCGGGCTTCATCGACCTGCACGTTCACCTGACCTCGCACGTCCCGTCAGCGCAGGAAGATGCTCACGCGACCGTCGTAGGCGCCATCGCCGGCGATGTTGCGAGACATTTTCTCGACAGCGGGTTTACGACGATTCGTGATGCAGGCGGCACGCACCCGCACTTCGCCCGGGCCATAGAGGCAGGTACGCTCTATGGTCCCAGGGTCTTTCCGTCCGGAGCCGTGCTTTCCCAGACCGGCGGCCATGGTGACTGGCGCTCGGAGACCACACCTCACCCGACTCTCGTGGGCGGCAACCCATACATTTCGGCTGACCAGGCCGTACTCGTCGATGGCGTCGACCAGCACCTGATGGCAGTCCGGGAAAATCTCCGCTTCGGCGCAACGCAAATCAAAATCATGGGTGGCGGCGGCGTCATGTCCTCGTTCGACCCGATTCATTCCTTGCAACCCTCGCCGGCCGAGATTCGTGCCGCCGTGCAGGCTGCGAGCGACTGGGGCACTTACGTAATGGCGCACGCCTATACCAGTGAAGCCGTGCGCCGCCTCGTCGACAACGGCGTCAAATGCATCGAGCACGGCTTGCTGATCGACGATGAAACGGCCAGGTACGTCAAGGAAAAAGGCGTTGTCATCAGCACGCAACTCGTCGTCTTCAGGGCCTTGAAAGACCTGCCGGGAATTACGGAAACCAATCTCGAGAAACTTGCGGTGGTCCTGAAAGGCCAGGAGAACCTCATTGGACTCATCAAAAAGTATGACATCACCACGGGATTTTCGACCGATCTGATCGGCGGCATGTACCCGCTGCTGACGCGCGAATTCACCGAACGCGCCTTGTACTGGACGCCGGCGGAAGTGCTGGTTCAGGCCACCTCCGAAAGCGCCAAGGTCATTCGCATGGCCGGCCGACTAAACCGACATGGCAACTTCGGCGAAATTCGCGAAGGCTGGGTCGCCGACATCCTGCTGATCAATGGCAACCCGCTCGAGGACATCTCGGTCCTCCGGGACCCCGGGAACAACCTCGCCCTGATCATGAAGGGTGGCGAGATCGTCAAGAACCAGTTGTAAGTCGATTGAGGCTCTAGAAGTCCGTTGACGCCACGAACGGCGTCACGCCGATAGCCTTGTACAACTCATCCGGCCGATACAAGGTGTCGCCCTTCATCACCAGCGTCGCGCGGCGTATCGCGCTGATATCCTCGAACGGGTTGCCGTCGACCAGGACAAGATCAGAGTCCTTACCCATTTCGATCGAACCTTTTTGATCGGCGACGCCGATCACGCGCGCCGAATCCAGCGTCGCGATACGGAGCACATCCGCATTGGAAATGCCGGACTCGGAATACACTTCGAGCTCACGATGAACAGTGAACGCCGCCATGTTGTCGCTGCCCGGAACGAGTTGAATGCCGCTATCGTGCAGTTTCTTGAGCATTGCGCCCTGATTCACGTTCGAGCGGCGCCAGGCGTCAACTGTGTCGACAATGTCCATTTCCGGGTTATACAGGGACCTCGCGATGGCTGGTGGCAAGTGATCAACTACGGCCGCGAATGTGGGGTCCGGGTCGCCGGGAAGATGTATCAACATCGTCTCGAAGATTGCGGCGGTAGGGTCGATTACTACGTTTTTCTCTTTCAATAGCGCGATGAAATCCTCGACTTCGTCGCTCGACAGGTCCAGATTCCCGGCTTCGTCGCCGTAAAGCGTGAAGCGAATCTGTTTGCGCGTATCCTCGCGGTCACCTGCGAGGAAGTTCAGGAACACCATATTGATGTGCTGAATCTCGTCATAACCCGCGCGCACGGCCTGCTCGGCCGACATGAAAGCGGGGATATGACCGCTCAGGCGCATACCATGTGAATGCGCACGCTCCGCAATCGGCGCCACCCACTCAGGCTCGATCGAGCTATACAATTTGATTTGTATGTAACCATGTTCGGCGAAGAAGTCGACGCGGTCGAGCGCGTCCTGCAAGTCTTCCGCCGCCCATCCGGACGCGTACGGGCCCGCTTTGTCCATGAAGCCGGCGCGATAGGTATTCGGTCCAACGACCTCGCCGGAATCGAATTTGGCCGTGAGTTCCATAGTCTTCTCATGAACGCCGCCGATATCCCGCACGTTTGTGATACCGCCAGCGATATTCAGGACACCGTCCGTTAAACCGAAATGCCCGTGCATATCCCACATACCCGGCATCAGGGATTGACCGGTGCCGTCGATACGAACCGCGCCGTTACTCTCGATCGGCGACTCGGAAATTGCCGTGATCACGCCGTTTGCAGCCATTACGTGTCGGCCTGAAAGCAATACGCCGTTTACCACGTCCACGACATCGACATTCTCGAATATTACCGGGCCATCAGTCCGCGTCGCCAGATCGCGTGCGAGTCGCTCAGTGTATTCGGCGTCTTCGAGCGATTGGACCGCGCTCAGTTCCTGCAGAACGGACGCGTCCCAGCCTTCCGGAATCATGCCGATGTAGCCACCGCCGTCGAAAGCCGCGACCTTCAATTCCTGGTCCATCCAGATGTAGGATGGCGTGAAGCCAATCCCGGAAACGGCATACAGCGACAACAATTCCTTGCCGTGTGGCGTCGCCGCCGTGAATTCCCTCACCTTCTCGACTCTTGCGGTGCCGTTCGGGAACAATGCAACTTCATTGTCCATGCTGGCGGCAGCGACACGAATCAGTGCGCCCGCGGCGCCAAATGTCAGTCCCTCGTTCGCCGTATAAAACGCAGGCTCGTCAGTCGTAATTGTTCCCTGTTCACCCGGAGTACTCCAGGACGCCACGCCATCGATGTAGCTGAAAGATTCATCAATGGGAGCCTTGAACGGGGAAATACCGGTGATTGTCTGCGCAACGATCAGTCCGCCTTCGTCAAGCTGCAATTCTGAATTTACTGTCCACTCCCGGTTGTTCCAATGGACGAAAGACTCGTTGGTAATTCGGCCGTCGCCGGTCTTGACGATCGTTGTCCGGCCTGCAGGTGTCGTACTCTCCAAATACCAGTCGTAGCTCGCCGTTGTGCCAACCGGCACCGGGTTCGCGGTCGACTCTACGTCCTGCTTCTGGCCGCAGGCTACCAACAACGTGGGAATAACAATCAAACAAGCACTGCGCGCGAGCACGCGGGCGTGATTTATCGGAAACATTGCGTGACGCCTTTTTGCGGGAGTTTGGGTAGCGCCTAGACTAAGTGTTCGGCGTGTCCGCTACAATAGCGGCGGAGACAACGTCAGAGCACGAACTTATGGCAGATGAACTTACGCAGATCTCGTGGAAGGACTTCATGAAAGTCGATATCAGGGTGGGACGGATTATTTCCGCCAAGACTTTTCCCGAAGCGAGAAAGCCCGCCTACATTCTCGAAATCGATTTCGGCGAAGAGATCGGCATCCTGAAGTCGAGCGCCCAGATTACCGACTTATATATGCTCGGTGAACTTGTCGACCGACGGGTGGCGGCCGTCGTAAATTTCCCCAAAAAACAGATCGGCCGGTTGATGTCTGAATGCCTCGTCACAGGTTTTCACGATGAGCAGGGACGGGTTGCTTTGTGCGTACCGGACCTGGATGTGCCAGTCGGGGCACGGCTGATGTAAGCCCCAGCACCGACGTTTCCGCGGAAACTTTTCCCAGAAATAACTCGAGATACCTGCCGTAAGCCTTTGTTATTTCTTCTTCGGTATGTACAGGTCCGTCAGCGTCCCTTCGTAGGTCTCAGCCGCGAACGCCACCGTCTCGGATAAGGTGGGGTGAGGATGTATCGTCAGGCTGATATCGGCCGCATCGGCACCCATCTCAACGGCGAGACCTATTTCGGCGATCAGGTCACCGGCATTGGGGCCAACGATCGCACCACCAAGAACGCGATCTGTCTTTTTGTCGAACAGGAGTTTCGTAAACCCCTCGGGACGCCCGATTGACAATGCGCGACCGCTTGCCGCCCATGGAAACGCGGCCTTCTCGTAGTCGACGCCCTGCTCTTTTGCTTCAAGTTCGGTCAGGCCTACCCAAGCGATCTCGGGATCGGTATAGGCAACGGAAGGAATTGCGCGCGCATCATTGAATCTCTTTTCGCCCGCAGCTACTTCCGCCGCTACTTTTGCCTCGAAGGTGGCCTTGTGCGCAAGCATGGGCCCGCCGGCAAGGTCGCCGATCGCGAATATGTGCGACACGCTGGTGCGCATTTGCTTGTCAACCTCGATGATACCGCGCTGATCCACTTTGACACCGGCATTGTCCGCATCGAGCTGGTCACCGTTCGCCCGACGACCGACTGCGACAAGCACGCGATCGTACACTCCGATCGCCGGTGCCTTCTCGCCCTTGAACGAAACCTCGATGCCGGGCGTCGTTGCGCGCATGCCGCTTACTTCGGTCGACACCATGATTGACGCGTAGCGTTTCTTGATTATCTTCAGGAACGGACGCAACAGGTCCTTGTCCGTTCCTGGCATCAGCGAATCCGTCAGTTCAACGACGCTCACATCGACGCCGAGCGCCGAATAAACACCGGCCAGCTCAAGCCCGATAATTCCACCACCGACGACAAGCAGTCGTTTCGGCAATGGATCGATTTTCAGCGCGCCCGTCGAGTCGACAATGCGTGGGTCGTCCGGAAGCCCGGGTAGAGTCGCAGGCTCCGATCCAGCCGCGATAATGCATTTTTCGAATTCAATCGTTGCACCGCTATCAAGTACGAGACTGTTCGCCGACGCAAATTTTGCGAGCCCGTGAACGACCTTGACCTTGCGTTTTTTCGCGAGTTGATCCAGGCCGCCGACCAGCCGGTCAACAACTTGCTGCTTCCAGCCGGATAATTTCGCGGCATTGATCTTCGGCTTGCCGAAGGCGACGCCGAACTCGGCCATTGCTTCGGCATCGTCGATAACTTTTGCCGCATGCAGCAGTGCCTTCGACGGAATGCAGCCGACATTCAGGCAGACCCCGCCCAGCATGGGCCAACGCTCTACGAGCAGAACATCCATACCGAGGTCCGCGGCACGAAATGCCGCCGTGTAGCCGCCGGGACCTGCTCCGATGACGACGAGCTGGGTCGAAAGGCTGGCGTCCGCTGACGGCGAATCGTCCCTGGCCGATTCAGCCGCCTTGATAACCTTGTCGATTTCCTCCTGAGACATCACACGGGTCGATGCCGTTTGCGTGGTTCCCGACCCGGACTTTGTCTTGTCATCCGCCACTACGGGATTGCCTGCAACAATGCGTCAACGTCGCCGAGCGCCTGGCTGAGGCAGGTCGTAAATCGAACGGCATACGCACCGTCGATCACGCGATGATCGTATGAAAATGACAGCGGCAATATAAGTCGCGGCTCGAATTTCTCGCCGTCCCAGACTGGCTGCATGGAGGATCGCGACACGCCGAGAATCGCAACTTCCGGGGCATTGATGATCGGCGTAAACGCCGTGCCGCCTATTCCGCCGAGACTCGAGATTGTAAAAGACGCGCCCTGCAATTGCGGCGCCTTCAGCTTGCCGTCGCGCGCTGACGCCGACAGCTCCTTAAGCTCGGTGGCCAGTTCATAAACATCCATTTTGTCTGCGTCGTGGATGACCGGCACCATGAGACCCTGCTCGGTATCTGCCGCAAAACCTATATGGCAATATTTTTTGTAGACGAGGCTCTCGCCATCATCGGACAACGACGCATTAACCTTCGGAAAATCGTGCAATGCCGCAATGCAGGCCTTGATGACGAACGCCAGCGGAGTCAGCGAAATGCCTCGCTCCTTCGCGGGACCCTTCAGCTTCTGTCGTTTCGCTTCAAGCTCGGTAATGTCGGCCTCGTCGTGCTGCGTGACGTGCGGCAAATTGATCCAGCTGGCTTGCAACCTCGGACCTGAAATTTTCTGGATTCGTGTCAGCGGCTGGATGTCGATCTCGCCGAATTTCCTGAAATCCACGCTTGGCGTTGCAGGCAAACCGCCGCCAGCGGGTGCCGCGGCTTGTCCTGTCAATATCGCCTTGACGAATGCTTTGACATCGTCATGCAAAACGCGGGCCTTTTGCCCGCTGCCCTTGACCTGCCCAAGATCGACGCCAAGCTCGCGCGCCAGCTTTCTGACGGACGGGCTCGCGTGTGCCCGCGCAAATCCGGCTTCATTGACCGCCGGCAATTCGCGGCCTGAAGACGCCGCTTTTGGGGCTGGCGCGGAACGCGCTGCCGATTGCGGCGCTACCGCAGTGGCGACCGGCGCCGCGGCTGGGACTTCGGGCGTCGCCGCGACGCTGCGCGCGACGGCATCAATGATCGCAAGCGACGAACCCTCCGAGACTTTGTCGCCAACCTTGACCAATACTTCCTCGATTTTACCGGCAACGACCGCAGGAACATCCATCGCGGCTTTGTCCGTTTCCAGCGTTACAAGCGGGTCTTCGATATCGACGCTATCGCCCGGTGAAATATGAATCTCTATGACATCAACGTCGTCGAAGTCGCCAAGCTCCGGCACGACCAGCGTCTGCTTGCCGCCCGATTTCGGCGCCTCACCTGCCGACGTCGCCAAAACCGTGGTATCGCCAGTCGGCGCCGACGCAATCGCCGGCGTTATGATTACCGTATCGCCAACTTCAATCGACATCTTGCCGATAACCGAACCCGTCGAAACAGAATCGCCAACGCTTACGGTCAGCTCGTCGATCACACCATGTTCAGGCGCCGGCACGTCCATGGCCGCCTTGTCGGTTTCCAGCATGATAAGCCCGTCTTCGCGAGCGACCCGGTCGCCTGGCTTGACGAGAATCTCGATGACATCGACATCTGCGAAATCGCCAAGATCGGGAACGACTATGTCGATGCGGTTCGCCACCTGATTCTCCCGCCCTAAAGCGTGACCGGATTCTGACGATCCGGATCGATGCCATATTTCTCGATGGCCTTGGCAACAGTCTTTTGGTCAAGAACACCGTCATCGGCCAGCGCCTTGAGTGCTGTAACAGCGATATAGCGTTCGTCGACTTCGAAATGCTGGCGCAGCGCGTCACGGCCGTCGCTGCGGCCAAAACCGTCCGTGCCCAGCGAGACAAACGTACCGGGAACCCAGCGCTGGATCTGATCCGGAACAATCTTCATGTAGTCAGTAGCCGCAATATACGGGCCCGGCCTCTCGGCAAGGCATTTTTCTACATAGCACTTCTTCGGTTTCTCATCCGGGTGCAATTGATTCCAGCGTTCAACGTCGAGGCCGTCGCGGCGCAGTTCGTTAAAACTCGTCACCGACCACACGTCGGTCGGGATACCGAAATCGTTTTCGAGTAACTCGGCTGCTGCGAGCACTTCCCGCAGGATCGTGCCCGATCCCATTAACTGCGCACGAATCTTGCCCTGACCACCAACCTGCAGCAAGTACATACCGCGGAGAATGCCGTCCTCGACGCCGGCTGGCATCGGCGGGTGCACGTAGTTCTCGTTCATGCAGGCGATGTAATAAAAGATGTTTTCCTGCTCGCCGATCATGCGCCGCAGGCCGTCCTGAATTATCACGGCCAGTTCGTATGCGTAGGTCGGATCGTAGGACACGCAATTGGGCACGGTCGATGCCGCGACAAGACTGTGTCCGTCCTGATGTTGCAGGCCCTCGCCTGCCAGCGTCGTGCGTCCCGCCGTACCACCGATCAGGAATCCACGAGACTGCTGGTCAGCACCGGCCCAGATAAAGTCCCCGATACGCTGGAAGCCAAACATCGAGTAGTAGATGTAGAACGGCACCATCGGCACGTCGTGGTTGGAATAAGCGGTGCCAGCTGCGGCCCAGGAACAAAACGCGCCGGCCTCGTTGATGCCCTCCTCGAGAATCTGTCCCTTTTTATCCTCGCGGTAGTACATGAGTTCACCGGCGTCAACCGGCTCGTACAGCTGACCTTTCGAGGAGTAAATCCCGATCTGGCGGAACATGCCCTCCATGCCGAAGGTACGTGCCTCATCGGGAATGATCGGCACGATGTGTTTGCCGATCTGCTTGTCACGGATCAGCGCCGTAAGAATGCGCACGAAAGCCATCGTCGTCGACGCTTCGCGTTCGCCCGTCCCGTCGATCTGCGTCTGGAATGTCTCAAGCGGCGGCACCGGCAACGATTTCGATTTCCGCCGCCGTTTCGGCAGGAAACCGCCTAGTCGCTTGCGGCGCGCATGCAGGTATTGAAGTTCCTCGCTATCGGGCGCCGGCTTGTAGAACGGCACATCATCGAGATCCTTGTCGGATACCGGAATGTTGAAACGGTCGCGAAACTCGCGAATGGCATCCATATCCATCTTTTTCTGCTGGTGCGCCGTGTTCTGACCCTCGCCTGCCGCACCCATGCCGTAGCCCTTGACGGTTTTGGCTAAAATGATCGTCGGCTGATCCGTGTGACGCGTTGCGGCGTCATAGGCGGCATGAACCTTGATCGAATCGTGCCCGCCGCGATTGAGACGCCAGACCTCTTCGTCTGACATGTCCGCGACCATCGCCGCGGTCTCCGGATGTTTTCCAAAAAATTTCTCACGAACATAGGCGCCATCATTGGCCTTGAAAGACTGAAATTCACCATCAATCGTTTCGTCCATAAGCTGGCGCAAGCGACCTTCATGGTCATCGGCGAGCAAGGAATCCCAGCGAGAACCCCATATCACCTTGATGACATTCCAGCCTGCGCCACCGAAGGCGGCCTCCAGTTCCTGGATGATTTTGCCATTACCGCGAACCGGCCCGTCAAGCCGCTGCAGATTGCAGTTGACGACGAAAACAAGGTTGTCGAGGCCTTCTCGTACCGGCATCGTAATCGCACCCATGGATTCGGGCTCATCCATTTCGCCGTCGCCGAGGAACGCCCAGACCTTGCGATCCGAGGGCGCAACCAGGCCGCGATTCTCCATGTAGCGCATAAAACGCGCCTGGTAGATCGCCATCATCGGGCCAAGGCCCATCGATACGGTCGGGAATTGCCAGAAATCCGGCATCAGCCATGGATGCGGATAGGACGACAGGCCGCCACCCCCCACTTCCTGGCGAAATCGCGACAGCTGACTTTCGTCGAGCCGGCCCTCGAGGAATGCCCGCGCATACATGCCAGGCGCCGAATGGCCCTGCAGGAAGATCATGTCGCCGCCCTGCTTCTCGGTATCACCGCGCCAAAAGTGATTGAAACCGACCTCGTACAGGGTCGCGGACGAGGCATAACTCGAGATGTGCCCGCCGTATTCGGTGCTGATTCGGTTCGACCGCACGACCATCGCCATCGCATTCCAGCGTATGTAGGCTTCGATGCGCCGCTCAAGCGCGCGATCCCCCGGATACGCAGGCTGGCGACCGGGCGCGATCGTGTTCAGATACGCCGTATTCGGGCTGTACGGCAGGTAGGCGCCCGATCGGCGAGCGAAGTCGATCATCTTGTTGAGCAGGAAATGCGCTCGCTCAGGACCGTGTTGCGACAGGACCGAGTCGATCGATTCCAGCCACTCGGTGGTCTCCACCGGATCGAGGTCGTCGTATGGATTGAAATTCGTCATAGATTATCCATAATGTTCCGGGTTTGCGCCGATTGGGTCAAGCTCACCGCAGGAATCTCACTGGAATGCATCCACTTCTTAATGACGCCCGCGATATTCGTATCGTGCAACAGACCGGCCGGGTCACGAGCAAGGCGCTCGATTCGGTCGATTCTTTGGTATTGATACTGCCCAAGGGCACGAAGGCCGACGTCTGGCGCTCACTGCCGCAAGGCGAAATGCTGCACGGCGCTGCCGGGAAACGCGCCAAGGGGTCCGTTCCGGCGTTGACGGCGCGCCTTCCCAATAAGCGCCAGACACTGGTTACCGGGGGCATGTTATCGGCAGATGCCGCGGCATTTGAGCAATTGTCATTTGCGCGAAAACTGATTGCGGCTGCGACCTCCGAAAAAGCCGGCTGCCTGGGTATCTGCGTTCACGGATTCAGCGCAAATGAACAGACGACGATTGTGCAAAATGTCCTTGCGGCCGCTCTCGCAGCTGCCCATGCGATGCCGGCGTACAAAAGCAAAACCGAACCCCCTGCCATAAGCAACATTCGCATCGTCGGTCTCGACGCCAAACTGGATCTCAGCCGCGTGCGCGCCGAAGCGAACGGCAACAACCTGGCGCGGTGGCTCACATCGATGCCGCCGAACAAGCTGGACGC
>CAYLTW010000060.1:14610-16773 GCA_964386735.1 uncultured Woeseiaceae bacterium
GGCGGTACCAACCTGAAGCCGTTTATGTCGATGCTCGACATGCACGGCGATATGCAAGGCAGCGCCGTGGCGCTCGGATCATTACTTGCGATTACGGAACTCGGGCTGGATATCGCAACGGACTGCTGGCTTGCCATTACCGAAAACAGGACCGGCCCGGACGCATACAAGTCACAGGATATCGTGACCGCGGCCAACGGCAAGACCATTCAGACGATTCACACCGACGCGGAAGGTCGTATGGCGCTGGCAGATACCCTCGTGCTGGCGAGTCGCGATAAGCCCGGCGTGATTATCGACTACGCGACGCTGACCGGATCCTGTGTCAATGCGATCACTACTAAATACTGTGGCGTATTCACGAACCGCGCCGAATGGCACCCGCGACTCAAGCGCACCGGAAAGAGCTGCGGCGAGCGTGTCTGGCCATTTCCGATTGGCAAGGAATTCCTCGAGGATTTGAAAAGCGACGTTGCCGATATACAGCAGTGTTCGGCAAAGGCCCCCGGCGATCACATCCTGGCCGGTAGTTTTCTCGCCGAATTCATTGAGAATGACACGCCGTGGGTGCATATGGATCTTAGCGCCAGCGACAACGAAGGGGGACTCGGACATGTACCGACGAAGGTCACCGGTTTTGGCGTTCGCTATACGCTCAGTCTCGTTCTGGACGAGAATATTCTTGAATCGGCAGCCTAGTGGATAAAGAAATTCATATGGCGGACCGCTTTCGCAGTTTCCTGCCAGTCGTGGTCGACGTTGAGACAGGTGGGTTCAACTGCAAGACGGATGCGCTGCTCGAAATTGCCGCCGTCATTGTCGGTTTTGATGACTCGGGAGAACTCGTTCGACGCGAGACGTTTCGGCACCACGTCAAGGCTTTCGAAGGGGCGAACATCGAAGCCGCGTCCCTGGCCGTGAACGGAATCGACCCGTACCATCCCTTGCGTCCGGCAATCGATGAGCGTGATGCGCTCGGCCGGCTTTTTCGCGAGGTACGCCGCGCAATACGTGAGAACAACTGCAGCCGCGCGGTACTCGTTGGCCACAACGCACACTTCGATCTGGGTTTCCTGAACGAAGCCATCGCGCGCGCCGGAATCAAGCGCAATCCATTTCATCCCTTCAGTTGCTTCGATACCGCCACACTCTGCGGCGTCGCATTCGGTCAAACCGTGTTATCGCGCGGGGCGAAAGCCGCCGGATTTCCGTTCGATGAAGAGTCCGCGCACTCTGCCGCCTACGATGCCGAAATAACGGCCGACGTATTCTGCGAGGTCGTCAATCGCTTCAGGGACGTATTTGAGGCGTCGTTGACGCCTTAGAAGCCCGCTCCTACGATTCGTCGTTCGCGGATTCGTCCAGCAACTTTTTCAACTCACCCGAGTGATACATCTCAACAACGATGTCACAGCCGCCGACGAGTTCGCCCTTGACGTAGAGCTGCGGAAAGGTCGGCCAGTTCGAGTAGGTTTTAAGACCCTCGCGCACTTCCTCGTCCTCGAAGATGTTTACGTAGCCGAAAGGTTTGCCGATGGCGTTCAACGCAGCCACGGTCTGGCCCGAAAATCCGCACTGCGGAAAATCCGGCGTGCCTTTCATATAGAGTAAAATGTCGTTCGACTTCAGTTGTTCTTCAATCTTGGAATTGACGTCCACGTTTAGTACCTGCCTGCTGGTTTAAGCGACCCTACGATATTGGGTCACGACAAAAAAAATCAAGAATCAGCCGCTATGTGCAGCCTTTTTCGGTCCGTATCTGGCCCTCGGGGCAATCGTCTTTTGGCGGGCTACTTGCGGCACTTCCGCCAACCATCATTGCCGTACATCCGGACATGAGCATCAGGACAACCACCGTTATCAGCATTCGCATGCACATTCTCCATGGCGGGTGCCCGCGTTGGCTAATTGTACCCCGATCAGCCCGTGTGACGTACCGACAGCCCGTCGATAACGGCCCACTGCTCCTCTTTACTCATCAGCGACCATTGCGAGATCTGCTCGAGGGTGCGGCTGCAGCCAAGGCAGCGATTGTCGTCATCAAGCGTGCAAAGCGAATTACAGGGTGAGGTTGGGTATCGGTCGCGGTCGGTATTGGCCTCTGGCGACCTGTGCTGCGAACCTGACATATCGTATATAATACCGGCTGCGCGCGAAGGCGCA
>CAYLTW010000061.1:0-16721 GCA_964386735.1 uncultured Woeseiaceae bacterium
GAGCGCGGCGGCCTGCCACTTCGGGCCCACCGATCTCGCTGGGGCGGCGCCGCTGATGCTAGCCTGACCGAAAATTCGGGCCAGGCCAACATACGCAAGCGCATAATCCGGGTCGATTTCAAGGGCGCTGCGATAGAACTGCTCGGCCAGTCGCACATCCTGTGGCGTAAACCGGTCGGCATGAAATTGTCCGCGCAGGTAGGCATCGTGCGCCGAGGGATCAACCTCACGTGCGCCAGCCAATCGCGCTGTTTCCCCCGGTGTTAGCCGGACCTCGATTTCTCGCGCAATGTCCCCCGCCACTTCACTCTGCATTCGTAGGATATCCTTCAGGTCCCGCTCGTAGTTCTTCGCCCATAAATGTTCATCTGTTTCCGCATCGATCAATTGCATCGTGATACGGACACGATCGGCCACTCGATACACTGATCCTTCGATGATCTTGGCTACGCCGAGCTGTCTGCCAATTTGTCGCAACGGTGTGTCACTGTCTTCGAACCGGTTGGTCGACGTTCGCGAGGTCACTGCGAAGCCGCTGATCTGAGACAGGTCGGCAATCAACGCTTCATGCATCCCTCTGACGAAATAGGCTTGCTCCGGATTGCCCGACAGATTCTTGAGTGGCAACACAGCAATCGAGTTTGGGCGTATGTCAATTTTGACACTGGCGGCGGTCTCCGGTGCGCGTGTCTGACTGATCTGAACCGTAAGTTGATATGTAACACCTACCGCCATTACAGCCAGTAGGCTCAGAACGACGTAGTCAATTCTGCGCAGCGACAGTTCGACTTCGGTCCCCGGAGCGGCCGGCGAGGTACGCACGATTCCTTGCGTCGTAATGTCGTAGCGCCAGCCAAATACAAGGGCCAAGGGAAAGCCGAGAAAAGCAGCAATCCACACGTAGCGGATGGCGACTTCGGGCACCTCTAGACCCGGAAAGGACTCGCTGGCCACCTGGACCGCAACCCAGCCAGCGACAACATATATCCCTGCCACTCTGAAGACGCGGCGGCGGCGAAGCTCGCGGACGAATTGCCATAGCCGTTTCATGCTTAAAGTGTAGAACACGCTAACCATCTTGGTAGGAAAATATAGGAATTCTCCGGGACAATGGCTTAACAGCACACAGCCGGGTTCTCGGTTTCCTGGTAGCGGGGGCAGGATTTGCCTTCGCCACTACGTGGCTCAGTTGCTCTTGCCGCCGATCGCGATGCAATGCATCGCTGCGGCTGCGAGTGAACCTGCTTCCTCGCAGGTTCAAATCGGCCGCGCCAAACCAATCAAAAAAATAGGCCAGCCCCTCTTCGAGGGACCGGCCTTTTTTATGATTGGTAGCGGGGGCAGGATTTGAACCTGCGACCTTCGGGTTATGAGCCCGACGAGCTGCCAGACTGCTCCACCCCGCAATGGCAGGGGCGCAATATACGGGCATGGATTGGGTATTACAAGCCCAAATTAATCGCCCGCGTAGCGGGCTCCTGCAGGACAGTCAGGCAGAGCGTCCAAAGCCAGCCGGGGAGGATGCCGAGACCCAGTACTGCGAGGCCATTGAGGCTTAGAACCAAGCGTGTATCGACACTTGCCTGCAACACGGCCTTGTCGATCGGGTCCTCGAAGTACATGTACCAGATAACGCGCAGGTAGTAATAAGCGCCAATGACGGACGCAAGTACCATAACGATGGCGAGGCCGGTGTAGCCGGAGGTCAGGACCGCGTTGATCGCATTCAGCTTGCCGAAGAAGCCGATAAACGGCGGCACGCCCGCCATGCTGAACATCAGGAACATCATCATCAGCGCGAACCACGGGCTTCGCGCATTCAAACCCTTGAAGTCCGCGAGGTTTTCAGCGTCGAAACCACGCCGGCTCAGAAGAATAATCATGCCGAATGCACCGGCCGCCGAGACGACGTAGGTCAGGGTATAGAACAATGCCGCCGCGTAACCTTGCGCCGTACCGGTAAAAATCGAAATCAGTATGAATCCGACATGGGCAATGGTGGAATACCCGAGCATGCGCTTGATATTTGTCTGCGCAATTGCGACGACGTTGCCAAGTATCAACGACAACACGGCAACGATCATGATCATGTCCGCCCAAACGTCGTGCAGACCGCCAAGGCCGTCAACAAGAATCCTGAGCGTCAGCGCCAACGCTGCGAGCTTCGGCGCCGATCCGATGTACAAGGTGACCGGCGTGCGTGCACCCTGGTAGACGTCGGGCACCCACATGTGAAATGGCACTGCGCCAAACTTGAACGCGATGCCGACAATCATAAACGCGAGCCCGAACCACAGCGGCAGTCCGTTCACGCTCGGATCATTGGCAATAACTTCAGCGATCTTGTCGAACTGGATGGAACCGGTAACTCCGTAAATCCACGAAATGCCGTACAACAAACAGCCGGACGCAATCGCACCCAGCACGAAATATTTCATCGCGGCTTCTGCCGATGTCACGTTATTCCGATCGAACGCGACCAGCGCATACAAGGACAACGCAAGGGTCTCGAGGCCCAGATACATCGTCAACAAGCTGTTTGCCGAAATCATGATCATCATGCCCAGCAAGCCGAACAAGCCAAGCACGTAAAACTCGCCTTTGTGCAGGTCATTCGCGCGCAGATAATCTCGCGAATACAGGAACACGACGGCGATGAAACCCGTAACTGCGATCTTCAGCACCTGGGACAACGGGTCACTGACATAACTGCCGCTGAATACGACTTCGCGACCGCCCGGGTCCGTGGAGAGAATGGTTAACAAGGTTACGGCCAGCGCTGCAATCGTCAGCCAGAATGTGACGATGCGATTATCGTCTTCGACGAAGAGGTCCGCGACGAGCACGACACAGATCAACGCAAGCAGCACCATTTCGGGTGCCGCTACCCAGTAGAACGGTAAATTGCCCGGGGTTATCACAATTTCGATTGCCCTATTTGTTCAACGAGTTGTTCAATCGTCACATTGATCATGTCGACCAGCGGCGCCGGCCAAACGCCGAGGAGTAAGACCGCAATCGCAAGCACACCGAGAACGATGAACTCGCGGCGATTCAGGTCACTGAGTTCAGCGACATCGTCATTGGCAACGTCGCCGTAGATGACGCGCTTGACCATCCACAACGTGTAGGCGGCACCAAGAACCAGCGTCGTTGCCGCGAAGAATGCGAACCAGAAGTTGGCCTTGAAACTCGCGATGATGACCATGAACTCGCCAACGAAGCCCGATGTGCCGGGGAGGCCTGCGTTGGCCATTGCGAACAGCACGGCAAATGCCGCAAACGTCGGCATGGTGTTCGCCACACCGCCATAGTCAGCGATCTGGCGGCTGTGAACGCGGTCATAAAGTACGCCAACTGTCAGGAACATCGCGCCCGAGATCAGCCCGTGCGAGATCATCTGCACCATGCCACCGGTGATGCCGAGTACCGCCCCGCTCGTACCATCGATATGCCACAACAGGAAGAAACCGAGCGTCACAAACCCCATGTGCGCGATCGAGGAATATGCAATGAGTTTCTTCATGTCTTTTTGCATGAGCGCGACGAAGCCGATGTACACCACGGCGATAAGCGACAGTGTGATCATCATCCCGGAGAAATACTCGCTGCCGTCCGGAACAATAGGCAATGACAAGCGAATGAATCCGTAACCGCCCATCTTCAACATGATCGCTGCCAGGATCACAGAGCCGCCCGTGGGCGCTTCGACATGAGCGTCGGGCAGCCATGTATGCACCGGCCACATCGGCACCTTAACCGCGAACGCGAGCAGGAACGCGACGAAGATAAGCTTCTGAACGGTCATTGGAAGCGGTGCGTCCATCCAGCCGAACAAGTCGAAGCTACCGGTCTGGATATACAAATAGATGAAGGCGACCAGCATCAGGACCGAGCCGAGGAACGTGTACAGGAAAAACTTCAATGTCGCGTAGATGCGGCGTTGCCCGCCCCACACACCGATGATCAGGAACATCGGTACCAACATGAATTCCCAGAATACGTAGAACAGCAGACCGTCGAGCGCGCAAAACACGCCGATCATCAGGCCTTCGAGTATCAGGAACGCCGCAAAGTATTGCGCCGGACGCGATGTGATCGTATCCCAACCGGCAATCACCACCAGTGGCGTTATAAAGGTAGTCAAAAGAATCAACGGCGCCGAAATTCCGTCGACGCCAAGGTAATACTGTGCATTGAGGGCCGCTACCCACGGAGCCTGTTCGACGAACTGCATCAGCGACGTTGTTGAATCGAAGCCCAAATACAAGCCTGTGCTTACTACGAACACCAGCAGTGAAACCGCCAGCGCGGTCCAGCGCATGATGCCAGCCTTCGCCGAACGATACTCGCCATCGTCGCCAATAAGGAGCAATGCGATTCCGCCGATGACTGGCAGCCAGATCAGGATACTTAGGAAATATTCACTAAAAGCCATGTTCGTCTCTGATCTAGTCGAGCCAGATTAACCAGGCGAGAAGTATCGTCAGGCCAATTATCATTGCGAATGCGTAGGTATACAGATAGCCGGTTTGCAAGCGCCGCGCCACGCCGGCGAGGCGTGCGACCGAGTTCGCTGTACCATTCACCATTACACCGTCGATCAACAACTCATCACCCTTCTGCGACAGCACCGTTCCTATCCGCCGGCCACCACCGGCGAAACCGCGAATCCAGAGATCATCGAAGTAGTACTTGTTATCCAGCAGATTGTAGAGGCCGGACAGCTTGCTCCTGATCAAAGCGGGTATTTCGGGGCGCTTCAGGTACAGGAACCAGGCCGTCGCCAATCCACCAAGCGCAAGCCATAATACCGGCGTACTCGGCGCATGCTTCAACAATTCCAGGCCTCCGTGCCAACTCTCGCCCATATGAGCGAGAACATCGCGGCTGTGCTCGACGACGATAGCGCCGCCGAAGTAATTTTCGAACAACACCGGCGTCACCGTGTACCAACCGATTACTGCCGACGGTATGGCCAGCAGCACCAACGGTACCGTGACGACCCACGGCGTCTCATGCAGGTGCGACTTCGTCTCCGCATCCATGCGTTCTTCACCGTGAAACACCATGAAGAACATGCGAAACGTGTAAAGCGCCGTAACGAAAACGCCTAACAGCACGCTAAGGTAAGCGATCCAGTAAACGACCTGATCAGTTTGCTGCCAGTGCGATTCCCTGACCGCCTCGATCAGCAGGTCCTTGGAGAAAAATCCCGCCGTGCCCGGAAATCCGATCAACGCAAGCGATCCGACAAGCGCCGTCCAGTAGGTGATCGGCATGTACTTGCGAACGCCGCCCATCTTGCGAATGTCCTGTTCATGATGCATCGCGATTATGACCGAACCCGCGGCGAGGAAAAGCAGGGCCTTGAAAAAAGCATGCGTCATCAGGTGGAATATTGCAGCGCTGTAGGCTGACGCGCCAAGCGCAACGGTCATATAGCCGAGTTGCGACAAAGTCGAATATGCGATGACGCGCTTAATGTCGTTTTGCACGATGCCGAGCAAGCCCATGAAGAACGCCGTGATTGCACCGATGACGATCACGACTCCCAGCGCAGTAACACTCAGCTCAAACAGCGGCGACATGCGTGCAACCATGAAGATGCCGGCTGTGACCATCGTCGCGGCGTGGATCAACGCGGAAATCGGCGTCGGGCCTTCCATCGAATCCGGCAGCCAGACGTGCAATGGCGCCTGCGCTGACTTGCCCATCGCACCGATAAACAACAGGATGCAAATAACCGTAATCGCATTCCAGGGTGTTCCGGGCAGCACCTCGATACTTTGCTCTGCAATTCCGCCCGCCTGCGAGAACACCTCCGCATAGTCCAGCGAATTTGTGAACAGGACGATGCCCGCAATGCCGAGAATGAAGCCGAAATCGCCGACGCGGTTGACCAGGAATGCTTTCAGGCCTGCGAAGATCGCAGTTTCCCTCTTGAACCAAAAACCGATCAGGAGGTACGACACCAGTCCAACTGCTTCCCAGCCGAAAAATAGCTGCAGGAAATTATTGGACATCACGAGCATGAGCATCGAGAAAGTGAACAAGGAAATGTAGCTGAAGAATCTCTGATAGCCGGGATCATCGCTCATGTAACCGACTGTGTAGATATGCACCATGAGCGAGACGAACGTCACAACAACCATCATGAATGCCGTCAGCCGGTCAACAAGGAAGCCGACTTCCATGCGCAATCCATCCGTGACAGCCCACGTATAGACGCTGAGGTTCTCGGCAGCAGCCCCACCCCAGTACATTTCTTTTAATACGACGAACGACAGGCCGAACGATATGCCAACACCCAGAATAGTTACCCAGTGCGCACCAGCACGTCCGATCTTCCCGCCAAACAGACCCGCGATAACCGCCGCTAGCAGCGGCGCCAATACGATTGTCAGGTAGTAGTTAAGCATTCGCGACTAGCCTTTCATCGTGTTGAGTTCTTCAACGTTTATCGAGCGGCGGTTTCGAAACAGCACAACCAGAATTGCCAGTCCGATTGCCGCTTCGGCAGCCGCAACCGTAAGAATGAAGAACACGAAAACCTGACCCGTTTCATCGCCAAGAAATCGGGAGAACGCGATGAAGTTGAAGTTTACGGCCAAAAGCATTAACTCGATGCACATGAGCAGGAGAATCAGATTGCGCCGGTTCACTATAATCCCGGCGATACTCAATACGAACAGCATCGCGGACACGGTCAGGTAGTGCTGCAAACCGATCACGACTTCTTCTCCGCATCCATCTTTACCAGTCGAATCCGGTCTTTCGCACGAACGGCGACCTGTGCCGCAATATTCTGCCGTTTGAGCCCGGGGCGCTTGCGCAACGTCAGCGTAATCGCTGCGACAATCGCGAGCAGCAATATAACTGCGGCAATCTCAAATGCGTAAACATGCTCCGTATACAGGACCGCACCCAGAGCCTTGGTGTTGTTATAGCCCTCCGGGTTTGGGCTAAACATACGCAAACTGCCATCCCTGCGGTTTATCCAGATCAACTGAAACAACTCGACGACCATGATCAACGCGACTGTCAAGGCCAGGGGCGCGTAGCGGTCGAATCCGCGTTTGACTGCCTCGATGTTCACCTCGAGCATCATGATGACGAAAAGGAATAACACCATGACGGCGCCGACGTAGACGATTATGAGTACCATGGCAAGGAACTCGGCTTCGGCCAATAACCAGAGTACTGCACTTTGGAAAAAACTCAGCACAAGAAACATCACCGAGTGCACCGGATTACGGGAAAATACGACACCAATCGCGGCACCGATCAGCACCGTTGCGAAAACATAAAATATTATGGCCTGGAATAGCATCTTAAGTTCCTACCGGTAAGGCGCGTCCGCCGCCTTGTCCGCTGAAATCATTGCCTCGTACTTGTCGCCGACAGCCAGCAATTTATCCTTCGTCATTATGTTCTCGCCAGGCGCTTCCATGTGGTACTCGTGAATGCGGGTTTCTACAATGGCATCAACCGGGCAGGCTTCCTCGCAGAAGCCACAATATATGCATTTGAACAAATCGATGTCATAGCGCGATGTACGGCGTGTTCCGTCTTCACCGACATTCGATTCGATCGTAATCGCAAGTGCCGGGCAAACAGCCTCGCAGAGTTTGCACGCGATACAGCGCTCCTCGCCGTTCGGATACCTGCGAAGCGCATGCAACCCGCGAAAACGGTAGGACTGTGGCGTTTTCTCTTCGGGATAGCTGATCGTTACGCTTTTCTTAAAGAAATAACGCTGAGTTACCGATAGTCCTTGCAGCAATTCCCACAGCGCAAAAGTCTTGATGTAGCTGATTGCTCGATTCATAGCGAAACCTGTTATTACCCGCCCAGACCGGCCCACGGGCCGACTCGTAACCACGCCATCACGCCCTCGACGGCAATCCAGATGATCGTGACGGGAAGAAAAATCTTCCACCCCAGACGCATGATCTGGTCATAGCGATAACGCGGAAACGTCGCGCGATACCAGAAAAGTGAATACATGAAGAAGCAGATCTTGACGAACAGCCAGCCGAAGCCTGGCGCGGCCAAAATTGCGAGCGGCGTTCCTGCCAGAAACGTCCAGCCCTCGAACGGTGACGCCCAGCCGCCGAGGAAGAAGACTGCGGCCAGTCCCGAGATCAGGACCATGTTTGCGTATTCGGCGAGGAAAAACATCGCGAACGCAACGCCGGAGTATTCGACGTGGAAACCGGCGACTATCTCCGACTCACCCTCGGCAACATCGAACGGCGCACGGTTGGTCTCCGCAATACCCGAGATCCAGTAAACAAGAAACATCGGAAACAGCGGGATCAGGAACCACTGGCTGAATCCGCCGGCCTGTGCCGCGACGATCTTACCCAGGTTCATGCTGCCGCTGGCCATGAGTACGCCAACCAGTGCAAAACCCATCGCGATTTCATAAGCAACGACTTGCGCCGCCGAGCGCATGGCGCCAAGGAACGCATACTTGGAATTGGTTGCCCATCCCGCCAGGAGGATGCCGTATACGCCGACCGACGTCAGCGCAAGGACATACAACACACCGGCATTGATATCGGCTATGACAAAACCCGGGTGCAGCGGCATGACGGCCCACGTCGCCAGGGCAGGGCCGAGTGACAGCAACGGTGCTATCACAAACAGAAACTTGTTCGACTGGGCCGGTACGATGACTTCCTTGATCAGAAGTTTGATGACATCCGCGAATGGCTGACCAAGGCCAAGCGGGCCGACCCGATTTGGCCCGACGCGATCCTGCATACTGCCTATGACTTTGCGTTCAAAATAGGTCGAGAACGCGACGACGAGAATTACGCTTATCGTCACGAACAGGATTTTCCAGGTCGTAATCGTCAGGTACTGGATCAGCGGCGGCAAGGAAAAAAACAACGCAAGGCCCCACTCCCAGGCATTGATAACGAACTGAGGCAGGTATTCCGCCATTAGTCGTTATCCCTTGCGCGCCGCGCCTCGGCAGTCAGTTGCAGTGCGTTCGCGCGCCGCACCATTCCGTCGACCGAGTACAGCGGTGTATCGATCTCGGATTCCGGCGAATCTTCATCGCCGGGCTTCGCGATTCTCGTGTTCCCCGCAACCATCATGACGGGCTCGACATCCCCCAATTTCGAAAGAATTTCATCGCGGACGTCTTCGCTCGCAACGTAGTCAAAGTCAGGGGCGTCGACCAGGTTGCCAATGACTCTCAGCACCTTCCATGCGGGCCGCGCCTGTCCAACCGGATTCGCAATGCCGGCAAAACTCTGCCACGTTCCTGCAACGTTGACGTAGGTACCCGAGGTCTCAGCAAACGTACCGATTGGCAACAGCAAATCAGACGTTTCAAGCAATGCATCGGAAACAAACGGTGTGAGCGCGACAACGAAAGCCTGTTTCGCCAGTTTTTCAGCTACGTCCACGGTGGCATGCAGGTCGGCATCCGCCTCGACGTTGACCAGCACGACGACGTCAAGCGAATTGTCCAGCATCGACGACGCGTTCAAACCAGTACTGGAACGAGCTTTGCCGCCCTGCCCGCGATGTGGCAACAAGCCGGCGAGATGTGCGCCGGCGCTGTTGGCACCCTCCGAAACAGTGCCGAGCTTCGCTCCGGTCAATGCAGCGATTGCCGCTGCGAGCGCGCGAACGGCAGAGTACGCATGATGCCGTCCGGCAACGTTACCGAGAAGTATCAGCGCGTCATCCGCATCAGCCAGTGATTTGGCAATTGCCGAGTGCGCATCCCCGGATTTGACGCCGCTGCAAATATCAGCGATTGACGCGGGCAAGGCCTTATCGCCGGCCGCCGCGATCGCGACACCGGCCAGCATCTCCGCGAGACCAGAACCGGACAGACTTTGCGCGACGTCGAAGAAATACTCGTGCTCGCTGCCGCTCGCGAAACTGACGCTGGCGCCGGTGAGCGCCGCTTTGCGTATGCGGTGTGCCAGAATCGGCGCTTCACGTCGAATATTCGAGCCGACGACGAAGATCGCATCTTGTTCTTCGATGTCTGCGATATCACAACCGAGCCACGGAAATAGCGGGTCGTTTGCCTGATCCGTGAAATCCCGCCGCGAAATTCGGTGATCGAGGTTATTCGTACCGAGATGATCCGCGAGTCTTACGACGAGATGCGCTTCTTCGACCGTGACGCCAGGCGATGCAAGAAACCCAATCTTGTCGGCATCGGCACCGCTCAGAGCATCGGCTGCTTTGGACAGCGCTTCATCCCAGCTGATCTCCCGCCATTCGCCGCTTTCCTTCACTCGTGGCGCCGCGAGACGGTCGCCTGAATAGATAGCCTCGTAGCTGAATCGATCCCTGTCCGAAATCCATGCTTCGTTGATACTTTCGTTGTCACGCGGTACCACGCGCTTTACCGTGCCACGCAACACGTGTGCGTACAGGTTGCTGCCAACGCAATCGTGCGGTGAGACCGTCGCGAGCTGCATCATTTCCCAGGCGCGAGCGCTGTATCGATAGGGTTTGTTATTAAGTGCACCGACGGGACACAGGTCGATTATGTTCGCCGACATTTCGTGATCAACGTTGCTCTCAATATAGGTGCTTATCTTCATATTTTCGCCGCGTTCGATCGTGCCGAGCTGCGGCAAGCCCGAGATTTCTTCGCCGAAACGAATGCAACGCGTGCAATGAATGCAGCGCGTCATGTCGGTGGATACGAGTGGGCCGATGTCCTTGTCTTTGACAACGCGTTTACCATCGTTGTACCGGGACACGTCGCGACCGTAGCCTACTGCCAGATCCTGCAATTCGCATTCGCCACCCTGGTCGCAGATCGGGCAATCCAGCGGGTGGTTGATCAGCAGAAACTCCATCGTCGCTTTCTGAGCGGCGATCGCATTTGGCGACCGGGTGAATATCTTCATACCCTCACCCACAGGCGTCGCACAGGCTGGCATCGGCTTCGGCGCTTTTTCAATCTCGACGAGACACATGCGGCAGTTCGCCGCGATGCTCAGTTTCTCGTGGTAACAGAAGCGCGGAATGTAGGCGCCGATCCTGTCCGTGACCTCGATGACCATCTGGCCCTTCCTGGCCTCGACCGGCTTACCGTTCACTTCAATGTTTACGATGTCGTCACTCATGTCTTATGCGGCAACATCGGTAGCGCCATGGACGATACTGCGACCCTGATTTTCAACCATGTATTCAAATTCGTGTCTGTAGTGCTCCAGAAAACTCTGCACGGGCCAGGCAGCGGCATCGCCCAGGGCGCAGATCGTATGTCCTTCAATCTTGTTCGCCACTTCGAATAATCTGTCGAGGTCGGCTTCCTCGCCACGCCCCTCAACGATGCGTGTCAACATGCGGTACATCCAGCCGGTGCCTTCGCGACACGGCGTACACTGCCCGCAGGACTCCGCCATGTAGAACCTTGCAATGCGGCGCAATACCTTCACCATACAGGTCGTCTCATCCATGACCATGACCGCACCCGTTCCGAATGACGAACCAGCCGCCTGCAACGAGCCGTAGTCCATTGTGCATTCCATGATGATGTCGCGGGGCAGAACGCGGGTCGACGAGCCGCCCGGAATAACCGCCTTCAACTTGCGGTCACCGAGAACGCCGCCGGCGATCTCAAGGAGATCCGCAAACGGAATTCCCATCGGCAACTCGTAGTTGCCGGGCCTTGCAACGTGCCCGGATACCGAAAAAAGCGCCGTACCACCGGAATCTGCAGGCCCGAGGCTCGCAAACCACGCCCCGCCCTTGTGCATGATCATGGGTACGCTGGCAAGGCTTTGAGTGTTGTTAATCGTCGTCGGTTTGCCGTAGAGACCAAAACCGGCCGGGAACGGTGGCTTGAAGCGCGGCTTGCCCTGCTTGCCCTCAAGCGATTCGAGCAACGCCGTTTCCTCGCCACAGATATACGCGCCCGCGCCGACGAACGTGTGCAACTCGAAATCGATGCCGGATTTTTGAATATTCTTGCCCAGCAGTCCTGCTTCGCAAGCTTCTTTGACAGCAGCCTCGAAACGCGGCACTGGTTCATCGATGAACTCGCCGCGAATGTAGTTGTAGCCGACGGTCGCGCCCATCGCGTAGCCTGCAATTGCCATGCCCTCGATCAGGGAATGCGGGTTGTAGCGCAGAATGTCGCGGTCGTGACAGGTGCCTGGTTCCGACTCGTCCGAATTACAGACGAGGTACTTTTGCACATCGGACCTGGGCATGAAGCTCCATTTCAATCCGGTCGGGAATCCGGCGCCACCACGCCCTCGCAGACCGGATGCTTTGACTTCGTCGATGATCTGCGCCGGCGTCAGTTCGCCTGCGAGAATTCGCCGCCAGACTTTGTAGCCATCGTGCTTCTCATAGGTCGCTAGCGTGTGCGGTTCATCTGACCCAAGGGTCTTGAAGCAAACGAGATTCTGTTTGTGGGCCATCAGTCCAGCTTGTCCAGTATTTCATCAACCTGCTCTTTCGTCAGGTTTTCGTGATACTTGTGGTCGACCATCATCATCGGCGCACCGCAGCAAGCCGCAAGGCACTCCTCTTCGCGCTTCAGGTAGATGCGACCGTCTTGCGTACTCTCGCCAAGCTTGATGCCGAGTTTTTTCTCGACATGTTCGACAATATCATCGGCGCCGCGAAGCATGCACGATACATTGGTACATATAGAGATGTTATGGCGCCCAACCGGCCTGGTCTCGAACATCGAATAAAACATCGCGATCTCGTATACCTGGATCGACGGCAAATCGAGATATTCGGCGACAGCGTTCATTTGCTCAGCGCTAAGGTAGCCGCTTCCCTCGTGCTGCACTGCATGCAGCGCGGCAATGACGGCCGAGCGCTGCCGATCTGCCGGAAAACGCGCTTTCCAGTGCTCAATTTCGTCTTTGACGTGCCTGGAAAGGACTACTGCATCACTCATCGATCCACCTCGCCGAAGACGATGTCCTGAGTTCCGATGACGGCGACGACATCGGCAAGCATGTGGCCCTCGACCATCTCCGCCATGGCAGAGAGATGCGCGAAACCCGCAGCGCGAATTTTCACCCGGTAGGGTTTGTTCGCGCCATCAGAAATCAGGTACACACCGAACTCACCCTTCGGGTGTTCGATAGCCGCGTAAGCCTCACCAGCAGGCACGCAATATCCCTCGCTAAACAACTTGAAATGATGAATCATCGATTCCATGCCGTCTTTCATTTCGACACGACTTGGCGCGGCTATTTTGTGGTCATCGGCCATGACCGGCCCCGGGTTTTCGCGTAACCACTTGACGCATTGCCTGATGATTCGGTTGGACTGACGAAATTCTTCGACCCGAACGAGATAGCGGTCGTAACAATCGCCATTTAGACCGACCGGAATATCGAAATCCATGCGGTCATACACTTCGTAGGGTTGCTTCTTGCGAAGATCCCATTCGACGCCGGAACCTCGCAGCATCGGCCCTGAAAAACCCAGCTGCATGGCGCGTTCGGGTGAAACCACTCCAATGTTTACCGTGCGCTGTTTCCAGATGCGATTGTCCGTAAGCAGCGTTTCGTACTCGTCGACGCAGCCCGGAAATTTGTCTGTAAATGCCTCGATAAAGTCGAGTACCGACCCTTCGCGCGCTTTGTTCAGGCGCTTGAGGTCCTTTTTCTTGCGAAACTTCGACTCCTGGTACTTTGGCATGGCCGCCGGCAGGTCCCGATAAACGCCGCCTGGCCGGTAGTACGTGGCGTGCATGCGCGTTCCGGTTACGGCCTCGTACAAATCCATGAGGTCTTCACGATCACGGAAGCAATACAGGAAAACCGTCATCGCGCCTATGTCGAGCCCGTGCGCGCCCAGCCACATCAGGTGATTGAGAATTCGCGTGACCTCGTCGAACATGACGCGTATGTATTGCGCCCGCTCCGGCACTTCAATGCCGAGCAGCTTTTCAATCGCCAGCACGTAGCTGTGCTCGTTACACATCATCGACACATAGTCGAGTCGATCCATGTATCCGATGTTTTGATTGTACGGCTTCGATTCGGCGAGTTTTTCGGTCGCGCGATGCAGCAAACCGATGTGCGGATCAGCTTTTTGTATGACTTCGCCGTCCATCTCGAGGACCAGGCGCAGCACGCCGTGCGCGGCTGGATGCTGCGGGCCAAAGTTCATCGTGTAGTTCTGGATCTCAGCCATCCGCATTCTCCTTGAGACCTGCCGAGTAGCGATTATCGTCCCTGATAACGCGTGGCACGAGCGTTCGTGGCTCGATACTCACCGGCTGATAGGCGACCCGACCCTTGTCGGGGTCATAAATAACCTCAACGTTGCCTATGAGCGGGAAGTCCTTGCGGAAAGGATGACCGATGAAGCCGTAGTCAGTCAGAATTCTGCGCAGATCCGGGTGGCCCTCAAAGAGAATTCCGAACAGATCAAAAGTTTCGCGCTCGAACCAGTTTGCGCTGTTCCAGATATCGACAACCGATTTAACAACGGGCGGGTTATCCGTCCCGGTGAACACGCGCAGGCGCAAGCGCGCGTTGTGCTGCAATGAGAGCAGGTGGTAGACGACAGCAAAACGACGCTCATCGAACTGCTCCGACTCATCGAGAATGACCGGGTCGCGCTCGACGCCGCGGCTAAATCCGGTGCCGGTTGCATCACTTGTATCCCACTCGTCGGTGCCAAAACTCAGGTAGTCGACGCCGCAGACATCCATGAGCATCTCGAAGCCGAAATCCGCTTCATTTCGAAGCGCTGTGGCAATCTCGATAAGATCGGCTTTGGCAACTTCATAGCAAAGCTCTCCGCACGTCGAGTCAACGCGTGTCATTTGTTCCCCGAACCGCTCGTCTATCCGAGCAGCCAATGCCTCGTATCGATCACTCATCTTCGAATTGCTTACCTGGCTATTGTGCTCGTGCGACGAATCTTGTTTTGCAGTTGTAGCAGCCCGTAAATCAGGGCTTCGGCCGTTGGCGGGCAGCCCGGGACATAGACATCGACGGGCACGATGCGATCGCAGCCACGGACGACCGAGTACGAATAATGGTAGTAGCCTCCGCCGTTCGCACACGATCCCATCGAAACCACCCATCGCGGCTCCGCCATCTGGTCGTAAACCTTGCGAAGCGGCGGCGCCATCTTGTTCGTGAGCGTGCCCGCAACGATCATGCAGTCGGATTGCCGGGGACTTGGCCGGAAAATAATTCCGAAACGGTCAAGGTCGTAGCGCGATGCGCCAGCCTGCATCATTTCGATGGCACAACAGGCAAGACCAAAGGTCATCGGCCAAAGCGAGCCGGTTCGTGCCCAGTTCATGACAGCATCAACACTGGTTACGACAAATCCTTTCTCCTGCAGGCTGCCACCGGCAGCCGTGGCTCCCGCCAGGCCGCCTTCGGCACTGTCAGCGTTCGGTGTGCTGTTGTCTGCGGCAGCCGCTAATCCCACTCGAGGGCCCCTTTCTTCCATTCATAAATAAAGCCGACGACCAAAACCCCGAGGAAAATGCCCATTGCGACGAGGCCGAACGTTCCGACGGCATCGAGAGACACAGCCCACGGCAACAGGAACGCGATTTCGAGATCGAAAATAATGAATAGAATGGCGACGAGGTAATAGCGCACATCGAATTTCATGCGCGAATCATCGAAGGCCTCAAAACCGCATTCGTAGGGTGAGAGTTTTGCGTCATCCTTGCCGCCCCGCCCGATCAGGAAACCAAGCCCGAGAAGCACTAATCCGATCCCGAAGGCGACACCCAGAAAGATCAGAACAGGTATGTATTCTTGTAGCATTTTAGCCTGCATTGATGACGCAGAATGCGTCTTTGAAATCAGCGCGACATTGTAAAAGAAATTGGTGCTCTGGGCGAGACTCGAACTCGCACGGCTTGCGCCACTGCCCCCTCAAGACAGCGTGTCTACCAATTCCACCACCAGAGCGCTGTTCGTACCTATGAAAACCGGGGGATCTAGTCGCCTTCGCCCACGGCCGGAAGCTCATCTGCGGGCACGGGCTCATCATCGACAGGCGCCGCATCATCCAAAGAGGGCAACTCGTCCGCGCCAGATGCGCCAACTGGCGCCTCTTCGTCATCGACCGGACCCACTTCAATTGCAGGTTCAGAAGGTGTTGCGCTTTCGAGCAGGCTCGTCGGGCCATCCGTGCGCTGACTACTCAGGTAGGCCAGTGTCAGGCTGCTGGCGAAAAACGCTGTCGCCAGAATTGCGGTCGCTCTCGAGAAGAAGCTCGACGAACCGCGTGCGCCGAAAACCGTACCGGAGGCACCCGCACCGAACGCTGCGCCGGCATCGGCGCCTTTGCCGCGTTGCAAAAGCACGAGCGCGATAATTAACACGGCAATCAGCGTGTGTCCGATCAGTACGGTTTTTTGCATCGTATCCATTTCGACCTCAAAGTGTGGCGGCCGCCCCGACTATCGCGAGGAAATCCGCCGCTTTCAGCGACGCACCGCCAATCAGCCCGCCGTCTATATCAGGCATGCCAAACAGGCCCGCCGCATTGTCTCCTTTCACGCTGCCGCCGTACAGTATCTGCAGGCCTGCAGCCACATCCTCATCTTGCGCTTCCAGCACGCCGCGAATATGGCGATGAACGTCCTGGGCCTGCTCCGGCGTTGCGGTCATTCCAGTGCCGATCGCCCAAACCGGCTCGTAGGCGATTGCCGCCAGGGCAATCGCCTCAACTCCGCTTTTATCGAGCACGGCTTGCAGTTGCCCGTCAAT